>DAIOSQ010000044.1:0-16224 GCA_036752465.1 Legionellaceae bacterium | reverse complement strand
ATTTTGGATAGTTTGTTGGCATCTGGGCATTCATCCTGCTGTACTTGAACAGATGTTTTACCTTGAGATACCTCCATCGGTACTATTTCTTGCTGAAAATAGCCATGCTGCTGTGCATTCAGTGCACGGGTCATGGATTCATGTGCAAAACTGTCGAGAGCGGTACGTGAAATTTGATAAGATGTGGCCGTTTCTTCTGCAAAATAACCCATCATTTTGCCTTTGTCATAGGCATCTTCTAGACCATCGAAGAACATGTGGTCGATTAATTCGCCATGGCCTAAGCGATAGCCACTACGAGCTTTTTTTAACAGGTAAGGCGCATTGCTCATGCTCTCCATGCCGCCGGCTAAGATGATATTGTCTGGGTTTAGGCAAATTTTATCATGGGCAAGCATCACGGCAGTCATGCCGGATCCACACATTTTATTGATGGTGGTCGCAGGTACGCTATTGGGCAAGTCTGCTTGGATAGCAGCTTGTCTGGCTGGTGCCTGGCCGATGCCGGCTTGTAGGACACAACCGGAGATGACCTCGCTGATGTTACCGTCGGTAATACCGGCTTGTTGCAGGGCTGCTTTGTGACTAACTGCTTGTAATTGAGGCGCTGTGAGGCTAGATAATGCGCCAAGCATAGCCCCTATTGGAGTTCTTTTGGCGGCTACAATAACGATATCATCTTGATGCATGGCTTGAGCTCCTTATAGTGTTTCTTGAAATAATTCTCGACCTATGAGCATTCTGCGAATTTCCGAAGTACCCGCTCCGATTTCATATAGTTTAGCGTCACGAAGCAATCTACCGGTAGGATAGTCGTTAGTATAACCATTTCCGCCAAGAATTTGTATGGCTTGCAGACACATTTGTGTTGCTTTTTCTGAGGCATACAGAATGACACTGGCGGCATCTTTACGATTGATCAGGCCACTGTCGCAATTATTGGCCACTGCGTATAAAAAAGCACGAGAAGCGGAAAGCTCGGTATACATGTCGGCAAGCTTGCCTTGGGTGAATTGAAACTCGCCTATTGCTTGATTAAACTGCTTGCGCTGATGGGTATAGGGCAATACCACATCAAGGCAGGCCTGCATGATGCCAACAGGGCCAGCTGCTAGCACAGTACGCTCGTAATCCAGCCCCCTCATTAGAACCTTAATACCCTGATTGAGTTCACCGAGTATATTTTCTTTGGGAACGATGCAATCTGCAAACACAAGTTCGCAGGTGTTTGAGCCACGCATACCCAGCTTATCTAGCTTTTGGGCGGTGCTAAAGCCTTTAAATGATTTCTCTATGATAAATGCAGTGATTCCTTTGCTGCCGGCATGTTTATCAGTTTTGGCGTAAACCACCAGGACATCTGCATCAGGGCCATTGGTAATCCACATTTTAGTGCCATTCAGAATAAAATAATCTTGCTGTGGCTGTGCGGACAATTGCATACTGACCACGTCTGAACCTGCGTTTGATTCACTCATGGCAAGGGCACCTATATGCTCACCACGAATCAATTTTGGTAAGTAATGCGTTTTTTGTGCTTGGGTGCCATTTAAATAAATTTGATTGACACAAAGGTTAGAGTGAGCGCCGTAACTTAATCCTACCGCGGCTGATGCGCGAGAAATTTCCTCCATGGCGATGACATGGGCCAAATAACCCATGTTGGCTCCACCAAACTCTTCGCTGACGGAAATCCCCAGCACCCCCAAATCACCAAGTAATCGCCAAAGATGGTTTGGAAAGGTGTTGTTGGTGTCAATGGCGCTGGCGATAGGTGCGATTTCACGGCTGGCAAATTGCCGCACGCTCTCTCTGAGCATTTCTAACATTTCACTTTGTGGATATTGCATGCCATACTCCATAAAGGGTTCTTAATATTCCGTTGTTCTGCACTCATTTTACACTGATTTTTTGGTTTGGATAGCACATAAGCTGGTTGCCATAACTAAAACATGCACGGCGCAATAAAATACCGGGATATTGGGATGATTCGAGCAGTTGCCGGTGCCAATGCCAATGCCAATGCTTAACGGACCTGATATTCACATGGCTTGCTAAGGAGTAATGTATGATGACTGGAGTGTCACTCAGCACAGAAGATGTCTCATCTTTTGCGCAACTTTTTTGTTTGAGCGACCAAGACAAATCTAAAAAAATTTTAGAATTCTCATATGAAGCTCAACTATTGCCGCAAGAATTTCCGCACATCACGATCTACGAGCCGCGGTTGCTACAACTCAACGAACGTTTGCCATTTGCTGATTTTGTGTTTGACATTGCGATTAGTGGTTATTATCTGTTTCATGATTGTCTTGAAGATTTGGATATCCACCTGTATATCATTCAAGAGTTGGCTAGAGTAGCTAAGGAAGTGCGGATCTTTCCGTTGCAGAATGGGCATGATAAACCATCGGTATTATTAGGTCCGGTGTTGTTGCAACTACAGCGCCTACACTACGGTGCTGAACTGCGCGAAGTTGCGCATAAGACGGCGGCAACGGCGGATGCTATGTTGCGTGTTTGGCCACAATTGTGTACTGTTCCAGGCAAAAAACAGGTGGATTGAGAGGTTGCAGATGTATGCATGGATTCGGCCGTTGTTGTTTTGTCTGGATGCCGAGCGGGCACATACCCTTGCATTGGTGCTATTGAAGCTGATGCCCGTCTACAAACAACAAGTTGCAGAGCCGGTGAGGGCAATGGGTTTGACCTTTCCCAATGTTGTCGGTTTGGCTGCCGGTTTTGATAAAAATGGCGCGCATTTAGCTGCCTTAGCAAAATTGGGGTTTGGTTTTATTGAGGTGGGGACCGTGACTCCCAAAGCGCAACCGGGCAACCCTAAACCAAGGTTATTTCGTGTGCCGCAAAGGCATGCCATTATTAATCGCATGGGCTTTAATAATGATGGTGTGCACCAATTAATAGCCAACGTGCAACAAGCAAACTATCATGGCATTTTAGGGATTAATATTGGTAAAAATAAGGATACACCCCTGTCTCTGGCGATGCATGACTATGCGTATTGCATGCAGCAGGTTTATCCGCATGCATCTTATGTCACCATCAACATTTCTTCGCCCAATACCCCAGATCTGCGGGCATTACAACATCCAGAATATTTTCGCGACTTAATCAGTCACCTACGTGAAGAGCAGCTGCATTTGGCGGATACATATCAACGGTATGTGCCGTTGGTGGTTAAAATTTCTCCCGATGAAACGGATGATACCTTAAAACGCATGGCCGACGTGATTGTTGCGTTAGGTATCGATGGCATCATCGCCACCAATACCACCAGTCAGCGTCCGGCTGATGTTAGTAAGCTTCGCCATGGTGGTGAAACAGGTGGTCTCAGTGGTAGACCTTTGTTATCCAGAGCCACGGAGTGTTTGCGCATTCTCAAGACGGTTGTGGGTCATGATGTCACGCTGATTGGCGTAGGTGGTATTGACAATATAGACAGTGCAACAGAAAAACTAACAGCGGGGGCCAAATTGATACAGGTTTATAGTGGATTAATTTATCAGGGCCCTGATTTAATCCGTAGATTGTCGCAGGTGAACAACAAGGAGTGAGTTGTGGATGCAGGGACGGCACATGAAAAAATTAAGCAAACAACCCAAGAAGCATTGGTTAAAACCCATGCTACTTTGGTAAAGCGCATCGCCTTACATTTGTTGGCGAGACTACCTAAAACTATTTTGCTCGATGATCTGATGCAATCTGGTATGCTTGGGTTGCTAGAGGCGGTGAGGCACTACGATGCTTCTAAGGGTGCTTCCTTCGAGACGTATGCAGGCATACGGATTCGCGGGTATATGTTGGATGAAGTGCGGCGCAATGATTGGGTCCCGCGTTCGGTATATCGCAATGCCAGGGTTATTTCGCAAGCCATCAAACAAGTTGAAAATCGCACCGGCCGTGATGCCAAGGATCATGAAGTTGCTGCGGTACTTGAGGTGAGCTTGGATGAGTACCATGACATCTTGAATGATGCCAATGGTGCACATTTATATGGGTTTGACGATGTAGGGGTGACAGATGATCAGCTTACGTCAGAAAATCATTTGCCTAACAACGAGCCGCACACGCAGGCTTTGTTCTTGGATATGAAAGTGCGCTTAAGCCAAACCATTGGCGGGTTGCCAAAAAAAGAGCGTTTGGCGTTGTCACTGTATTATGAACATGATTTGAATTTAAAAGAAATCGGCGAAATCCTCGAGGTCACCGAATCCCGCGTGTCACAAATTTTAACGCAAGCTATCAGTCGTGTGAGAGCGCGCATGATAGATTAAGCGTTGCTATGTTCTGCGGCTTTGCATAAGAGACTTCTGCGCACGTCCCTGTTATGGTGAGTTTTGCTTAAATAGCAGCTGCGGTATATACTGGCCTCAGTATTTAGTTGATTTTTTCGTAACTATTCAGCCCGTTGCCTGAAGTGTGCAGAATTGTGTTGAATAGCTGCATTTTTCAAGGGAAACCATGTTAGAAGTTAATCACATACAAGCACAATTACAAGCGCTAGATAGTCGTCTGCAAGCGCTTCGGGGGTACCTTTGACTTTGATGTTAAACGTGAGCGTCTCGAAGAGGTCGTGCGTGAACTCGAGTCTGCTAACATATGGCAACAGCCACAAAGGGCGCAAGCTTTAGGCAAAGAGCGGGTTATGCTAGAGCATGTCGTTTTTACCTTGGCACGTTTGTCAGAAAGCCTCAGCGACAGTGGCGATTTATTCAGTATGGCACGTGAAGAAAATGATGATGCCGCTATTCATGCTTTGGCAAAAGATGTCGCTGCTATCGAGCAAGTGGTGGCAACACTCGAATTTCAACGGATGTTTTCCGGAAAAATGGATAAAAACCATGCCTATCTTGATATTCAGGCCGGTTCAGGTGGTACAGAAGCACAAGATTGGGCAGAGATGTTGTTGCGTATGTATTTGCGCTGGGGTGAACAACATGGGTTCGATACCCAACTGGTCGAGTGTTCGGCGGGTGAGGTAGCCGGGATAAAGAGCGCGACTATTTATTTTGCCGGTGACTATGCGTACGGTTGGTTGCGTACCGAAACAGGAGTGCATCGCTTGGTGCGGAAATCACCTTTTGATTCCGGCAATCGGCGCCATACTTCGTTTGCTTCGGTATTTGTTTCAGCCGAAGTTGATGATGATATCGAGATTGCGATCAATCCTGCCGATTTGCGCATTGATACCTACCGAGCCTCAGGTGCAGGTGGTCAGCATGTTAATCGTACGGACTCAGCTGTGCGCATTACGCATGTGCCGACAAATACGGTGGTGCAGTGTCAAACCGACCGTAGTCAACATAAAAATAAAGATCAGGCCATGAAGCAATTGCGTGCGAAACTGTACGAACTGGAAATACAAAAGAAAACAGTTGAACAACAAGCGCTGGAAGCGAGTAAATCAGATATTGGTTGGGGCTCGCAAATACGCTCTTATGTATTAGATCAATCACGGATTAAAGACTTGCGCACTGGCGTAGAAACTGGCAATACGCAAGCCGTTCTAGATGGCGATCTCGACCAATTTATCATTGAAAGTCTCAAAATGGGAATCGAATAAACATGACAGAAGAAATCTTAGATGAAAGTGAAGTATATTACGTTCGCCAGCAAAAGTTAGCTGCGTTGCGACAGCAAGGGTTTAATTTCCCTAATGATTTTCGCAAACAGCATTTAGCACAGGATTTGTTGCAACAATACGCGACGATGAGCAAAGAAGAATTGGCACAACAGCAGATTAAAGTGAACTTGGCTGGGCGCATCGTGCTGCGGCGTGTCATGGGCAAGGCGAGTTTTTTGCACATTCAAGATGTGTCCGGTCGCATACAAGTTTACCTGCGACAAAATGATGTTCCTGAATATTATGAGCAGTTCAAGCATTGGGATCTTGGTGATATTATCGGGGTCAGTGGGGAGTTGTTTATCACCAATAGCGGTGAAATGACCGTGCATGCCAGTGAGCTGGTTTTGCTGACTAAGTCATTGCGCCCATTGCCGGATAAATTTCATGGTTTAGCTGATCAAGAACTCCGTTATCGCAAACGTTATGTTGATTTAATAGCCAATGAAGACAGTCGGCGGGTGTTTGTCTGTCGCTCACAGTTGATACAAGCCTTAAGACGCTTTATGGAGCGCCAGCAATTTCTCGAAGTGGAAACGCCGATGATGCATCCCATCCCGGGTGGTGCTGTGGCGCGACCTTTTGTTACCCATCACAATACCCTTGATATGCAACTCTATCTGCGCGTTGCGCCTGAGTTATATCTCAAACGTTTGGTTGTCGGTGGGTTTGAAAAAGTCTACGAAATCAACCGTAATTTCCGCAATGAAGGGATGTCGACGCGGCACAACCCTGAGTTTACCATGATGGAATTCTATCAAGCCTACGCCGATTACCAAGATTTGATGAACTTGACTGAACAGCTGTTGCATTATTTATGTGATGAAGTTGTGGGGCAACGACAGTTGGAGTATCAGGGGCATCAGCTTGATTTTAATAAAGAATTTACCAGGATGAGTATTCGTGAAGCCATTGTCCACCATCATCCTGCTATGACTATGGAATCTTTAGATAATTTGACTGAACTTCGGAAGATGCTTGATCACCTTAAATTGAGTTATAAAACATCAGATGGGCTTGGTAAATTGCAGATGATATTGTTTGAAGAAACCATCGAACAGCAGTTGATCCAACCAACTTTTATTACCGAATATCCGACGGAAGTTTCGCCATTGGCACGCAGAAATCAGCACAACCCACTGATCACCGATCGTTTCGAGTTATTTATTGCCGGCCGAGAAATAGCCAATGGTTTTTCAGAGCTTAATGACGCGGAAGACCAAGCGCAACGCTTCCATGCTCAGGTTACAGAAAAAGATGCGGGTGATATGGAAGCCATGCACTTTGATAGTGATTATATTGAAGCTCTAGAATATGGCATGCCACCTACTGCAGGCGAGGGCATAGGCATAGATCGCCTAGTGATGCTGTTGACCAATGCCCCCTCGATACGGGATGTGATTTTATTTCCGCAGTTGCGGCGTGAATAATTTATTCATCCTCCCAACTTAAAGTGCCCCCCGCTTGATATTCAATCACGCGGGTTTCAAAAAAGTTTTTTTCTTTTTTGAGATCTAACATTTCACTCATCCAGGGGAATGGATTTTCAGCACCTGGGTATTGTTCACCCAGGCCGATTTGTGCCAAGCGGCGATTGGCAATGAAATGTAAATACTCCTCAAACATAGTGGCGTTCATGCCTAAAATTCCATGCGGCATGGTGTCTCTGGCATAGGCGTATTCCAGTTCGACCCCATCTTTAATGAGTTTGATGATATCTTGCTTGAATTCAGTGGTCCAAAGGTGAGGATTTTCAATTTTGATTTGATTGATAACGTCGATACCAAAATTCATGTGCATGGATTCATCACGGAGGATATATTGAAATTGCTCGGAAGTACCCACCATCTTGTTACGTCTACCCATGGATAATATCTGTGTAAAGCCAACGTAGAAGAAAATACCTTCGAATACCACATAAAAGGCGATTAAGTCACGTAAGAGGCGTTGATCAGCGGTTGGGGTGCCTGTATGGAATTGCGGATCGCCTAGGCTCTGGGTGAATGGCAATGCCCAAGTTGCTTTTGTGGAAACCGAAGGCACTTCTCGATACATATTAAACACTTCAGCTGAATCTAGTCCCAGGCTTTCGACGATATATTGATAGGCATGCGTGTGCAAGGCTTCTTCAAATGCTTGACGCAATAAATATTGGCGGCATTCAGGATTGGTGATGTGGCGGTACACGGCGAGCACTAAATTATTAGCAACTAAGGAATCAGCGGTGGAAAAGAAACCGAGATTGCGTTTGATGATTAAGCGTTCATCAGCAGTTAATCCTTGTGGGTCTTGCCAGAGTGCGACATCAGCGCTCATGTTGACTTCATTTGGCATCCAGTGGTTGGCACAGCCAGCCAAGTACTTTTCCCAAGCCCAGCTATATTTGAACGGGACCAGTTGGTTTAAATCCGCTCGGCAATTGATAATTTTTTTATCATCAACTTGAATGCGTGCCGCACCCATTTCGAGCAATTCAAGCCCGGTGGCACCAATGTTTGCAGGGGATGCGTGCAGTTCAGGCAATTGTATAGCAGACATATTGATTCTCCAGTTATTGGGTAAGGCGCGCCCATATCAAGGCGGGCTTACCCACGATACGTCGTTAGGTTATTGGCATGCTTCGCAGTCGGGGTCAAGGATTGAGCATGCCTTCGGTTCTTCTAGTTTGACAGCATTGAGCGCGCTGTCACTGATGGTTGATTTTTCTGCGTTGGTCGCACCTAAGCTGCGCAGATAGTATGTGGTTTTCAGGCCGCGAATCCACGCCAAGCGATATAACTCGTCGAGTTTTTTACCTGAGGGTTTCGCCATGTAAATATTCAAGGATTGTGCTTGATCTAACCATTTTTGTCTTTTTGAAGCAGCCTCAACCAACCACGTGGCATCTATTTCAAATGCGGTGGCATAGCGTTTTTTGAGGTTGTCTGGAATACGGTGTATCGGTTGTACGCTGCCATTGAAATATTTTAAGTCGTTCACCATGACTTCGTCCCATAGGTTTAGTTTTTTCAAATCAGCGACCAAGTAAGGATTAATGACTGTAAATTCCCCGGATAAATTTGATTTGACATATAGGTTTTGATAGGTCGGTTCAATGGATTGTGATACGCCACAAATATTGGAGATGGTTGCGGTAGGAGCAATGGCCATAACATTCGAATTGCGCATCCCTTGGGTGCGCACCAATATGCGCAACGCTTCCCAATCCAGTGTTTGTGAACGATCTTGGTCTAAGTATTGATCACGGGTTTGCTGCAGCAGATTGATAGAGTCAATCGGCAATATTCCTTTGCTCCACAAAGAGCCTTCGTAACTTGGATAACAACCGCGTTCTTTGGCCAGCTGACTGGAGGCTTCTATGGCGTAGTAGCTGATCATTTCCATGGAAGTGTCGGCAAAGCTTAGGGCTGCTGCGGACGTATAGTCAAGATTGAGGGCGTACAATGCATCTTGAAAGCCCATCAAACCGAGGCCAATCGGTCGGTGTTTCAAATTAGAATTTCTTGCTTGTGGCACCGAATAGTAGTTGATATCAATCACGTTATCCAGCATGCGAATCGCGGTTTGAATGGTTTGTTGCAATTTTTTTTGATTCAGCACACCGTCTTGGATGTGTGCGGGTAAGTTGATGCTGCCTAAATTACAGACGGCAATTTCTTCGGCTGAGGTATTGAGCGTGATTTCAGTACATAGATTCGAGCTATGAATGACGCCGACATGTTGTTGCGGAGAGCGTATATTACAAGCATCTTTGAAGGTTAACCAGGGGTGGCCGGTCTCAAACAACATCGAGAGCATTTTACGCCATAATTTCACCGCGGAAACGGTTTTGCTATTCAGAATGAGTCCTTGTTTGGCGTTGGCTTCTGCTGCTTGGTAAAGGACCTCAAAGGCTTTCCCGTAGCTGTCGTGTAGTGCAGGTACTTCGTCTGGTGAGAAGAGAGTCCACTCATCGTCAGCAAAAACGCGTTTCATGAATAAATCAGGGATCCATAAGGCGGTATTCATATCGTGGGTGCGACGTCGGTCATCACCGGTATTTTTTCTGAGCTCGAGAAATTCTTCGACATCGCGGTGCCAACATTCCAAGTACGCACAAACCGCCCCTTTGCGTTTGCCACCTTGGTTGACTGCGACTGCGGTCGCATTGGCGACATTGAGGAAGGGTACCACGCCTTGTGATTTGCCGTTGGTGCCTTGAATGTGCGCGCCCATAGCGCGTACCGGTGTCCAGTCGTTACCAAGACCGCCGGCGAATTTTGACAGCAAGGCATTATCTTTGATGGCACTGTAGATGCCGTCTAAATTGTCGGGTACGGTGGTCAGGTAACAGCTGGATAGCTGCGGTCGCAGTGTGCCAGCATTGAATAAGGTTGGGGTTGATGACATGTAATCAAACGAGGATAACAGCGTATAAAACTCAATGGCTTTTTCCTCTTTTTGTAGCTCACGCAGCGCAAGCCCCATAGCGACACGCATAAAAAAGGCTTGTGGCAACTCATAGCGCAGGCCTTTGTCATGAATAAAATAACGATCATACAAGGTTTGTAGGCTCAAATAGGTAAACTGCATATCACGTTCGGGTAGCAGTGCTTTGCTGAGGACATCGAGATCAAAGTCAGCCAGTTTCGGGTCAAGAATGCCTTGTTGAATGCCGTGTTGCAAATACTGTTGAAAGTAGCTTGGATATAGCTGCGTCATTTCGTCGAAAGTGGCTGTGGTTGCCAGATTGAGCTTACGTAAAGCTTCGCTGCGCAGGCTGTCTAACAGTAAGCGTGCACTGACATACGTATAGTTTGGTTCGGTCTCAACCAAGGCACGTGCCGCCATGATCAAGGCTTTGTGCACATCTTCGAGCTTTGCTTGCTGATACAGATTACGCAGCGCATCTTTGATGATAGGCTCATGCTGCACGTGTTGTAGATTGCGGCAGGCTTCGGCGACGATGGTCGTGATCCGTTGCAAGTCCAGCGGTACGGAAGTTCCGTCTGGCATCAGGATGAGTAAGGTATCTTCATCCACTGTATGTGTTGCTACAGGTTCGCGTGCTTTACGACGTTCTTCGCGGTATAGCACATAGGCTCTGGCCACCGGGTATTGGGCATGTCGCATCAGGGCCAGCTCGACTTGATCTTGAATATCCTCAATGTGGAGGGTGCCTCCAGTTGGTAGGCGGCGGCGAAAAACTTGTGTGACTTGCATGCTAAGCGCGGCAATTTGCTCGTGAATGCGATTAGATGTAGCTGCATGGTTGCCTTCGACGGCAATAAATGCTTTGGTGATGGCGATCTTGATTTTATTTTCATCATAAGGCATGACTTTGCCATTGCGTTTGATGGTTTTGAGTAACCCTGGCGCATTGGCTGCCAATTCCATGCCATTGTCATGCGATATATCTTGTATCCGATCAAGCACTTCCGACATATTTCCTCCACAGGTGATAGCTATTGTTTGGCGCTATTTTTACAGGCAAACACAACATATAGATTTTTAAAGCTTTATTTAAACAAGATAATGTGTTTCTAGTAAAATAGCAAGAGAATAACTGCTTGAGTATCTTGTGGATAACATGTGGAAAATCATAGGAGATACACTCAGATACCGCACCAGCAGAGTCTAGCTGTAGGGTTTGACGAGAATGGCATCACTGACATGCGAAAAGCCATAAGCGTTGATTTTAAAATTAGCGATATTGGCGTACAGTTGGCTGGAGCCACCGCCATCTAAATTAAGCGCGGAGCGGCAGTGTAAACGGGTTTTTAGCAAATGGGCTACTGCCGTGGTGGTCAGGGGGGAGTTTTGTGTCACCAAAATAATAATCGTGCCGTCATCACTGATACCGAGGGCTGAGCGCTCTGCTATCCCGTCTTTGAGGCGCGGTATACGACCATTTATCAATAATCTCGGCCCACTTTGCACGGCAAAGCTGATGTTGGCATGTTGGCTGAACTGTTGATAGTTGGTGATATGTGCGGTGTGTTGTTTGATATAAAAGATCCCCCACCAACTAATTGTTTTGAGCGGGTGGCGCAGTTGATGGTGACCTATACGCAAGCCCAGTGGTTGAGAATTTTCATCAAAAAAACCACCATTAATGGCCAATAGCGCGTGGTTGGCATCCGCCAGTTCATTGACTGATGCCAGTGCTTTAGAAAGATCTTGAGCGGTGACCAGGTCCAATTGATAATAACGCAAATCGATTTTAAACACGTGGATATGTGACCACGGCGAAAGTATACTGGGGCCGTAATCTTTGTAGGCAAGGCCTTCTTGCAAGACGCGCCAATGATTGGCTGCACTTGCCGTACTCAGCAGCATACAACCGACGAGGATGTGCATACTCAATGAAAAGATTTGCCTTGGCATCTGAATCTAGTATCCTTTGTGCATAACGTGTCGAATCAACCTGGATTGATGATGAAAACTTTAACGAAACATAACAATACTTACCAGCGCAAGTCAACCACAGAATTGCAAGCAACCATGCATCAAGTGCTGCAATTGGCGCAAACTTTGGGTGCTGATGAGGCTGCAGTTAGCGTCAATCATGACAGTGGTTTTGCCGTCGATGTGCGCATGGGCGAGGTGGAAACAGTAGCTTTCAGTGAAGACAAAGGCGTCAGCACCACCGTGTATATCGGTCACCAAAAAGGCAGTGCCAGCAGCAGTGATACGACCACAAAAGCTCTAGAGGCGATGGTTCATGCAGCCATTGAGATTGCAAAAATTAGTGCCGGAGACCCTTGCTTTGCTTTGCCAGAAAAAGCCTTGCTGAACGATGATTCTAGCGATTTAGATTTGTTTCATCATTGGAATATTACGCCGGAACAAGCGATTGCCAAAGCCCTGCACTGTGAACGCCATGCGTTGAATATAGACTCTCGTATTGATAATACCGATGGCACTCATATGGCCAGCTATGATTTTTGTCATGGCTACGCCACCTCGCAAGGCTTTGAGCATTTTGCGCATAGTACTCGCCATACCATCAGTTGTTCGCTGATTGCCACCGCACAGGGAGCGATGCAACGGGACTATGAATTTTCGACTGCGCGGCATCCCGCAGCGCTTGAAACGCTTGAAGCGATTGCGCAAAGTGCGGTTGCGCGGACTGTAAGCAAACTTGGAGCGCGCAAGCTCAAGACACAAAAGGCTCCGGTTTTATTTTCTTCGCGGTTGTCGGCGGGTATTTTGAGTGCGCTGATTGCTGCCATCAGCGGTACCAACCTGTATCGCAAGCAATCTTTTTTGTTGGAGGCACTTGATCAGCAGATTTTTCCAGACTGGGTGCGCATTCATGAACAACCGCGCATACCGAGAGCGTTGGGCAGCGCAGTGTTTGATGCGGAGGGTGTGCCAACCCGGCAGAATGTTTTTGTGGAGCAAGGCATATTGCGACAATATGCTTTGAGTTGCTTTTCAGCAAGAAAACTAGGCTTAGCGACTACCGCTAACTGCGGCGGTGTATACAACCTCACGGCAGATGCCAATGTGGATTCTTTCGATGATTTAGTAAAGATGATGGATACTGGGTTCTTGGTCACTGAGTTGATGGGACAAGGTATCAATGGGATGACCGGAGATTACTCACGCGGAGCGTCTGGCTTTTGGGTCGAACGCGGTGAAATTCAATATCCGGTGGAGGAAGTGACCATTGCAGGCAACTTGATGCAAATGTTTTTGGCCATTCGTGCCATTGGCCATGATTTAAATCCAAATATAGCGACGCGCTGTGGCTCTATTCTTATCGGTGAAATGATGATTGCAGGAACTTAGCGTCGTGCTATCTATACCCATTCTACTCGTTGAGCCTGCTTGAAGGGAAAATTTACACTTAGTTTTTGTCGCGAAATATAATGCGACCTTTACTTAAATCGTAAGGTGTTAATTCAACTTTGACTTTGTCTCCGGTAAGAATTCGGATGTAATTTTTACGCATTCTTCCGGAAATATGTGCTATGACGATATGGCCATTTTCAAGCTCGACGCGAAACATGGTGTTGGGCAGCGTTTCTACCACCGTACCTGCCATTTCAATGTGGTCTTCTTTTGCCATCTGTTCCTCAATTTAATTAAAACACGAATAGTGCACTAAATTGCGAGAATTGGCAACGCTGCCACACTCTGAATACGTGCGACGTGATACACGGTTCGTTTCATTTTAGGCTATTTGTGGTATGGGTAGGGGCCGAAGCCCTCGCCAATGGTTATGCCATGGCTTTAACACGAGCAGATAAGCGGCTTTTTAGGCGTGCTGCTTTGTTCTTGTGAATCAAACCTTTGCCAGCTGCTTTGTCAAGAACGGGTTGTGCTTTTGCAAAAGCGGCTGAAGCAGCTTGTTTATCACCGGCTTCAATTGCCTTAATAACGTTTTTGACATATGTGCGGAACATAGAACGGGCGCTTGCGTTTTGTTTGCGCAACTTAACATTTTGGCGGGCTCGTTTGATCGCGGACTTGATGTTTGCCACTTACAATCTCCAATTATTCAATTTTACAAAAGAGTGCGATCTTGCATAATTCGTGAGAAGTTGTCAAGATCTGTCGCATCTAATCTCACACAATAGGCCATTTGAACTATGTCTTTGTCCGAAGCCATCGTCACCAAGCGTCAAAGTTTGCTGCGTGCTACCTCTTTGGTATCTGTCATGACATTCATCTCTCGCATCGTTGGGTTTGTTCGCGATATGGTGATTGCGCAAATGTTTGGCGCGCAAGCGGGCATGGATGCATTCTATGTTGCCTTCCGCATTCCTAATTTTATGCGCCGTTTATTTGCCGAAGGTGCTTTTTCACAGGCGTTTGTGCCAGTACTGGCGGAATACCAGAAAACCCGCTCCGCGGCGGATGTGCGCACATTTATTGCCAGAATATTGGGCAGTATGTCATTGGTGCTGACTTTGGTGACCGTGGTCGCCGTGTGTGCGGCACCTCTGATAACGGTTATATTTGCCCCGGGCTTTGCCGCTGAATCGACACGTAGTGTGCTGACTACCGAGATGTTGCGGATAACTTTTCCCTACCTGATGCTCATTTCATTGACTGCCATGGCTGGTGCTATCTTGAATACCTATGGCTATTTTGGCGTTCCGGCAATCACGCCGGTGTTATTAAACCTATCGATGTTGGGTGCGGCAATCTATTTGAGCCATTATTTTCAGCCACCTGTGCTGGCGCTGGCTTGGGGCGTGCTGTTGGCTGGGATGGTACAATTGTTGTTCCAATTGCCATTTTTAGCTCAGAAAAAGCTCTTGCTTCGCCCACAAATATTTTGGCGTGACGATGGCGTTAAGCGGGTGCTACATCTGATGGTTCCGGCGTTGTTTGGGGTATCAATCGCCCAAATCAATTTGATGATTGATACGGTGTTTGCTTCATTTTTACAAGTCGGCAGTGTAACTTGGTTGTTTTATACCGATCGTTTAGTGGATTTCCCTTTGGGCGTGTTTGGGGTCGCCATTGCTACGGTTATCTTACCGCATTTGTCGCGGCGGCATGCTGAACAGAGCGATCTGTTATTTTCGCGGGCTCTAGACTGGGCGTTGCGCTTATTGCTACTGATTGGCCTGCCCTCAGGTCTGGGGTTGATGTTGTTCGCGCTGCCCTTGATAGCCAGCTGTTTTACCTATGGTCATTTTTCTAGTTTCGATGCATTGCAGACACAAAAAAGTCTCATCACCTTAGGTAGTGGTATTCCAGCGTTTATGATGGTCAAAGTATTGGCGTCTGGTTTTTATGCCAAACAAAATATTAAGACCCCGGTTAAAGTAGGTGCGGTTGCTATGTTGGTCAATACCTGCCTGTGCGCTTTGCTCATTAGGCCCCTGGCGCATGCTGGCTTGGCTTTGGCTTCTGCTTTGGCGGGTTATCTCAATTGTGGTGTTTTACTGGTATTGTTGATAAAACGTGGCATTTATAAACCGATGTCTGGTTGGTGGCGGTTTTTAGTGCAGACCATTTTGGCTAATGCAGTCTTGTCGATTTATCTCAACTATGCGGCCGAAAACTTGTCATTTTGGTTGGAACGATCGATGTCACATCGCTTGGGGCTGCTGTTGGCACATGTTTTGGCAGCAACAGTGATTTACTTATTATCTTTGGCGCTTTTTGGGGTTAGAATCAAACAATTTCGCGGTCAGATGAGGGAGTAATGATGCAAGCATGCCAATTTTATCAAACCCAGGCAGTTACGGGATACCCATTACAACTGCTGGCAGCCGAGCACATGGATCAGCTAAGTGCGGTTGAGCAGCGCTATTTAGCCGCACAGCGGTTTCGCGGGGCGTTGGGAGATGTCTGTGTTCTCTGTCATGCGGATGGCTCGGTCAAGCAGGTTTATATAGGCATGGAGCAGGGCACCGATGTTGCAGCCATTGCATATGCGGTTACGGCCTTGCCTGAGGGCATTTACCAGCTCTCTCAGCCACTATCCTATCAAGCCCAAGTGATGTGGTCATTGGCCCAGTATAGTTTTGATATGTATAAGCCTTGCGCTGGCGAGATTCGGGTGTTGCTGATCGATGCCCAGGATCAAGCTGCGATTTTAGCGGAAGCTGAGGCCATTTTTTTAACGCGAGATC
>DAIOSQ010000043.1:0-16412 GCA_036752465.1 Legionellaceae bacterium | reverse complement strand
GACCTTGATGATGGCGGTGATATGCAAAATGGCGTCTTGCTCGATAAAGGTGGCCTCCTCTTGCCCGATGACGTGAGTATGCTTGACACACAAGGCAAAGAACGCAGGGTTTCCGCGGTTGCCATCCATCAATTGATGCAAGCAGATCCTCTAGAAAACAACGCCTCACATGAGTTGCTCTATCTGGCTGAAAATGGTCAATGGCAAAAAACAGCCTCGACACATCAGCCCCCATCACCGTCACTGCTCAATACCTCCCATGATTGAATATGCTATCGGTGATGTACAGGGATGTCTGCAGCAATTATTACAATTGCTAACTGCAATCTCCTTTGATAGACAGCGCGACCGTCTGTGGTTTGTCGGTGATTTGGTCAATCGCGGCCCTGACTCATTGGCAGTCTTGCGCTTTATCAAAGACTTACCCATCCAACCGCGAATCACCTTAGGCAATCATGATTTATATTTTCTGAGCCGATTATTTGCAGCACATCCCAAAAATTCTCATGATGATACCCTTGATGAGTTGATGGCAGCTGATGATAAATATGAACTAGGGCATTGGTTGAGGCAACAAAGCATACTCTATTACGATGAAAATCATGCTGTGGTCATGACACATGCTGGTATGCCGCCGCACTGGACGCTGCAGCAAGCCTGCCATTATGCTAAAGAATTTGAGCAGATGTTACAAAGCGACCAATATGTGGCTTTGTTGCAAAATCTCTATGGCAATACACCGCTGCAATTCTCCGCAAACATTAGCCATCTTGATAAGATGCGCTTGATTTGCAATTACCTGACCCGTATGCGTTTTTGTGACGCCCAAGGACAGTTGATCTTCGACTATAAAGGAGATCTGGCACAAGCTCCAGGTAACATCTATCCATGGTTTAAGCTGCCACGGCAACAATCCCTTGCAGCAACGATCATTTTTGGTCACTGGGCGGCATTGGCAGGCAAGTGCGACACTGCTGGCATCTATGCTCTCGACACAGGTTGCGTATGGGGAGGCCGGTTAACCGCGCTACGACTCCATGACAGGCAACGCTTTGCGGTAAGCGGCATCGATAATCAACCTTTAGCTGAGGATCATACCTGAGCATCCTGTTGTCTGCGGTTTTTTTTCAAAACTCGGTTACGTGCAATAACGGCTGTGACTGCTTGGCCAATATGCGCTTCTTGACGGAGTTTTGCGAGTTGTGTTTGTTTTTCCCGCTCTCGGTATCTGGTTTGTTGTTGCGCGGTTTTTTCGGATTTGCAATGAGGACAACTGATGCCAGGAACATAATCGCTGTGCGCCATATCCGCTTGATCAATTGGCATACGACACGCATGGCACTGATCGTAACGGCCTTTTTTTAAGTCATGATCAACTGTCACACGCTCATCAAATACAAAACACTCCCCTTGCCATAATGACTCACTTGCCGGAACGTCTTCAAGATATTGCAAAATACCTCCCTGCAAATGATAAACCTCTGCAAAACCAAGCTGTTTTAAATAAGCAGTCGATTTTTCACACCGAATACCACCGGTGCAAAACATGGCAACTTTGGTATGTTTTTGCTTATCCAAATGTTGTTGCACATACGTTGGAAACTCACGAAAGGTGCTGGTTTGCGGATTTACTGCATGTTTGAACGTGCCAATTTGTACTTCATAATCATTGCGAGTATCTAACACCAAAACATCTTCTGCGCTGATGAGCTGATTCCAATCTTGTGGCTTAACGTAAGTACCTGCAAGTTTCAGCGGATCAAGCCCTTCTACCCCCAGCGTAACAATTTCTTTTTTCAATTTCACTTTGGTACGATTAAATGGCATGACATGATGATAGGACTCTTTGTGAACAATATTGTCAAGACCAGGCTGTTTTTGTAACCATGCATACATGGCAGCAATCGCATCCGGACGACCAGAGACTGTACCATTGATGCCCTCTTGCGCGAGTAAAATGGTGCCGCGTATACCCTGATTATTAAGCAAGTGCAGCAATGGAGATTTGATGCCTTGATAGTGCGGCAACCTAACAAATTTATACAGTGCTGATATGATGATCTGGCTCATACGCCAACCTAGGAGTTAAAGTGAGTAATTATCTTGCATTTATTACGATAATTCAACCCCGTATACGCCATCCTTGCCAAAACAGCACATAAATATTTGCGGACCAGCAGGAACCAGCTACAGGCTGACATGCAGGCAATTGCGAAATATCTCAAGCTTGAATCATCTATCTTCCTAATGATTCGCACGATAACTAATTGTAGAATGGCATGTATAGAGAACAGCAAATGATTCTCTAACCAGGAATTGCTCCAAGGACGGAGCGGCCATAGGGATTTGGCGATCAGTCTTTGCAACCTACCATGAGCGGCCGGGAAATCGGCCTGGCTGTCTCACCAAGCAAAATATAAATATGGCAACTTATGCATATGACTTAAACAGATAGCGATGACCAAACTGGGCACATGATTATTGTCTTCTTGTAGTCATGATATGGTGTATAATCCTTCATCACAGATACATCTATAAAAATATTGTATGCAAGCACCTATGGAATTTCTGTCACATTACCTATTAACCTTACCCAGTGAATCAATTGGGAGTGGTGAATATAATCATGCGGTAAGAACAACAGACATGGTCACCATAAATGGCCATACCACCCATTGGGTAATCAAATGGCCCAAAGCCTTTACATACAACTCGCTGGATGCAGCCCTCAATGATCCCGAACGCATCGCACGCAAATTGCGCATGATTCATCCGCATATGCCGGTTTATGCCATTAAGGGCTATCGTCTGCTGCTGGTTTTTAAACCTCACGAAACTGCTGACAGCAGGCTACTACCCAATATTATTTATGTGCATGCAAAGGGTGATGGCTTAGCAGCGGCTGTCATCAACTGGCAGGGGATAATCGAGCGCCACTCCCTAGATCATATTGATCCACAAAAAAGCATGCGCAGGCAATTTGATCTGTTAAAAAAAAAGCATAAAACAGAAGATGAGCCGGAAAAAAAATACCTCTCGCCTGGCTATGAAAATCTTATTTTTCACACCTTAGGCTATACACGCCAAGCTCTGCTGTTGCCTTATATTGAACCCACTCGTCGTTTGCACGATACTTGCATTGCCAATAATCTTTTGGATATTTACCGACGCAGCAGAAATATTGTGATGGATGCATGCAGTCCTGGAAATTTTATTGCGGCAGGCGATGAAGTTTTTTTAGTGGATGCCGATCAGGCCTTAGATCGCAGTTCACCCCTGAGCCTTCATTTCTTTGACGAGGAATTTTATGATCGTTATCCAGACTATTGGACCAAATGTTACAACTTGGGATTTGTAAAAACAGTGACATACTCTAAGCTATTGGTCTACATAGAATCTTATTTAGCCAAAGAAGACATCAACAATGAATTCATTACCCCGTATTTCTTGCAATACCTTGATAAATTTTATGAACGTAGGCTCGCGATAGATGCATCCACTTTAAATACCTTGTTAAAGCTCCTGAAGGTATGCAGAACTCACGGGATCAGTCAGCCTAAATTGAGCGTTGATTTTGTGCAAACCTTGAGGGATAGCGGCGAAAATTTTGATAAATTACTTAATAATTTTATAGTGAGCTCCACTGTACAACCGCAAACCACGCTCCATTCCGAGATGTTACCCAAAACGGCCCCTCAAGTCAGCGTCGTCACATCCTCTATGTTTCAACCCATTCATCCTGCGGCACATGCCAGCCCCCCCTGCGCCGCTGAAGAGCAAGCGCATCACAATCCCTAGCAGCCACTGTATAGAAATAAGATAGCCCATTCCTCCTGAGCGTGACAGACTTTATCGGAATAAGACATCGCAAATAAATTAATTCTAGAAAATGGGCTATAATTAAAACAGGCAAACCACTTATATTGCATGTATGCCCATACAAAAACTGGCTTTACAGAATGTCACCTTACCGCTTTTACCGCACAAAAGAAAGGCGGTACAGAACTTTCAAGCAGGCATCAATCAAGCCATTACAGCGATTAATCATTTGATTGAAACGTATACGCAATCTACAAGCAATGGTGAAAGAACCCGTATCCTGTCGCAAATCATCCGTCAAATTCAGGCATTGCAACAACTTAAACCCGATGCGAAAATTGCTGCGCATTTTATGACACTCGAAACAGTATGGCAGCAAGCGCTGTTCAACATCGCCATAGAACAGCGGCGCCAGGAAGCCCTTAATGCACCGATCACATTGAGCCAGTTTATCGCCGCACTCACCGCAGCCGAAGGTGACGCATTGGTGCAAATCTTAATGGACCCTGTGCGTGAGTCCATGCTGCAGAAACTGCGAAACTTTCACCGCCTAGGAGACCCACGCAAAGAAGCTTTTGATGTGTTTTTAGACAGTCATGTCATCGAGAAAGCACATGCAGGAAATGCGCAAAACTTTATTATACTCAACCCAGACACTGCAGAGTATGAAATACTGAAAATAGAACTTTTGGGTCGTTATGGCACGCGTGTTGAAACACACTTACGCAGTCAGCCCAGTCTAAGCGCTGTGTTTACCACGAATACCGCTGAACGGCCTGTTACGTATGTTCATCCAATCCTCCACAAAGAACTTACCGGGCGCTTGGTAGTGACCGAATATTGTAAAAACCGAGATATGGCCAGTTATAGCACACATCTCGGGGAGAATCATGAGCAAATTTTAGCGGCAACGGTAGAACTGTTCACACAAATGGCCGACATTTTAATTCAAATTAAGGCCGCTGGTTGTGCATTTACGGATATGAAAAACAGCAATTGGCTGGTTGACGACCAAAAACGCTTAAAAATCTCCGATGGCAAATCATTTGTACCGCATAATGCCCAAGGTGAAATCACCCCAGATATAGTGTGTTATAAAACCGCGGAAATGTGTGCGCCCGAGCTTTCCGTCACACCACGCCCGCACAATATTTCTACAGACAAAATGCATGTTTATTTATTAGCAAAAAATATGTATTGTTTCCTCACCGGTAATCGTGGTGCGCTATTGTATGAACGAGGTCAGTTAAAACAAGATGCAAACGAGTTTGATTTTTCTTTGCCAATTTTTGCTACCCCGCTGGGAACCGAATTTAGAGATTTGATTAAAACAAGCTTAAAGAAAGAACCTGAAGATAGATTATTGACCGTCACACACGTCAAGACATATATCCGTGCTATGGCCAGTAAATATCAGCATTTGCAACATAAAGTCAAGCAAGCCGCTGACACCGAACCTGGAATTGCTACAACACTTAGCACAATTGATGAAGCCACCGAAGCAACACCATTAACCAGCAGTACCAAAAGGGGATCTTAATGTTTAAAGCACCACAACATGCCAATACTTCAGCCATGACAGCACTCCATCTTGCCGCGACAGCAGGCAATCTGGTCCTAGTGACAGAGTTGCTCCAAGCAGGGCACAATCCAAATCAACTTAACAAAATGCGCGCTGCCCCATTGTTTTGCGCTCTCAACTTACCGATGAGTGCCACCCGCGCTGATATACCCGAACATGAAGCCGTTTTTAAATTATTATGGGAACACACCGCGCCTGAGATTCGCACGGGTCAAGATGAGCTGGGCAGTACGGTATTACATCTAATGGCCATTCATGGCTTTGATCGTCTTGCCGATGACGTGCTACAACAAGCGCCCCAGCTATCTTGTATGGCAAGATCATATCATACGCAAGACTATCCGATTCATAGCGCCATTTTAAATGACCAGTGCGCTGTGGCTGTCATTTTATTGGCTAGAGATGCGCAAACATGGACCTACTTAAATGCACTTGGACAAACACCCTTGCATGTGGCGGCACAAAGTGGCTCCAAAGCACTGCTGATGATTTGCTGCGAACATCATCAGGGTGACATAGATCAAGTGGATAGAGAGGGGCAAACAGCACTTGCATTACTGAGAGGCCGTCACGATCTCACCGCGACACAATGTAGCGATTTCGAGCAATGCCTACTGGCCAAAGGGGCCAGAGCAGAACATATTCAACACCTAGGCATAACGCAGCCCGGCTTGTACTGATGCGCTGCACCGCAGAGTACACGAGCGTTAGGGCGCCACTGCTTGCTGAATACCACCCACCAACCACTTGGTATCACCAAAAACCTGCCGAAAATGCCATATTTCTTCGAATGGCGCTTGCGGATCATCGTTTTCTTGAAGAACGCCACTAAACCGCACGCTGGCAATCTGCGAGTCCGCTTGCTCGGCAATATCCAGTAGTTCTGCCTGTAAATCGACAATCTGAGTGCGATTTGGCACAGCTCCACGCTCATTGATTTGCATTTCGATTTCAGCAAACACTTCAGGGGCTGTAAACGAACTTAGATCTTGTTTGTTGTTTTGATCATATGCCGCTTGTAAACGAATAAAAGTTACCTTGGCTGCACGCAAAAACTCTGCACGGTCGAATCCGACAGGGTAGTCATCCACAGGAGCCGCAGCATTCGCAAGATTCGCAGTGAACGCGGAAGGGCGTTGACCAAAATTTTCGGCTCGAAACATGCTGCCCGTTGCTGACTGCAATCCGGGTTGCAGGTGTCGGCGCATAAATCCAATCAACAAAAATCCCAGCACACCGATGACGAGCCAAGATAACATACCCGCGGCTAACCCATGTCCCATAAACAAGCTTGCTAACAATCCGCCCACCAATAAACCACCCAAAAAACGCCCCCATGGGTGAGTCTTCGCTGGCTGGCGCAATCTTTGCGTGGGTTGTGGGTGCCGCGAAAACAGACTGCTATGCGCTCGCTGCACGCCAAAACTGCGGCCACCGCCAAAACGCTTGGCAGAGGCTTCTTGTACCATCAAGCCAAAACTTAAAATTAGCATTAAAAAATAACACATAAACGTACGCATAGCTTATACCCTCGTATGATAAGCGCCTTGTTAAGGCTTGTGATTATAGCCTAAGAGGCGCATGAATTGACAGCACTGTAACAGTTGCCTTATTGTGTAAAGCTTACGATGTAAAGCAACTTGCGCAAGCCTAAATGAAAAAATCACATTATTTGTTTTATTATATTGCTTTTTCGAGCGTGCTGCTAAGCTGTGCTTTATATGGACCACTCTATAAAAAACCCAAAGTCATCACGCCACTACACTGGCATAGCCATGACACATTAACTAACGTATCGGCAGCCAATCTACCCATGATGGCATGGTGGAAACGTTTTCATGCGCCGCAATTATCCGAATTAATCAATCGAGCCGTTAACAACAACAATGACATCCAGGTTGCCGTGGGCAATGTCATGGCCGCTCAGGGCGAATTATTAGAAATCAATATGTCATGGGTACCTTCCGTTAATGGGTTGCTCATCGGTTACATCAGCCAAAGCACGGATTTGATGTTATCTGGCTATAATTCTGGCTTTGTGCCGCACTATCTTTTTAATCTCTTCGAGTTTCTGCGCTCACGCGAATGGGCTTCGGCTACAGTGGGTGCGGCTTGTGCCGCGAAAGATGCGGTTATCTTAACCATTATCAGTCAAACAGCTGCCGGGTACTTCACGTATTTAGGGCAGTCTTATTTATTAACCTTGCAAACACAATTGGTCAAAGATTTAAAAGAACTGCTGGCGCTGAGTCGCATAGAGTACCAGCAAGGTTTAATTTCTTTGTATACATTGCAACAATACGAACAACAATATGATACCGCAAATGCCGAGCTGCCGATTATCGCGAATAATGTGGTAATCGCGCGCAATGCACTGAAGTTATTAATGAACGAAAATCCAGGCGATATCCCCATTAAGTATTCTTTTATGAAACTGCAAAGTAACGGCATCATCCCCAGTAATTTGCCATCACACGTATTAAGAAATCGACCCGATGTGCGCGAGGCTGAACAGCAATTGATTGCGGCGAACGCGGATATTGGTCGAGTCACTTCAATATTTTTTCCGACGTTTAATTTTGATGGCTTAGCGGCTTCGAACGCGCGCCCCGCTGGCAATCTATTTGCCCATGGCAAAGACTTTTGGAATCACAAGTTTTTATTATATGCACCGATGCTAGCGCCTGAAGTGCCTGGTCTATTAAAAAAGACCAAAGGCTTGCGTTACGCGGCACTTAAACATTATATTCAAGTCATTCGCGGCGCGTTTAAAAGCGTAGATAATGATTTGTCGGCACATGACTTATTTTATGCCAGTTTGCAAGCACAGCAAAAAAACTTTTTAAGCAGTCAAAAAGCTCTGAATTTAGCAGGTTATAGTTACCATGATGGGTTATACAGTTACCCTACCTGGCTGCTCAATCGAGTTAATTACGACAACGCTGCCATAAGTCTGGCAAAGTCAAAATTAGCTCAATTAATAACCATCGTGCAATTGTATCAAGATCTCGGAGGTGGTTATGCCTATCAATAACCATGACATATGAAACCATATCAAACAGGCCTATGTAGCCTTTTTCTAGGCATCATCCTGCTAGCGGGATGTCACCAACCACGGCATGCAGATGATGCACTTTCACATGTCGATGTGACGCAAGTGCAAACCCATACCATACCGTACGCTTTAAATTACCCAGCCATGGTACAAGGGGTAATCGATTACCAAGTCATTCCGCGGATCAGTGGCGCTTTATTTAAACAATATTACACGGAAGGCAGCTATGTCAAAAAAGGTCAACCACTGTATATGATCGATCCAAGACCTTACGAATGGAAATTAAAAGCATACCAAGGGCAATTAATCAAAGACCAAGCAGCATTAAATAACTACCGCTATATTTACAATCGCTATGTGCGCTTATACCGCTATAACGCTGTATCCACCCAAGATGTAGAAAATGCACGCATTCAATATAAAGCAGCGCTGGGCGATGTCAAAACCGATAAAGCGAACATTGGCCGTACCAAATTGAGTTTGAAATATTGTTTGGTACGTTCGCCAGCGGACGGGTATATAGCCGAACGTTTGGTCACGGTGGGCACAATGGTCACCGCTTTTCAAACCGTGTTAAACGACATCAACTCCGTTAACCAAATGTATTTGCTTTTTTCTATGCCAGAAGGACAACGCTTGGATATTGAAGATGGCGTGCTCAACAAGATTTTGGCTATTCCGGAAAATAATACTTTCCGCGTCGATATAGAGCTGGCTAACGGCAAAATCATTCGCGATTCAGGGTATGTCGAATTTACTGACACCCGTATCGGTCTAGCCAATGGCGCATGGAACATGCGCGCCTATGTCGATAATCGCTTGTTACAAAACAAATTGCTGTCCGGTCAATATGTTACCGTCTATATCAACGGCATCCGTTATTTGCGCATGTTTAGCCTGCCCCAAGAAGCTGTGATGTACGATGATTTAGGGCCATTTGTCTATGTGGTAAAAAATAATATAGCACACAAACGCTACGTAAAAACAGGAAAAATGTACAATGAGAAGCTGTGGATGATTACACAAGGACTGTACGAACATGATACTGTTGTTGTGGCAGGAAACACGCGTATTAATAATGGTCAAAAAGTGGTTATTGATCACGTGATGAGGACATAAAACCGTGTTTTGTCGTTTTTTTATTCTGCGACCCGTGTTATCAACGGTCATAGCCTTAGTTATTTTGATAGCGGGCACAACTGCAATTTTTTGCACTCCAGTCGCACAGTATCCCAATATTGTCCCGCCATGTATCAGTTTGACCGCGGTTTTTCCTGGTGCTAACAGCGAAGCCATCGCCAATGCGGTTGCCGCACCGATAGAGGATCAAATGTCCGGTGTGGCGCACATGATATATATGCAATCATCCTCAGCGAATGGCAATAGTACCTATACGTTAAACATTTATTTTGACGTTGGCACGGACTTAAACAGCGTGGAAGCGGATGTGCTCAACAGAATCAGCACCGCTATGCCCGAATTACCCTACCAAGTGCAGCAACAAGGGATTACCCTAAGGCAAATAAACCCAGATCTATTCTTAGTCATTCCTTTTTATTCTAAAAGCGGATATCCAGATGCTAATTACATCAGCAATTATGTCCAACGCTATGTCTATCCTTTAATTGAACAGATACCTGGCATTGGTGTGGTATATATTCAGGGACAACGCGCATTTGCACTGCGTGCCATCTTAGATACCAATAAAATGAGCTATTATCAAGTCAGCACCAAAGATATCATCGCTGCTGTGCAGGATCAAAACCAGCAATACGCCATTGGTCAAAATGCAATGGAGCCCATGAGTGGGCATCAACGATACAACTTTGTGCTTAACCCACCAGGTTATTACCAAAATATTGCGCAACTTAAAAAAACAGTCATTCGAGCAAGCCAAAACGGGGTGCAAATTGTCAAACTAGAGGATATCGCCGACATTAAGTTGGACGCGCAAGCCTATACGAACTACTACTATTTACTTAAAAAGGGCAAAGATCCCCAGCTGGAACCTCATTACGCAACCGCTTTGATGCTGTACAGCACGCCCAGTGCCAATCAGATTCTGGTTAAGAGTAAGGTTGCCAAGGCGCTGCAAGAAGCCGCAAAATTCATGCCGAAGGACATCACATATTATTTTCACTATGACTCATCAGGCTTTATTGTTGATTCGGTAAAAGCGGTAATCTCGACCTTACTGACCGCCTTTGTGTTGGTGTTTTTTGTAATCATAATGTTTATACAAAATCTTCGTGGAACCATTATTCCTATTTTGGCAATTCCAGTTTCAATTGTCGGCACGTTTGCGTTCATCCATCTGTTTGGTTTTTCCATCAATACCATGACCTTGTTTGGCATGGTGCTGGCTGTCGGTATTGTGGTAGACGATGCAATCATTGTTTTAGAGTCTGTCGACAGAATCATGCAAGAGCAACAGGTCAGTGCCACTGAAGCAGCTATTGCAACCATGGAAGAAGTGGCCGCACCCGTGATCGCGATTGTGATGGTGTTAAACGCTGTGTTTGTCCCGGTTGCCTTTTTGGGCGGGTTCAGTGGAACATTAATGCAACAGTTTGCAATAACTATCGCCGTTTCTGTGACCTTGTCTGGCATTGTTGCGTTGACCCTCACGCCAACCTTGTGCGCCATATTCATGAAAAACAATCGCAAAAAAGAAACCAAAAATATAATATTCAGAAAATTCGATGCCGGCTTGGAACGTGTCAGCGCGCTTTATGTTTCCATAGTAGGCTGGACGATGCAAAACATGCGCAAGACCGTACTCGCTTGGCTGAGCATTTGCATAGCCTTGACTATTTTGTTCTTTCGAGTGCCCACAGGCCTAATCCCCCTGGAAGATATGGGCTATTTTTATAACCAAGTTCGGGTTGTGTCTGGAGGATCTTTGGACTATGTCATGCAAGAGGCCAAGAAAGTTGCCAAACAAATATTAGCCTTGCCATATGTCGACCGCATTGCCATTTTTGTCGGTAACGATATCGCTGACAACAGTACCAACAAGACCAACACAGCGACCATGAGTGTTATTTTGAAACCGTACGATGAGCGTCCTGGCCAACACCACAGCGTGAATGATGCCATTGCCGCGGTCAAAAAAATCGATAACGAAAATAAAAACGTTGTCAGCCTCGCCTACAATCAACCACCTATCCGTGGCATGAGTCCTACCGGGGGGGTGACTTTTTATTTACAAGCCAGACAGCCTAACGACCCAAAAACAATTTATCGCGACTCCGTCAAGCTCATTGCGTATTTAGAATCACATTATCCAGCCGTTTTGAGCGCACAGCAGTTCTATGATATCAATACACCGGAACTCTATGTGGATATAGACGCCCAAAAAACGTATCTTTATGGAGTAAAATACAGCGATGTTTTTTATGCGTTACAAGCATCCTACGGCAACTATTATGTTAATTACTTTACCATGTGGAATGATTTGTACTGGGTGATTTTGCAAGGACAATATCGCTTCCGCAATGCCCCTGAACGGCTTGAAACGATCTATGTCAAAGCTAAGGATGGCACCATGATTCCTCTGGGTAGTTTGGTCGACCTTAAATACCAAACAGGCCCAGAGGTGGTTACCCGAATTAACGATTTTTTAGCCAGTCAAATTGTGGTCAATCCCAATCAAGCTGGCGGGTATACCGAGGGAGAGGTGATGAATGCAATCCGTGCTGCAGTTCCTATCGTCCTGGGCAATAAATATGCCATCTCTTGGTTTGGCCCGGCCTACCAGGAAGCCCTTGCTGGGAATCAATCGGTAATTGCGTGCTCACTAGGCATCCTCATGGTTTTTCTTATCTTATGCGGTTTATATGAATTATGGCTATTGCCTACTGTGGTTATTTTATTATTGCCCTGTGCCTTGTTTGGCGCCATGCTGACCTTATATGTATTTAACATGCCCAGTGATATATATTTCCAAATCAGCTTGTTAACCTTGATTGGCTTGTCGGCAAAAAATGTGATCCTAATTTTGGAATACGCGTTAGACAAATTCAAACATGAAGATATCACCTTGATAGAAGCGGCTGTGTATGCGGCAAAAGTTAGGTTCCGACCTATTTTAATGACCTCATTCGCTTTTATTTTGGGCAGCGTGTCGCTGGTAACCGCGACGGGCGCAGGGGCTAACTCACAGCACTCAGTTGGCACCGGCATCATCGGTGGTATGATAGGATCGACCTTTTTGGCCACAATATTGGTACCGATCTTCTTTGTCATCGTCATGCAGCATTCAAAACTCGCCAAATCTAAAAAGCCACTTGCTGACAACCATCCGCAGACCAACAAATAAAGCGAACCGTTGCAGTAAGCACACTTATGGCTGTGGCGAAGCAAGCAGCCGAACATAACGGCAAAATGAAAACGCGTAAGCATTTTTTTCATCCGCGGCATGCTGCACGCACTCTGCACAGTGCCACTCATGCTCGGCAAGCAGGGGGAAGAAAACATCTGCCTGAAAACGGTGGTGAATCCGCGTCATGTACACACAATCAGCTATAGGCAAGGCCTGTTGATAAATTTGCGCGCCACCAATGATCATCACTTCCGTTAGATCTTGGCACAAACGTAAAGCTTCCTCCAAGGAAGGCAGCCGCAAAACACCTGCTTCTGCGGATAACTCTGCGTTGGTGAGCCGCTCCGCCCCCTCCGCAGTGCCGACTTGACGGGTGAGTACTAGATTGACACGCATGGACAAAGGCTTACCAATAGATTGAAAGGTTTTACGACCCATGATAACCGCTTTTCCCACCGTCAATGCTTTGAAATGTTGCAAATCACGCGGCAAATAACACAACAATTGATTATTAAAGCCAATCCCGCTGGCTTCATCAACTGCTACCACCAAACTAACTTGAGTCATGTCCGTCTCGCTACAATATCCTGCGCCATCTGGATGGCGGAGAATAAGCTGCCCGGATCAGCTGTTCCTGAAGCCGCCAGCGACAGCGCAGTGCCATGATCAACTGAGGTTCTAACAATAGGCAACCCAAGCGTGACATTCACGGCTCGACCAAACGCAGCATACTTCAATACGGGTAAGCCTTGATCGTGATACATCGCCACAAAAGCATCTGCCTGTTGACAATATGACGGCGTAAATAAAGTATCTGCTGGCAAGGGTCCAATAACATCAAGCCCCTGTTGTTGCAAAATTTTTATTGCCGGGCTTATGATGGTTATTTCCTCATCACCTAAGTGACCAGATTCGCCCGCATGTGGGTTAAGTCCAGCAACAAATATCTTAGGGCTAGTGATTGCAAAATCACGCTGCAGACCTTGGTATAATAACCGCAGCACGCTTAATAGGCGCTCGGTGGTAATCAGCGCTGGCACTTTGGATAAGGGCACATGGGTCGTGAGCAGTGCCATTTTCAGCGCGCTGCTTGCCAGTAACATAACCACTTGTGATACGCCACATAAGCCTGCTAAAAACTCAGTGTGTCCAGTGAAGGCAAACCCAGCATCATTCAGTACCCCTTTATGCACCGGAGCCGTCACCAACGCAGCAAATTCTTGCTGCTGACATCGAGCCACCGCATCCGTTAACATCTGTATCACATAGGCGGCATTATCTGGATTTAACACACCAGGATGCGCGCTCTTTAAACAAGCAGATGATAAGACAGTTAAGTGGTTTAGCTTGTGCGTAGGCGCACTACCGGGCTGATATGGCACAAACACAATCGGTTTGGCTAATTGAATAGCTCTTGCCTGCAATAATTGCAAATCACCATAGACAACCAAAGGGATGTCGCTACCAGCTAACGCAAGACATAAATCAGGGCCTATACCAGCCGGTTCACCGCTGGTTACCAAAATAGGCTTCACGCAAGCTCCTTATCTAGCACTTTTACATAGGCTTCTGCCCGCATATGTTGTTGCCAATTTTGCACCGCCTCGGCTAACTTTTTCTGCTGCAACAGCAGGTGCACTTGCTGCTTTTTAAAAGCTTCGGAGTCGTCCACCACTTTTCGCTCGAGAACTTCAATCAAATGCCAACCAAACATTGACTTGACCGGTTGACTCACTTGATGAACCGGCAACGCCTCCATCACTTTCACAAACTCAGGCACTAATTCATCCGAAGTCACCCAACCCAAATCGCCACCTTTTTCAGCACTGCCCACATCAAGCGAGTATTTCTTTGCCATGTCGGCGAAATCAATACCTGATTTAAGTTGCTGATAGATATTGTTAATTTGTTTCTGCGCTTCATCATTGGTCACACTGGCAGCTTGTTTCAATAAAATATGCCGCACATGTGTCTTGGTCACTTGATGATGTTCATTATTTTCTACCATGGCAGCCAAATGGATTAGTTGTAAACCATTGCCAGTACGCACTGGACCGGCGACATCACCAACTTTCATCGTCACCACCTGCTTGGCAAATACTTCTGGCAGCTCTGCTAAATGTCGCTCGCCCAAATCATTTTGTTCCAGAGCGAATTCGTGATCCGCATCGGTACCCGCTAATTCACTAAAATTGGCCCCATGGTGAATTTTATTTAACAACGTGTGCGCCTTGTTTTCAGCGCGTTTGATTTGCTCTGCACTGGCCTTCTCTGGCAAAGGAATGACAATATTTTCCAAGCGGTAAGTAGCATGGGTATTTAGTTCTTTAGCCGCAGTTTGTAAATAGTCCTCGACCTGCTTAGCTGAGACGGTAATATCTTGGCCAACCGCACGTTGCTGGATCTGTTGAATCAACATTTCCTTGCGAATACTTTGCCGATAAGCCTCCCAATCCATACCCTGTTGGACAACCGCTGCGCGCAATTGCGCCAAGGTTATGTGATTATTGGTGGCGATTCTTTCGATTGCGTCATTTAATTCGGTACTGTCAACCGTCATGTTATTATTTTTTGCAAGCTGCAGTTGTATATCCATATCAATCATATGCTGCAACGCCTGCTTTTTAAGCGCTGTTTCTGATGGCAAGGCCTGCTGCTTAGCTTGCATTTGACGGGTTAACAACGCAACTTGTGCAGCCAACTCACTGGCTGTGATCACATTATCATTGACCACCGCAACTACTTTGTCTAATGGCTGCGCCAGGACCAATGCCGGCAACAGTGCCAGCAACATGGCAATCCGTTTTAACATGATATATCACCTCGTATGGATCCTATGTATTTGCCTGAGGATAACTGCTCACGCCGAAGTCAGCTACGATCCTAGTTATGCCCACAGACCAAATTTTATCACAAAATCTACGCGATTTTTACTTTTTTGACGAGCACTGCACATTTCACGCGCCATCGCAGCAACCCCGCTCGCCTCATTCAGCTTTTGCCAGTTCAGTTAACGACCAAACTCCTGTTGTAATGCACTGACCAAGTCTGGATATTTGAACGTATAACCTGCGGCCAGCAGGCGCTTGGGCACGACACGCTGTCCTTGTAACAATAAACAATCACCCATTTCCCCAAATAACCAATGAATAACACGCGCTGGCATATGCAAAAACAACGGACGATGCAAACACTGTGCTAAAACACGAGCAAATTGTAACTGACTCACCGGGTTGGGCGCGGTTAAATTAACAGCACCCGTAAGTGTCGGATTACGCAAAAGAAATTGTATACCAGCGACGACATCCTCAATATGTATCCATGAAAGCGTTTGCTGACCATCCCCAATAATGCTGCCCAAGCCTAAGTTAAAACTTGGCAGCAATTTCTTTAACATGCCTTGCCCTTTTTGTAAAACAACACCAAAACGGGTTGAAGTCACTGGCATGCCATAGTCAATCGCTGGTTGCAACGCCATTTGCCAACGAATGCCTATTTCATTTAAAAAATCACGTGGCGTATGGTAGTCAATCAGACTGTCTTCATCAAAGCTGGTGAGGTCGTCGCGTTGTTGTAGACCATAAATACCAACCGCATTGGCACACATGAAATGTGGCTTGGCTTGCTGCTTG
>DAIOSQ010000042.1:0-16469 GCA_036752465.1 Legionellaceae bacterium | reverse complement strand
CAACGAAGATTTTATAGACTATTTTGACGAGTACTTTTTAAAAAATTCAATTTTTGAACATATGACGACCTTGTTTTTTAAAAACATAGCCTATGAAAGCGCTTTTTGTTGCAGTCAAACCATGACTCTGCAGTTTTATGCTGCTCAATTAGGTGCGTGCGGTCTGTATGTTAATCCCAATGTGGCAAAAATAGATGCATATAACTTGGCGCAACTGCAACAATTTTTCCAAAAAATTGATTTTCTGGAACAAATAACATTTGTCCGTGAATTAACTCTGTGCGCTATTTTGCAAGCCGGGCTATTTTATAATGAAAATCCTGATTTAGCGGCCGAGTGTGCCTCGCCTGCAGGTAAAGCAAGCTCCAAAAGCGCAGATGGCCTGCAAAATCAATCGCAGAGAGGGACATCTGGCTTACTGGCCAGTGACGTGCGTTTTTATCAGCCAGACACCACACACCAGCAAAACAGTAATGAGCTTGCTATGCCAGTTGATGAAGTGAGCCTGCTGCAGACAGGGCAGCGAAGATAGCTGCCGACCAAGTATATCGTTACGAAAAAATCATATCGTGGCATGTCGGCGAGTGATAAGAGCTCAAGCTATTGTTTGCTAGCCGCAGGCAACGAACGCTCATTGTGCCACCAACCACCACCCAATGCTTGAAACAAGGCTACGCTGTCGCTGAGCCGATTGGCTTTGCTCTGGATCACATTGAGTGCAGTGATATAATAAAGTTGTTCTGTACTCTGGCGATTTAGCCGATTCACACTGCCGTAATGGTATCTTTGTTTGGCTATTTGCCAATTGGCATAAGCAGCTTGTGCTTCATGCTCACTGGCGAGCACTGCTTGCTCATCTGTGGCTAAGGCGTGTAAAGTGTCTGCGACATTTTGAAAGGCGTGGATTACGGTTGATTTATAAATAGCCGTGCTCTGTTGATAAACAGCCACTGCTTGGCCTTGTTTGTGTTTTAGTTTGCCCGCATCAAAAATGGGCTGGCTGATGAGGCCGGACAGCGACCAAAAATTAGTGTTGCTCGCCAAAAAGCTGGCAAAATTGCGTGCCGCACTACCGGCATCGGTTGTGTTGAAGTTAAGATTAGGCAAACGATTGGACACGGCCACACCGATTAAAGCATTGGCGGCATGCATATTCGCCTCAGCGGCACGAATGTCTGGTCTATGTTCAAGTAAACTGGATGGTATAGATACTGGCAAGCGATGTGGCAGGCTGAAAGAGGAGATATGCAGCTTGGGATGCTGGTCCTCATCGGGATATTTGCCAGTCAGCGCTTGTAGTAAATCTTGTTGTATGGCACACGCTTGTTCCAACGGTGCAAGACCAGCTTGATAATGGGCTAATAACGCCTGGTGATAATTAAGATCAAGCACACTGGCACTGCCATGGGTGATTTGTTGTTGCAAAATATTGACTACCTGAGCTTGCGAGGCAATTAAGCGTTTGGTTAGCGCGATTTGATCCTCGATGGCTGCGACCTGGATCGCAGCGTTGGCGATGTTGGTCGCTAAGGTTGTATAGAGCGCTTGTAACTGGTAGTGCTGGAGTTCAGCTTGTGCCACCAGCGATTCAATTTGGCGTCGGGTGCCGCCAAAAAGATCAGGGGCGTAGTTGATGGCAACTTGCGCAGTGTATAAGGAATATATAAACTCATTCGAAGAAAGCACGCTCGTTAAAATACGAGCGGTTTGCTGCCGGGCTGGATTAAAATAAAAGCCAGCGAACGGATATAGGGCAGCTCTTTGCGCATAAACTTCTTGCAAAGAGGCCTGTAAATTAGCTTTTAGTGCGTCTATATCGGGGTTATGTGTAAAACCTTGCAGCACCAGGTCATTTAACTGCTTGGATTGCAATAAAGTCCACCAATCTTTTGGTAATGCATGATGATAGTCAAGGATTTGATGCTCGTTGCTTGGGCTAGCGCCGTGCTGAGCGGTGGTATGCGACGCTTGCATGATGTAGTGCTTTGGCAACTTGATATCAGGTCGTTTATAATTCGGGCCTACCAAACAACCCGATAATAACAAGCCAATGCATGTCAGCAACCATCCCAGGAACTTCATGTTTTTTTACGCCAGTTAAATGCCAGCTTGAACTTGAAATGACCTAGGTTGGTTTCATAGAAACGCTCAAGCACATAGTAATATGTGGGTAAAATGAATAAGGTTAGCCAAGTAGAAACAATTAGACCGCCGACCACCACCGTCGCGAGTCCTCTTTGTACGTCGGTACCGACGCCAGTGGCAATGGCAGCGGGCAGCATTCCACAAGAAGCCACTGTTGCGGTCATCAGCACCGGTCGTAAGCGCTCCGTGGCACCATCTATTACCGAGGCGAGCAGGGAGTCGCTGTGCGGGCGAACCCGACGGATGTTAGCAATCATAATGATACCATTTTGCACCGACACTCCGCATAAAGCGATAAAACCAACGCCAGTAGCAACGTTTAAAGTCTCACCCGTGAGGTGCAAACTGATCAAGCCACCTAAGGCTGCCATCGGTACGATACCGAGAATAAGGACTACATAACGCAATTTTTGAAATTGCATGAATAATAAAACAGACATTAATATAATCATTAAACATAAAATATAAATCATTCGTTGCTGCGCGCGTTGTTCACTTTCAAATTGGCCAGCCCATTGTAGATGTACCTTGTGAGGGTCAAAGGTAATTTCTTTGCCAATCCGCATCTGTGCTTCAGCAAGGTATGAAGCCAAATCTCGCCCACGTACATCTATACGTACGGTAATTTGTCGCTCGCCATTCTCCCGTGAAATACTGCTTTCCCCTGTTTTATATTCAATTTTAGCGATTTCCGATAATAAAATCGGCACTCCAGTGCTGCTGTTGATAAACAAATTGCCGATCGATTCAAGATTGTTTTTATTGCTTTTGCGAAAGCGGACAGTCGCGCTGTAGATGCGATCGTCGACATAAATATTGGCGACTGGCATCCCACCTAAACCCGTTTGGATTAAGGTCGTGACGTCGGCAATGTTGATACCGAAACGAGCTAATTTTTGACGATCGATGCTAATCACCACTTGCGGTACTGGTGGCAGTTGAAATACCGAGGAAGAAGCTGTGCCACGAATGGATTTCAGAATGTGTGCCACAGCATTGCCAATACGACGACCTTCTTTAAGATCATCACCGTATATCCGCAACACCAGTGGGCTATGCGCGCCGCCGATCATATCGTTGACGTTATCGATGATCGGTTGACTGATCCCAACAGTAACTCCTGGAATTTGCGCAAATTCTCGATTGAGTGCGGCAATAAATTTGGCTTTGTTTTCGCCTTTTGGCCAGTTGGCATATGGCGTTAAACCGACGGGAGCTTCGATATGTGAAAAAGTCCAGGGATCCAAGCCCTGATCGCTGCGGCCAAGTTGGGTCACCACATAGGAAATTTCGGGGTGCTTAAGTAATGTTTTGCGTAAATTATCTGCCATTTCACTGGCTTTTTCCAAGGACAAGCCGGTTGGCAATTGTACCTGTAACCATAATCCCCCTTCATCTAACTCGGGTAAAAATTCTCGACCGGCGCTATAGCCTAAAATAATCACCGTCAAGATGACCAACAGACCCATGAGGTAGGCAATTCTCGGCTGTAACAAGAGCCGGTGCAAGGCTTGCTGATAACGATCGGTGAGCCACTGCAATGGTCGATTGTGAAAGATTTTTTGAGGTTTGCGCAACGCGGTATAGGCCAGTCCCGGAATCAAGGTTAACGCACATACCAACGCACCTAGCAGCGCATAGGAAACTGTAAACGCCATCGGTTTGAATAAACGTCCTTCGGCACGCTCAAAGGCAAACAAAGGCAGATAAGCTGAGATTATCACCAGGGTTGAAAAGAAAATAGGTTTGGACACATAACCCGCGATTTGTAGGGTGGCTTCTACCGACAACAGTTTATCTGGATGATCTTCGCGATGGCGTAAGATGGCTTCTAAGACGACAATCGCACCATCCACAATGATGCCGAAATCGATGGCGCCCAGTGAAAATAAATTCGCAGGGGTATTGGTTGCATTCATCAAAATAAATACACTAATCAGGGATGCAGGAATAGCCACTGTCGCTACTACCGCACTTCTGGGATTACCCAAAAATAAAACCAGTACCAAAAAAACCAATATAATGCCTTCGATTACGGTATGGCTAACTTTTTCTATGGTCAATTTGACCAAATTATCCCGATCGATGTAAGGCACTATTTTCACGCCCATGGGTTGTAACAGTTGTTGCAGCTGTTCAATTTTTTGATGTAAGACTTGCAGGACACGTGAGGGATTTTGATATTTATACATTTGTACGATACCTTCGATGGTATCTGAGTTGTTGTTTTTGCCGAGGATGCCTTCTCGTTCTTGATGACCGTATTGGATCCGTCCCAAATCTTTCGCCAATATCGGCACACCGTTATGCTGCGCTACCACCACCGCCCCCATATCATGCAAATCGTGGATCTGGCCGATCCCGCGTACCACATAGGTTTGTTGACCGCGCGTCACACGACCACCACCCGCATTGCTGGTATTGTTGCTGATAGCTTGGATAATCTGATTAAAGCTAATCTGATATTGTTGCATTTTTTTGGGGTCAACCAGCAATTGAAACTCACGGGTGAAGCCACCAAAATTAGCAACATCGGCAATGCCAGGTACGGATTTCAGCTGGGGGATTACAATCCAGCGCTGTATGTCAGACAGTTCCATAAGATTTTTGTTGTCCGACTCTAAGGTGTAGCGATAAATCTCGCCGCCGGAACCGGTCAATGGATTGATTGATGATTGTATATTGGCCGGCAGAATGGCATCACTGTAGTGGTTGAGTGTGCGTTCACGCGCAAAATAATCATCGGGTACACTATCCCTGAATACCAAAGTAATCAGGGACAATGCAAAGGTGCTACTGGAACGATAGAACATCATATCAGGTGTGGTGGTCAAGGCACGTTCGATAGGGATGGTTATTTCTTGTTCAATTTCTTCAGCGGACAGCCCTGGAACTTGTGTGGCGATTTGGACTGTGACATCGCTCAATTCAGGATAGGCTTCAACGGTCATCTGTTGACAGGCAATATAACCATAGGCAGCCATGACTATGGCGATACCCCAGGCTATATGCCGACGTTTAAAACAAAAATTGGTGATTTGATTAATCATTAATAAAAACCCCACCACTCACGACAATCCGATCGCCCGGCTTCAATCCATGACTGATATGGACATGTTCTTGCTCCTCATTTCCTAGCAGCACTTGTCTGCGGATAAAATGCCATGGTGATGTTTCCAGATACACCGAGGTGCTGTCATTATTCATAACGACGGCAGATAGTGGAATAATCGGTTGATTGGGCTGTTGTACTGCGATATGCGCGGTAGCAAACATATTGGGTAAATATTTATCTAAAAGATTATCTATTAGTAGGTACACATGAATGCGGCGAGTATTTGGATCAAGCAGGGGGTTGATAAAAGATACCTTACTTTCTATCGATTCCTCTGGGTAAGCAGCCGTTGTTAGGCGAGCTTTTTGGCCAATAGTCACATAGCGAATATAATTTTCTGGGATGGCGACTGATACATATAATGACTTGATATTATTGATGATCAGAATTGGATTGAGCAGATCGTTGACATATGCACCTTGGGCATAATTCAACTGCGAAACTTGTCCAGCAAGCGGTGCCCTGATGGTCAGTCTATTGCTGCTATTATCCATAATGACTAGCCGTTCATTGGCGCGCTTTAATTCTGCTGCAGCCTGCGCATAAGTATTTTGCGTCGCTTGTAAATCCGCCTGTGATATGCCGCCTGCCTGATAGTCCTTGACAGCGCGTGCTAAGGCTGCGGTGATGAGGTTCATGGCGCTTTGCGCTTTTTCTTGATCAGCGTAGGCTTGTGCCATGTCTGGTGATCCCATCTCCAGTAAGGGTTGATCTGGTTTGACAAAATCACCCAGATGGGTATAAAGATGGATAATACGACCCGTAGCAGGGGGTAATATCGAGATAGTTTGATTGGGATTGGCTTCAATCATGCCTGGAAAAGTGAGCATATGTGGACAATTGGATACGCCAACCGCTGCAATCACAAGATGTTGTTGCAGGGGTGAGTTATCAGGCACAATGATTTCATGGTCATGACGAATAAAGATTGGGTCATAAGGCTTTTTTTTGTTCGACAGCGCCTGACAACCTACGATAATAAGCAATGTGCAGATCACCGTACTGATAAGAGATGCGAGGCGTTTTTGCTGGGTAGTTAATTGTGCGTATCTGCTGCGAATAAACGCTGGCATGTACATGAAAACAAATCCTTGTCCTTCTTCCGAATTTGTTTATCGGAGACATCGAAAAAATTGATAATGAAGCCAGTGAGCCAGGCTTGTCAAGTGCAATTACTGGTTACCGCCGGCCATTTTGATTTCATCCATTCGTGCGGCTATTCTTGCTGCCAGAAAGCGATCCTTGGTGTTTAATGATTTAGCTAATTTTAATTGTTGCATGGCTGCACGTCGTTGACCTTGCAACAAATGACAGTTAGCTTCGGTAAAATAGGCATAGTCTTTGCGTTTATTAAGTGCTTGTGCTCGCGCCAAAAGCAAACATAACGGTAAGTCTTTATTAAAATCACGGCTGCCTTTGAGCAGCACCCCTGCAGCCTCAGTTGGATGGTTAGCATCCATTAAGTCTTGTCCTAATTCCATGATTAAGGCGTAGTTTCCAGGGAAGTTTTGCATCAAAGTACGCAATTGATGTAATGCTAAGTCATATTGATGCATGCCCATGGCTGCTTGCGATAATGCAATGGCATAAAATAGATTGTCTGGCGCCTCCTGAGCCAACGGTGCCAACACCAGTTGGGCTTTTGGGTACTGACTGGCGGCAAGCAAAGCCAAAGCGTAGCCATACTCACAGGGCAATTTTTGATTGTTCTTCAGACATTGGCCTTTTTGGTAGTACGCCAACAACTGTTGCGGGTCCGCATCAATCGAATTGCGGATCAATTCTTTAAACAAATGGTAATCGAGGTGATCTGGATAAGTTTTGTTATGCAAAGATGTGACTCGATTTTCTGCTTCGGCAATACGTTCTTCATCGAGTGGGTGAGAACGTAAAATTGCTGGGATATTATCACTATAATAGCGCGTATTTTGCTGCATTTTCTGAAAAAAGTTAGCCATCCCATGTGGATCAAGACCGGACTTGATCAACATGTCGATGCCAATACGGTCAGCTTCTTTTTCATTTGAACGTACAAAGTTAATGTTATCTTGAGCGAAACCCGTCATAGCAGCCATGATTGCACCGGATCCCAGGGTTGGGTTGACCACACCGAGCGCAATCGAAGCCAGTAGACTGGCCAGCATAGGCACCCTCATTTGTTTTTGGCGCTCGATCAAGCGATATAAATGATGCAAGCGTACGTGTGCCATTTCATGCGCCATGACCGCAGCAAGCTCGTGTTCGTTAGCCGTTGCGAGGATGAGCTGCGAATTGACCCCAATATAACCACCTGGACCCGCAAACGCATTGATTTCGTTGGATCGCACTAGAAAAAAATAGGGTAATTTAAGCTGACCATGCACAGCCAAAATTTGTGCTAGATGGTTTATGTACTGGCAAGCCAGTGGGGTGCGAATGACAGAATCCGCTTGATTAATTTGTTGCACGAATTCTTTTTCTAATTGATCGAGTTCATCATTAGAGTAGGGTGAAAACGCAAAAGATTTCCATGACAGGCTTAACAGGATGACAAAACATAGCGCGAGCAAGCTGCTGTGCCGCAGGTGATGCTTGCTATGCTGCAGTGCTGCTAGGAAAATAGCTGTCATATGTCTACTCAAAAATTCGATCATTTGTTATAATGTGTGCATATTTTATCCTCAAGAAACAATTATGCACAAAAAGTTTCTACTTGCCGCTTTACAACAAGCCTGGCTAGGCCGAGGAATTTGTGCGCCTAATCCTGCAGTCGGTGCCATAGCGGTACAAAACGGTACCATTATAGCACAAGCTTCGCATCGTGGATCAGGTACAGCACATGCTGAGAGATTATTGTGTCAACAATTTGCGCCTAATACGCCACAGGTTACGTTATATGTTACCCTGGAACCCTGTAATCATTGGGGTAAAACACCACCTTGTGTGGATATGCTCATTCAGCACGGTATCGAACGTGTAGTCTTTGCCTATCGCGATCCAAATCCAATCGTCACCGCCAATAATAGCCCTCAGCTTTTAACAAATGCCGGCATAGAAGTCATTCATTATCCTTTAGCAGAAATTGACGCTTTTTACCAAAGCTATCGCCATTGGGTCTTGACACAGAAACCCTGGGTTACTGTGAAAATAGCGCAAAGCTTCGATGGCAAGATTGCCCGAGCAGATGGGGGGCGGGTGTACTTGAGCAATGAGCCGTGTGCCATATTCACTCACCAACAACGCATGCACACAGATGTGATTCTTACCACCGCTCAAACAGTACTGGCGGATAATCCGCAATTGAATGCGCGTCTTGGGGGGAGCATTGTGCCAAAAGCTATCGCCATTCTCAACCGCACAGGCCACCTTGACCAGCAAAGCCAGGTGCTGCAAAGCGCCAAACATTGTTACATGTTTCATGATGACCGCCAAACGATCGAACCTAGATATGCGCCCCATATAAGTTATTATCCAACGCCATTGGAGCGAGGCTATTTGAATTTGGCTGTGGTGATGCAAACCCTAGGTCAATTGGGATATCACGATGTGTTTGTTGAGGCCGGTGGCCGTTTATTTAGCGCGTTACATCAACAGCGGTTGGTCAATCAAACATATATCTACATTACACCGCATATTTTAGGCGAGGATGCATTGGCTATGACGCAGGATATCGATTTGTTTCGACGACCGCATCAATTGACCTGGATTAAGCAGGGCAATAACATCATTGCCTCTGTACTATGGCAGGAGGACTTATGTTTACAGGCATTGTGACCGCACAAGGCACAGTAATGGCGCGACAGATGTTTGCCGGTGAGGTCTATCATTGTCGTTTGGGAATATCTGCCGTATCTGCTGATTGGCAAACTGGGGAGAGTGTGGCTATTAATGGTGTCTGTTTGACATTGTTGCCTGACTTTAGCGATGGTTTATGGTTCGACCTGTCAGCAGAGACGCTCGCAATGACCAATTTAGCTAGTTTGCAAGTGGGCGATGTGGTTAATCTTGAACAAGCTATGCACGCGCAAAGTCGTTTTGGTGGACATTACGTTTCAGGACATGTGGATACAACCGCTGTGCTTGAACAGCGCAAAGAACAGACAGGATTTCTGGAAATGGTCATCGGTGGATTTGATAAATGTGATATGATGTATCTCATGCGTAAAGGAAGCATTACTCTCGAGGGTGTTAGCCTGACGATTAACCACGTTTTCGATCGCAGCATATCCGTGATGTTGGTACCACATACCCTGGCTAGCACAACCCTAGGATCAAAACGAATTGGCCAAATGCTAAATGTAGAATTTGATTACATGACTCGCATCATAGCGCAACAGATGCGCATAATGCAGGGATCTGAGGAACAAAATGAGCAAACAGTTTTCAACTATTGAAGAAGCATTGATTGCCCTAAAAAAAGGTCATATGGTCATCCTCGTTGACGATGAAGATCGTGAAAACGAAGGTGGTTTGGTATTAGCGGCTGATTTTGTCAGTGAGCAAGCGATAGCTTTCATGTCGCAATTTGGCAGAGGCCTGATTTGTCTATCGATGACAGCTGAGATGATCGATAGACTGCGCCTGCCGATGATGACGGCCAGTAATCAATCATCTTATGGCACCGCATTTACGGGTTCCATAGACGCGGCAACCGGTGTTACCACCGGTAGTTCTGCGGCGGATAGAACGCGTACTATCCAAGTTGCTATTGATTCTAGCAGTGCGCCACATGATCTCATGTGTCCGGGGCATGTTTTCCCACGTAAAGCCAAAGAAGGGGGAGTTTTGGTGCGCAAAGGTCAAACCGAAGGCAGTGTTGATCTCATGCGCATCGCGGGAATGACTCCAGCAGCGGTCATGTGTGAAATCATCAATGATGACGGCAAGATCTGTCGGCAAGCGGAATTGCTGGCATTTGCACAGCGCCACCAATTGCCAATTATCAGCGTACAAGCATTACTTGATTATCGGATTCGTAACGAGAATTTGCTGGCAGTAGCCGCAACTTCCAGGATTCCACTCAAACGCTATGGCAATTTTACTATGACGGTGTTCAACAATCGATTAGATGATAAAGAGCATTTTGCGTTGATCAAACCATCTCTGCCGGAAGCAATTCCTTTGGTGAGAATTCACTCAGAGTGTATTACTGGAGATATTTTTGGTTCCAGCAAATGTGATTGTGGGTCACAACTTGATGAGTCATTAGCCATAATCAGCACTCACGGTGGAATACTGATATACTTGCGACAAGAAGGCAGAGGTATTGGTCTTGCCAACAAGCTTAAAGCGTATGCATTGCAAGACAAAGGCTACGATACAGTCGATGCCAATGTGCAATTAGGTTTGCCTGTCGATGCACGTGACTACGCAATTGCGTATCAAATTTTAAAACATCTGGGGATTCATGAAATCAAGTTATTGACCAATAACCCAAACAAAGTCAATGCCATTCAGCACTATGGTATTCGGGTGAGTGAACGGGTATCTTTAGCCACATTGCCCACTAAAGAAAATAGTGGCTACTTACGTACCAAACAGGAAAAAATGGGTCATTTATTGCTAATCGAATGACTGATCATAAGGGAGAAAGATCTTGAAATATATCGAGGCATGTGACTTAGGGGATATGATAAAATCTATACCCTTGGCGATTATTGTTAGTCAGTTTAACCAGGAAATTACCCAAGCTTTGCAATCAGGGGCAGTCGAGCAGTTGTTGCAGCATGGCCATGATGCACAACATCTCACGATTATCGCAGTGCCCGGCGCCATAGAAATACCTATCGTGGCACAAAAGCTCGCAGAAAAACACAAGTTCGGTGCTATCATTGCTCTTGGTGCCATTATTCGTGGCGAAACGGACCATTATGGTTCGGTATGCCAACAAGTCAGTTATGGCTGTCAACGTGTAGCCTTAAAATACAACACACCGGTTATTTTTGAAGTATTGATGACAGATAACGAAGCACAAGCTTGGGATCGTGTGGGTGGACAGTATGGGCACAAAGGTAAAGAAGCCGTTGATATTGCATTATCAATGTGCTCTATATTAAATCAATTATAACGGTATATTTTATGACCCATTATATTTTTGTCACAGGTGGCGTGGTTTCTTCGCTGGGTAAAGGTATCGCGGCAGCTTCTTTAGCTGCGATTCTTGAAGCAAGAGGCTTGCGCGTCACTTTGATTAAACTCGACCCGTACATCAATGTTGATCCAGGTACGATGAGTCCTGTGCAGCATGGCGAAGTATTTGTGACGCAAGATGGGGCTGAGACCGATCTTGACCTCGGTCACTACGAGCGCTTTGTCCGTACCACGATGACCAAGCTTAACAATTTTACTTCGGGAAAAATCTACGAGAACGTTATAAAAAAAGAGCGCAGAGGGGATTATTTGGGAGCTACTGTGCAAGTGATCCCGCATATCACCAATGAAATCAAACGCTGCATTAAACTAGGCGCAGATGATTTTGATGTGGCACTGATTGAAATTGGTGGTACTGTAGGCGATATAGAATCTTTGCCATTTCTCGAAGCTATTCGGCAACTGCGCATCGAACTGGGTGCGGCACATACGTTGTTTATCCATTTGACTTTGGTGCCTTATATTGCTACCTCAGGAGAAACAAAAACCAAACCGACACAACATTCCGTCAAAGAATTGCGTTCTATCGGTATTCAGCCAGATATCCTGATTTGTCGCTCCGAGAAGCCGCTGTCAAGCAGTGACTGTAGCAAAATTGCCTTGTTCACCAATGTCGATACGGCAGGGGTTATTTCGTTGTCTGATGCCAAAAGCATATATGAAATCCCAATGATTTTGCATCAGCAAAGATTAGACGAAATTGTCATTAAAAAATTAGCCATAGAAGCCCCCGCAGCAGACTTAGCAGAGTGGCAAAATGTTTTGCATAAAGAGTCCTTGCAAGTGGCGCGGGTGCGCATAGGTATGGTAGGTAAATACACCGAATTAAGCGATGCTTATAAATCATTAAATGAAGCGCTTAAGCACGCAGGCTTGCATAATCAACTCAAAATAGATATCGTCTATATTGATGCGGAGGTAATCGAAGCCAATGGTGTTGCTGAATTAGCATCGGTGGATGCGATTTTAGTGCCAGGAGGTTTTGGTACGCGTGGAGTTGAGGGTAAAATCAAAGCTGTGCAGTATGCGCGTGAGCATCAAGTGCCTTTTTTGGGGATTTGTCTGGGATTGCAAGCAGCCGTGATAGAGTTTGCCAGGAACGTTGCCGATCTTACCGATGCCAACTCTACCGAGTTTGATAAAGAAACGCCTTATCCGGTTATAGGCCTTATCAACGAATGGATGAATACCGATGGCCAGCTCAATAATCGCACGAAGAGCAGTGATTTGGGCGGGACAATGCGCTTAGGAGCGCAGGCTTGCCATTTGCTCGAGCATTCTTTAGCATCTGCTATCTATGGTCAGCAAGAAATCAGTGAACGACATCGGCATCGTTATGAGGTCAATAATACCTTTATCTCGGCACTGAGCGCAAAAGGCATGATAATTTCGGGACGTTCTGTGGACAATGCTTTGGTTGAAATGATAGAACTTAACAATCATCCTTGGTTTTTGGCTTGTCAGTTTCATCCAGAATTTAAATCCACTCCTAGAGATAGCCATCCTCTATTTGATGCCTTTGTATTGGCCGCTTTTGAATATAGCAAACAACGGGAGAGGACATGAACTTATGTGGTTTTGAGGTTGGGCTAGATAAACCGCTATTTCTGATTGCCGGTCCGTGCGTCATTGAAAGTGAAGAGTTGGCCATTGAAACTGCCGGTTATTTGCGTGAGATATGTTTGTCCTTGTCTATTCCTTTTATTTATAAGTCCTCATTTGATAAAGCAAATCGCTCTTCTCTGGCTAGTTTCAGGGGGCTTGGGTTGGAAAAAGGCCTGGCCATTTTGGAAAAAGTCAAAAAAGATGTGGGTGTGCCTATTTTGACTGATGTCCATGAGGATACACCATTAAGCGAAGTGGCTAGCGTAGTTGATGTCCTACAAACACCGGCGTTTTTGTGCCGGCAAACCAATTTTATTCGCAAAGTTGTGGCGATGAATAAGCCCGTGAATATCAAAAAAGGTCAATTTTTGGCGCCGTGGGACATGGAGCACGTTGTGACAAAAGCCAAGGCGAGCGGCAACGATGCGATTATGGTCTGTGAGCGCGGTGTTAGTTTCGGTTATCAAAACCTTGTTTCGGATATGCGTTCGTTAAAAATTATGCGTGCAACCAACTGTCCAGTCATCTACGATGCCACACATTCGGTACAACTGCCTGGCAGTGGTGATGGTGTATCTGGCGGACAACGTGAATTTATACCGGCGCTGGCAAGGGCTGCGGTGGCGGTGGGCATTTCAGGGTTGTTTATGGAAACACATCCTGATCCAAGCCGGGCGCTCAGTGACGGTCCCAATAGTTGGCCATTGGATCACATGCGAGCATTGCTAGAGAGCTTGATCCAACTTGATACCGTTGTTAAACGAAACCAAACTCTACTTTAGGATTCAGTATGCGCATACGTATAACACTAGTAGTTCTGCTGTTTTCTTCTTGGGTCTTTGCAGTCAATCGCGAAATCGCCATTACGCTGGATGATTTGCCATTGGTGGCCTCCAAAATGAACACCCCAGGCAATAAGCAACGCTCTACGGAGCGGTTTGCGCGTCTGGTAGAGGTTTTAAAAACAGAAAAAGTTCCGGCTACAGGTTTTGTCATCGCCGGCGCAATCGAGAAGGGGCAGTGGGAGTTTCTGGAGCAATTTAAATCCGCTGGTTTGCTTATAGGTAATCATACCTATTCCCACTTAAATTTAAATGACACCCAAGTGGATGCCTATATTAAAGACTTAGACCGCGCAGATAAAATACTTAGCCCTATCATGACAGAGCCCAAGTATTTTCGTTATCCTTATCTTGCTGAGGGCAATAAAGCAGCGCAAGAAAAAATGCAACAATACCTGCTTGCACACCACTATACAGTCGCGCCTGTTACCATTGACAGCAAAGATTATGAATTCAACGAACGTTTGTATCATGTCCCGTTTCGCCAACGCGAGCAATATGTGACGCGCTTGAAACCTTCTTATCTGGCTTATATTTGGAAGCAAACCTTAAAAGCAGAAAAAATCTCACATGATAAGCCGGTGAAACAAATATTATTGCTACATGCGAACTTGCTTAATAGCTACTGTTTACCAGATATCATTAAATTGTACCGCGACAATGGTTACACGTTTGTGTCGTTAACAGACGCATTAACAAACCCGGCAACAACCATTGCTTTTCCTATTTTAGACTGGCTGCATACGGATGTTTTAGGTGAAAAATCCAGGACTACCTGATGCTGGTTTGTGGTCTTACGGCTATATGATTTGTGACTGCAAGACCACGGCTGTGGGGAAAATTTATGCTGCTGCTTCTTCTATACGCCAGTTGATAGAGTGGTGGAAGGCCTCTTCGTTAATGCGATAAGTTGCGTTTAGGTTATGGCTGGCAATTACAGTTGCGCTGACGTTGACAGAAAATATGTACGTATTTTGTTTGCTTTCGAAGGTAATATGTTTTCCAGTTCCGCAATTATAGCTCAGCAGCATATCAGCGGAAAGATTGCTGTTCAGAATGATGGGTGCACCAGAAGAATACGGAGGAATAAATTCTGGGACAAAATCATTCAGGAAGAAAGTACCTTTGAATAATGACATCCCTTGCAGGGTGCAAAGTGTACCCGTGGCATTGGTGATGTTGATGCTCAGTGTATTGTCGTCATTATCTGTCATGTATGCCCAAGCACTGCTGGTACATACAGTCAAAGCCACCAGACTTGCCAACATCGCGTTTTTTTTCATAAGACAACTCCTCTAGAGTAAAAAATCAAAATAAGTGTAAAACCTGATAAACATTACAGCATATTGCTTCCTTGAAATATGGCTCATAATAACGCACTTAATACTTTGGTTCAATGCACATCCCGCGCATGGCGCAATAAATAACTCAGTCTTGTATTGCCCCTGTAGGCCCGCACTGTTCGACTGCCAATGTTCTGATATAAACCACTGTATCAATTCGACTCATGATAAAAACAAGCCCTATTGGTGGATAATCGCAGCGTTTGCTCACAGAGTTATCCACAGAATTTGTGGATAATATAAGTGGTGAGAGTGGTCAATATAAATTAAATTCGCTATAATTTTCATTGAGTTACGTAAATTGGTAACGAATGAACCACATTGCACCAAGAGTCGCTAATGAAAGTTATTCACAAAAGTAAATCGCTTGTCAATAATTTTTGGCTATAACAGTAGGTGGTTCTGTACTTGGTCACGGGTACAGAGTCAACCCGCAACCGTGACCAGTGGCCGTGGTACAGCAAGCACGTTGAACATTACCAACGGACAAGTAACCCGTGCAAGCAATGTCAAATGGTAGGAGGTAATGTCAAGGGTTTTAACCTGACCAGTGCATTTGCATAGATTTTTCTGTTGGCGCTGTTCAACATCAAAAGTTCGGCTACAAACTACTGTATCAATTCGACTCATGCCAAAAGCGAGCCCTATTGGCCGATGATAGCAGCGCTTGTGCACAGAATTATCCACAGAATTTGTGGATAATTTTAGTGGTGAGACGGAGCGATAAAAATTGATTTTATCATTAAATTCATATAGTTGCATAAACTGTTGATGAACGAACCATTTTGCTTTAAGAGTCACTAATCAAAGTTATTCACAAAAACAAATGGCTTGTCAATAATTTTTTTCCATTTACTGATGCATTACTTTGGGTCCGTTCTTTATGGAGTTTGCAGACTACATTTACATGATCAAAACCGCCCTGATTAAAGCCTTTGAAACCTGGCAGCAATTGGAAGTAGACATAACGCCATTTAACCATGCGTACACAATCAAATCATTTCGCGACAGCGACGAATTATCCACAAAAACTGTGGATAATTCTGTTAACAAGCACTGAAACCATCCTGAACATCCATTATGTTTGAGCATGAATAAAATAATTAAAACCGGTCCCTTGCAAGCAAAGAGCTTAGTGGCCACATCTATTTTACTGCACACCGTGTTAATTACTGGGTGTTTGCATACCACTTAGGAAGTGCTGACAATATTTAGCGTGTTTTACCTCAGCATAAAGTCAGCCTCGCCACATTCTCTGATGCGTTAACTCAGGATTTTTTCCAAATTAAT
>DAIOSQ010000041.1:0-16699 GCA_036752465.1 Legionellaceae bacterium | reverse complement strand
AGCAAAAAGAGCAACAGGAACAGCAAGCACACGAAAAACTTGCCCAATTGCAACAGCAGATGGCGCTAGAAGCAGAAAAAACCCGGGCAGCCAAAGCTAAGAGCCTGGCTGCAGAGCAAAAAAGAGCACAAGCATTACAATCAGCAATGGATGCAAGCAAGGCGGCGCAGCTATCTGGTGAAGTTAACAAATACAAAGCGCTGATTACCAATGCTATTAGCCAACAGTGGATTTTACCAGATAATGTCAATAAGAATTTGTCGAGTCAATTCAGAATTCGCCTAGCGCCAAATGGCGCGGTGCTAGACGTAACTTTGACGCGCAGCAGTGGTGATTCTATACTTGACCGCTCCGCCCAATCTGCTATTTTCAAAGCGTCGCCATTGCCTGTACCAAGTGATACGGCAACATTCAATATCTTTCGTGAAATCAGTTTAACCGTAAGACCTGAAAGTGCCAGGGGGTAGTGTGAGGTTTAATCAAATGAGCAACTTTAGTGGTAAGCACTTGAATTTTTTGTCAAAATTTTGGCAGAAGGTATGTGTTGTTACTGTAGGATTTTTGCTATGCTTGGGAAACACTTATGCTGTTGACCTTGAATTAACTCAAGGCATTAATGCACAGTTACCAATCGGCATTAATCAATTCGGGGTTGATGCGCAATCGCAGGCCTTGCAAGAAGTCATCCATGCAGATTTGACCCTGACTGGACAATTTAGAGTGATTGATTCATCTCGGCCAAGCGTGTCCGCGTATGATTGGCAGAAAATGGGTGCTGATAGTGTCTTATCTGGCAAGGTCATACCACTGGGTGGGCGCTATGCCGTAAGTTATCAATTACAGGATCCGGCCGCTGGTGGTCGTGTGCTATTGGCTAAAAGCTACCAAGTAGCTCCCAATCAATTGCATGCCTTAGCACATCATATTAGCGACGAAGTATACCAAAAATTGACCGGGGAACGAGGCGTTTTTTCTACCCGTATCGCTTACATACTGGTACAACGGCATGCTGATAAAACCAGTTATTCGCTGGAGGTGGCGGATATGGATAGCAGTTATCCGCAAAGCCTGTTAACCTCGACAGAGCCAATCATGTCACCAACATGGTCGCCAGATGGTCAAAGTATTGCGTATGTCTCATTCGAAAAGAAGCGCGCACAGATTTATAGTGTTGCGGTTGCCAGTGGTCAGCGTCGATTGTTGACTGATTTTCCAGGCATCAATGGTGCCCCAGCGTGGTCACCTGACGGCCGACAAATGGCCGTGGTGCTCTCAAAAGGTGGTAGCCCTAAAATTTACCTGGTAGATCTGGGATCAGGATCCATGCGACAAGTTAGCTTTGGAGATGCGATCGATACTGAACCAAGATACTCGCCGGACGGCAGATCTTTGCTATTTACCTCCGGACGCGGCGGCAGCCCACAAATTTATAGCCTTAGCCTCAGCGATGGTAAAATAGCTCGATTGACCTACGACGGCAATTACAATGCTCGCGCTTCCTTCACGCCCAATCAACAGCAGATCGTGATGTTGCATCGACAGGATCATCAATTTAATATTGGTGTGCAAGCGATGGGTGCCGATCGTATCAATTTGCTTACGCATTCACCTATGGATGAATCCCCGAGTTTGGCACCTAACGGTAGACTTATTGTCTATGCCACCAGCCAAAAAGGCCGTGGCGTACTGGGTATTGTTTCAATTGATGGCCGCGCCAGTACAATCTTGCCCCCTCGTAATGGCGATATACAGGAGCCTGCTTGGTCACCATACTTAGGGTAATTTTGCTGGGTTGGTGTGTGATGGCCACCCCAGCCTTGGCTTGGAATGCCTTAGGTCATCGCCTGGTGGCACAAATAGCCTATGATAATCTTTCTCCCCAAGCACGCAAGTGGTATCAGTCTATTTATTCACATGGGAAAGATCGCAGTTTTGCCAACGCTTCTCTTTGGCTGGATGAAATTCGCAAATGGCAAGATCCCTATTACAACGATATGCATTATATCGACCTCCCCTTTTCCCTCGATGGCACCAGCTTGATGCCAGTACCGCCACACAATGCGGTGACTGCGATCACCGATGCCATGCACACCTTAATGAATCGGCAAGCAGCTTTGACACAACAGCAAGAGGCCGTCAAAATTCTGCTTCATGTTGTGGCTGATGTGCACCAGCCTTTACATGCGGCTACCTGTGTTAGCCGTGAGTATCCTAATGGCGATAAAGGTGGCAATTTGGTACCGATATCGCATGTTGCATTTGCCCGTAATCTCCATGCATACTGGGATTGTGGTGGTGGTTGGTTAATCAGTCGTAAGCATGTATCGTTACGAGTAGTGCGCAGAATGGCAAAAAGCTTAGAAATTCAGCAGCCCTGTGCGCCAGCATGGCCTGCTAACCCAGAGATGTGGGCTGCGCAATCTCAGCAAATCGCCATAAAAACAGCGTATGCTTTTCATCCCCAGTATGGCTTGAATCGTACGTATCAACAGCGTGCTCAGACTATAACAAAACAGCAGATTGCTCTGGCAGGCTGTCGTTTGGCCGCGTTAATCAATCATATAGCACAGGAGTCATGATAATGAATTATGCAACTAGGCTACGCGAGCTATTGACGAACTATGGACTATTGATTGCTCCTGGAGTGTTCGATGGCATGTCAGCGTTATTGGCTAAGCAAGCAGGTTTCCAGCTGTTGTATGCGAGCGGTGGGGCGATCGCCAGAAGCGCTGGCTATCCAGATATAGGCTTACTCACCATGACTGAAATGTGCGCTGCTATCGAACATATTGTTTCGGTCACACAGTTGCCTGTAATAGCGGATGCTGATACTGGATTTGGCAATGCCATCAATGTCCGACGCACGGTGCAAACCTACGAACGCATAGGTGTTGCGGGATTGCATCTCGAAGATCAAACATTCCCCAAACGATGTGGTCATTTATCAGACAAGTCCTTGATCGGTGTTGATGAAATGTGTCATAAAATTCAAGTTGCCAAGGCCAGTGTGACCCAGCAAGATTTTATAATAATTGCCCGCACAGATGCGATTGCTGTTGAAGGTTTTGCTCCTGCAATAGCCAGAGCCAAAGCTTATCATGCCGCAGGTGCAGATATGTTGTTTGTCGAGGCTCCGGAAAATTTGTCTCAAATCGAAACAATAGCCAGCGAGCTTCCGGGTTTGAAATTAATCAACATGTTTCAAGGTGGTAAAACGCCGTTGGTTGATGTGGCTCAATTAAAAGCACTGGGATATCACGTGGTCATCATACCTTCAGATCTGCAGCGTGCTTCGATACATGCTATGCAAGTGACTTTGCAGGCCATACATCAGTATGGCAATAGCGCAACGGTGGCAACGCAACTGTGCAGTTTCAAAGAGCGTGAGCGGATAGTTGCTACAGAGGACTATTTGTCAGTTTAAGGATTAACCATCTTCTTGGAGAACAGGATGTGTAAGCGGGATGTGACCGAATATGCTTTGCTTTCTAGATGGCTGCATTGGATCATTGCGGTGATGGTTATGATGATGTTGCTAGGCGGATTTTTTCTTGAAGATGTGCCGGCAATGTTTATAGGCACAGCGTTTATGCTGCACAAATCAACAGGACTGACTATTTTTTTGCTCATGATCATCAGAATTGCGGTCATCTTAGCGTGCGGCAAACCACCTTTACCCGCAACTATGCCCACTTGGCAAGTGCAGTTGTCCCAGGTGGTGCAACATGCTTTTTATGTTTTGTTAATCCTAATGCCCCTGTCTGGTTGGGTTATGTCAACTGCTGCAGGCAAAGTGCCGGTATATTTTAATTGGATTCAATTGCCTTTTCCAGGAATCGCGCCTAATCACGTGCTGGCAGAGTTGATGGCAACTTGCCATCAAACAATAGCTTGGATACTGATCGCTTTGGTATGTTTACATATAGCAGCTGCCTTTAAACATTATTTTATTGATAAAGACCAAATAGTCAAAAGAATGTCATTCTAGTTCAACGAACCTTCATGAACAACCTGCAGCGCAATTGCTGTGTGCTGCCCTTCAAAAACACAGTGCGTCGGTAAATCGAAAATGGTACTGGCCAGTAACAAATAGCGCTCTGAGTCTAATGGGCCCCCATCCACTACTTCGCCAAGTTCAGTTTGCGTCTGCGCATCAAGCATACGCTGGCCCGGATGCCAGAGCACATGGTGGGGGATGATGAGCAAGGTTAATTGATGTTTTAGCTTTGCGCGGTATTGTGTACGAGCAATGATTTCTTGCCCCTTATAGCAACCTTTATTAAAACTCAGGACATCGGTATGCTGCAAACTGAGGCGATGCGGCAAAAATAATCCTCGCGAAGCCGGGTAAATCTCCATGCGGCGAATCTTTAACATCATGGCATGCCAGAGCAGTGATCCGCGCAATTGTTGTGCTTGCTTGAAAGGTAATGTTAAGCGTGCAACTTCTTCGTTAGGACAGAGAATTAGATAATGCTTTGCTGCTAGACGATAGCAAGTATAACCGTGTGGATGGATCACCTCATAATCATCAGTTGGCAAAGGGCAGGGCAGCAGGTCTGCATTATCCTGATGAAAAAAACCATAAACGCGCCATTGTGATGCAGGATTGATGGTGACTTTGGATAAAAGTGCTGGTTTGGTCAGGATGTGTTGGGTTTGCGTCGAGAGATCCCCTGGTAGGATGAGGTGTAAGCCGTTGATATCAGCAATATCCAGGAGCGCTAAGATCCGGCCCTTTAGATCACATAATGCGCTGGTTCGCATGTGGGATGAGGTGACTGCACGTACATCCGTTGTGACCTGCCCTTGTAAGAATTCAGCCGATTTCTCGCCGTGCAGGGCAATGACACTGAGGTAGGATAACTCAAAAAGGTAATTGCAACCTGTTTGTAGCTGATACTCACTGTGCACCGGTAACAGATGTGTGTATGATCTTGCATTGATTTCTTGGACAAACATTGCGACATTTCAAACCAACAATAAACCTAGCATCATTGTAGCAAATCGCCAAGTTTTTACAGCCCTTTGTAGGATAATTAATCGGTTACATTATCTGACTGCTATGGTATTCTTAAATCTTTGTACATAAGGATGTTTTTGGCTATGGGTTACTCAACTGAAGAAGTGATTCCGGTTAGTATTGAAGATGAATTAAAGCAGTCTTATTTAGATTATGCAATGAGTGTTATTGTCGGCCGTGCTTTGCCGGACGTGCGAGACGGCTTGAAACCGGTGCATCGGCGCGTCCTCTATGCAATGAGTGAGCTTGGCAACGATTGGAACAAACCTTATAAAAAATCTGCCCGTGTTGTCGGTGATGTCATCGGTAAATACCATCCTCACGGCGATGTTGCTGTCTATGACACCATCGTACGTATGGCACAAAACTTCTCTATGCGGTATGTCCTAGTTGACGGGCAAGGCAACTTTGGTTCGATTGATGGTGACGCGCCGGCTGCTATGCGATATACCGAAGTCAGAATGTCAAAGTTAGCGCATGCATTGCTGGCGGATTTGGACAAAGAAACGGTGGATTTTAGCCCAAATTATGATGAAACTGAGTTTGCGCCTGTTGTCATGCCATCCCGCATACCCAATTTACTGGTTAACGGTTCATCAGGTATCGCAGTGGGGATGGCGACGAATATCCCACCCCACAATTTAACTGAAATTCTTGATGCTTGCCTTGCCCTTATTAGCGATCCTGAATTAACAATCGATACACTGTTAGAAATCGTTCCTGGCCCGGATTTTCCCACAGCGGCAATTATCAATGGCAGGGCAGGGATTGTTCAAGCATATAAAACCGGACGCGGCCGCGTTATTATTCGTGCCAGAACTGACATAGAAACCGACGAAACCACAGGAAGACAGGCAATTATCATTCACGAGCTTCCTTATCAAGTGAATAAAGCCAAGCTGGTTGAGCGCATTGCCGAATTGGTGCGCGAGAAAAAGATTGAGGGTATCTCAGCATTGCGGGATGAGTCAGATAAACAGGGCATGCGCGTGGTTATCGAACTCAAGCGAGGGGAAATGGCCGAAGTGATGTTGAACAATTTGTATGCGCATACCCAAATGCAAAATGTATTCGGTATTAATATGGTTGCGTTGGTTGCAGGGCAGCCACGCACCCTCAATCTTAAGCAGATTTTGGAGTGCTTTATCAGTCATCGCCGAGAAGTGGTGACGCGCCGCTGTTTATTTGAGCTCAAAAAAGCCCGTGCTCGTGCTCATATTTTAGAAGGCTTGGGAGTGGCCTTGGCCAATATTGACGAGATTATCGCGCTCATCAAGCATTCGAAATCGCCGCAAGATGCCAAGGAAGCTTTATTGGCACGGTTTTGGCAGGCCGACATGGTCAAAGCGATGTTGCTCAGTGCCAGTGATGATGCTTGTCGTCCAGATGATCTTGATGCCATATACGGCTTGCAGTCACAGGGCTATCGCTTATCTGAGGTACAGGCGCAGGCTATTTTAGATTTGCGTTTACACCGTCTGACCGCTTTAGAACAAAACAAAATTCTTCAAGAATATGAACAACTGTTGCTGGTGATTAAGGATTTGCTGGAAATCCTATCTTCTTCGATCCGCTTAATGGCAGTGATTCGTGATGAGCTGGTGGAGATGAAAACGCAATTTGGTGACGCAAGAAGAACAGAAATTCTAGCATCGCAGGAAGATTTAAGTATAGAAGATTTGATTACCGAAGAAGATGTGGTAGTGACTTTGTCACATAATGGCTATGTGAAGTATCAGCCGTTGTCTATGTATCAAGCACAACGTCGCGGTGGTAAGGGTAAATCGGCAACCCATGTCAAAGAAGAAGATTTTGTGTCGCGCTTGGTGATAGCCAGCACGCATGACACGCTGTTATGTTTTTCTAATCAGGGAAAATTATATTGGTTAAAAGCCTATGAACTTCCGCTGGCCAGTCGTGCCTCGCGTGGTAAACCGATTATTAACATTTTGCCGCTGGCTGAACATGAAGCCATTAACGCGATGTTGCCAGTACGTGACTATCTGGAAGGATATTACGTTTTTATGGCTACCGCCTTTGGTACAGTGAAAAAGGTGCCATTAAATGCCTTTAGTCGTCCACGTTCAAATGGCATCATTGCTGTCGATCTTGATGAGGGTGATCTTTTGGTAGGCGTTGCCATCACCAATGGTGACAAAGATATCATGTTATTTTCTGATGCCGGCAAGGTTATTCGTTTTGATGAAAATTTAGTAAGACCTATGGGACGAACGGCAAGAGGTGTTCGTGGCATACGGTTAACGGATGATCAGGCGGTAGTTTCTCTGTTGGTGATCAGCAGCGCTGATGAGGGTACGATTCTGACGGCCACAGAGCTTGGTTATGGCAAGCGCACGGCTGTGCAAGAGTATCGAGTAACTGGGCGGGGTGGTCAAGGCGTGATTTCTATTCAGGTCAACGAAAGAAATGGCAAGGTCGTGCGTGCTGAGTACGTTTCAGAAACTGATGAAGCCATGCTAATCACGGATCAAGGCATATTGGTGCGTTTTAAAGTGGATGAGTTATCAATTATTGGTCGCAATACTCAAGGAGTTAGACTGATCAATGTCACGGCTGGCGAGAAAGTAGTTGGCATGCAGCGCATTGAAGAATTGCAGGAGCCTGATGAGAGTGGCGAGTTGGCAACAGAGGAGTAACCGTGTGTGCACATGAGACACCCGATCCTTAGCAGCATGCCAGTGGATAAGCTGGGTGGCGAATTAGACATGCCAGGTGATAAATCTATGTCACACCGCGCAATCATGCTCGGCAGTATTGCCGAAGGCATCACTACCATCACGGGCTTTCTCGAAAGTGAAGATTGTTTGGCTACGTTGAAAGCCATGCAGACGTTGGGAGTAACTATTCACAGAGATCGTTCGCAGTTACGTATCTGTGGTGTTGGCAAATATGGTCTGCGTGCGGATAATAACACGACAATGGACTGTGGCAACTCCGGTACCAGTATGCGCTTGTTAGCCGGCTTGCTGTCGGCACAACCATTCGGCAGTGTGCTGATTGGCGATGAAAGTTTATCTAAACGACCTATGGCTAGGGTTTGTGATCCATTGGTGCGTATGGGCGCGGAGATACGCAGTCATGCTGGTTTTGCTCCTTTAATTATTCATGCCAATAAAAAAATAACTGGAATTTTTTGCAAATTGCAACAACCCAGTGCCCAAGTTAAATCAGCATTGTTGTTAGCTGGTTTGTATGCCGAGGGCAAAACCACAGTGTCAGAGCCTTGCTTGACCCGTGATCATACCGAACGTTTGTTGCAAACGTTGCAATATCCAATTATACGTAACCCAGACTTGGTGATCGATAGTCAACATCAATTACAAGGTACTCATATTGAGATTCCTGGAGATTTTTCATCTGCTGCATTTTTTATTGTCGCCGCCACTCTCATGAAGGATGCGTCAGTGGTGTTGAAAAAGGTTGGTATCAACCCAACGCGGATTGGTTTATGCTACATTCTAAAAGCCATGGGGGCAGATATTACACTGTATAACCATAGGCAAATCAATCATGAGCCGGTAGCTGATATTGCGGTCAATTACGCTCCACTACACGGCATTGAAATTCCTGCAGCGTGGGTGTCAATTGCAATTGATGAGTTTCCAATTATATTGTTAGCTGCAGCCTGTGCCCAGGGAGTAACGCGCTTGCAGCAAGCACAAGAACTCCGGTACAAGGAGAGTGATCGTATCGTCAGTATGAAACAAGGGTTACAGGCATTGAACGTGGCCGTGACAGAAACTCCTGATGGTTTGATTGTCATGGGTGGACGATTGCGTGGCGGCGAGGTGGACGCGCAACATGATCATCGGGTGGCAATGACTTTTCTCATAGCAGGTGCAGTTGCCGAGAATCCAGTTGTTGTTCAAAACTGTGAGACAATAAGCACTTCATTTCCTGCATTTATTGCCCAAGCAAACAGCATTGGTTTGGATATTAGGACGCATCATCGTGAAATTTGAAGATCATATTCCTGTCATTACGGTAGATGGCCCCAGTGGTACGGGTAAGGGCACGATTTGCCTCCTTTTGGCGCAAAAATTAAAGTGGCATTTTTTAGACAGCGGATCAATTTATCGGGTATTGGCTTATGCGGTCACACAACAACATGTTGATGCAACAGATACGACAAGCTTAGTACAATTGGCCAAAGACTTACCGTTGCGCTTTGTGCAAAATAAAGATCGGCAATTAATATATCTAAACGATCAAGAAATAGGTCGAGAGATACGGCAAGAGTGGTGTGGGCAATATGCCTCAAAAATTGCCGCGCTGCCTGAAGTCAGAGGAGCCTTGTTGCAAAGACAGCGTGCATTTGCCATGTGGCCAGGGTTGGTCACGGATGGCAGAGACATGGGTACCATCGTATTTCCGCAGGCAACCCTTAAGTTTTTTTTAGATGCGACGACCGAGGCACGTGCACAACGGCGCTATTTGCAGTTGAAAAAAACTGAAAATAATGTTAGTCTCGCGGAGGTTATTGATGAGCTGGTCAAACGAGATGCGCGAGATATGGCGCGCGCACATTGCCCGTTAAAACCTGCAAACGATGCTGAGCTGGTAGATACCACTCATCTTACGGTGCTGCAGGTGTTTGATTATGTGTGGTCTCAGGTGAAGCAGCGTATCGAAACAGGGGGAAAGCTTGAGGAGACTTAAGTTTTCAGATGATTACTAAAGAGTTTATTAACATGTCTGAAAGTTTCAAAGATTTATTCGAAAAGAGTATCTCCGGTACTCAATTTTATCCTGGCGCCATTATTCCTGCCATAGTTATTGATATTGATGATGATTACGTGACTTTAAATGCCAGTCTAAAGTCAGAAGGGATCGTTTCAATAGAAGAATTTAGAGATAAGCAGGGCGATTTAGAGGTCAATGTAGGCGATATTGTCGAAGTTGCATTGGATTCGGTTGAAGATGGGTATGGCGAAACAATTCTATCCAGAGAAAAAGCGAAACGTCAGGAAGCATGGCGTAAATTGTCTAAATGCCATGAAAATAATGAGACCGTTATTGGACTTATTTCAGGCAAAGTAAAAGGTGGTTTTACCGTAGAGATTGGTACTATACGCGCATTTTTACCCGGTTCCTTGGTGGATGTTCGACCTGTGCGCGATCCTTCATACCTTGAGGGTAAAGAGCTAGAATTTAAAGTCATCAAAATGGATCTCAAACGCAATAATATTGTGGTATCGCGACGTGCTGTGGTTGAAGAGGAAAGCAGTGCAGATCGTGTTGCGCTCCTTGAGTCATTGCATGATGGGCAAATACTACAAGGTATTGTCAAGAACTTAACTGACTACGGTGCCTTTATTGATTTGGGTGGCATTGATGGGTTGCTGCATATCACTGATATTTCTTGGAAGCGTGTTAAGCATCCAAGTGAGCTATTGACTGTTGGTCAAGATGTTAAGGTCAAAGTACTGAGCTTTGATAGTGACCGCAATCGCGTCTCCTTAGGCATGAAACAACTAGGCAATGATCCATGGGTTGATTTGGTCGAAAGATATCCGTTAGGCAAGCGTCTTGATGGTAAAGTGACCAATATTACTGACTATGGCTGTTTTGTGGAAATTGAAGAAGGCGTTGAAGGCCTGGTGCATATGTCGGAAATGGATTGGACCAATAAGAATATTCATCCCAGCAAAGTAGTTGCATTGGGTGATGAAGTCAAAGTTATGGTTCTGGAAATTGACGAAGAGCGCAGAAGAATTTCACTTGGGATGAAACAATGTGTCGGTAATCCATGGCAGAATTTTTCTCAAAATCATAGCAAAGGTCAAAAGGTCAAAGGAAAGATTCGATCGATCACTGATTTTGGTGTATTCATTGGTCTAGATGGTGACATTGACGGTTTGGTGCACTTATCGGATATATCCTGGAGTGTCCCAGGCGAAGAAGCAGTCAAGCAGTTCAAGAAAGGTCAAGAGCTAGAAGCTATTATTCTGGCAATTGATGCTGATCGGGAACGAATTTCCTTAGGTTTGAAGCAGCTAGAAGGAGATGACTTTACGAGTTACGTTGAGGAGCACACCAAAGGCGCTATCGTTAAGGGAAAAGTTACCGCAGTTGATGCAAAAATGGTGACGGTGGAACTCGATGGCGAAGTTACCGGTACTATCCGAGCTGCTGATCTTGCTGAAGAAAAAGTCGATGATGCGACTACGCTAGTTAATATTGGCGACGAAATTGAAGCTAAAATAGTCAGCGTTGATCGTAAAAATCGCACCATAGTCCTTTCAGTAAAAGCCAAAGACGCGCAGGAACATGCTGATACCATTAAAAAATATACTCGTTCCAATAATGATGTATCGACAGCAACGTTAGGCGACTTGTTGAAAGAAAAAATGGCCAATAAAGATAATTCAGGTGATCAATAATACTGAGAGACTGTTGGCATTTAGCTATCTATGCTGTGCCATGAATGAGGGCTTAATTATCAAGCCCTCATGTTTACCCCCCCCTTTACCCTTCCCAACCAGTGACCACCTCACGTTAATCCCGGAGACGTTTTTTAGATCTTACCTGCAAACTTCTAAAGACGACCTATCAAGTTCATGTCGTACAACGATTGATGAGTTTAACTGTGGGCAGTTCTAGCCACTGTGTGGTGTAATTAGGTGATCTGAGATTTTGTTTCATGTGCCAAGGTTTATCAAAACCTTCCGCGGCCAATCGTAGTGTACCTCGACCAAATTTGCGATTGATATGGTCCAAGGCTAACAACAGCGGTTCATTATGTTGCGCTGGGGCTGGTTTATCCCATAAAGGTAAGACGTTTTGAGTAACCGTCTTGTCTGACAAATGTCCCATGTATATGCCAACTTTCTGGTATTGTATGCCTGGTTTGAACAGTTTTTTTAAGCAAAATTTAGCCATTTTTGTTAAATAACGTAAGTCATCCGTAGGATGGGGCAGCCTGATATCAATCGCGTTATGGTACTGTGGTAAATCCCTACGAAATCTATTTGAGTGCACAAAAACACCCAGATGATCAGCCAACTGGTTTTGGGTGCGTAATTTTTCATAAGCAAGATGGCAGTGGCTGCTGATGGCCTGTGCGAGCGCGGCGTATTCTGTTTGTAAATGGCCAAAACTACGTGAAGAAACTAAACTTTTTCTTTTTTCATTGATCTGCAAATCATGACATGTGACGCCATTTAGCTCCATAGCGGTGCGAACAAGCATCACTTGAAAGGTTTCGCGAAGCCATGCGAGGTTGCTATTTGCCAAGTCCGCAGCGCTGATAATTTGATGTGAGCGTAGTTTGGCTGACCACTTGCTACCGATCCCCCACACTTCTGCTACAGGTATTTGCTTTAGCCAGTGTTGTGTGTCCGTGAGTAGATTAAACACAGGAATGGAAAAGACTTTTTTAGCCATATGATTGGCTACCTTGGCAAGGGTTTTGGTGCACCCTATGCCGATAGAAGTGGGTATACCGGTCTCTTTGAGAATAACCCGCTGTATATTTGTACAAAATGATTCAATATGTGATGCCGGCATGTGACGCAAGTGTAAAAAAGCTTCATCAATTGAATATAATTCGACCTCTGGCCAATGATTTGCAATGACAGACATGACGCGAAATGAAAGATCCCCATATAAGCAATAATTTGACGAAAACACCACCACATGGTACTGCAGGCAAAGTGCCTTTATTTTGAAATAAGGCTCACCCATTTTAATCCCTAACGCTTTAGCTTCATTAGAACGTGCAATGACACAGCCATCATTGTTTGATAGCACAATAATTGGTTTATCTTGTAAATCAGGTCGAAAGACACGTTCGCAAGAAGCAAAAAAATTGTTACAGTCAATCAGTGCAAACATAGTTCAAGCCTCATGAATAACGTGGGTTACCACCCCCCAAATCACCATTTCTTGATTTTGAGAGAGGGTGATAGGTGGATATGCCGGATTTTCAGCCAGCAGCTGGATCTGATTGTGCAGACATGCGAGGCGTTTCACAGTTAATTCACCATCAATGGCGGCTATTACAATTTTACCGTGAGTTGGGGTGAGACTGCGATCAACAATGAGCATATCACCTGATTGAATGCCAGCCTGAATCATGGAGTCGCCTTGTGCGCGTACAAAAAATGTTGCAGCAGGATGTTTAATTAAATGGGTATTTAAGTCTAACTTAGACTCGATATAATCATCGGCAGGCGAGGGAAAACCTGCTTGTACGGCACTGAGATACAATGGGATTTGATACATAGTTTTAGATTCTAGCAGTAGGGTCTTGACTTCGGTGATACGTGATAGAGGAATACGCATGGGTTTTGTTGACTCGCCATAGGCGTTCTTGCCTTTGGGGCGGCCTGCGCCGGTTCGTTTACCACCTGAAGTCATACGTGCTTATATAATAATGTACATTAATCAAATGTTAGCTCACACCTCTAGAAGAAGTCAAGGGCTAGCCGCCAGTTAACGACTCGGATGGTAATCTAAGAAAATTTGATCTTGGCTTGGCATGCGTGCGCGAGTAATAAAATTCATAATGATTAAAATAAGATCATGTGTTATGCTTGCGTTCTTCAAGTATATTATTTTGGCAGGATGTTTTATGCATCAAAACGAGCTGCAAATGGGTGACCTGGTGTTTTTTGTCAGCCCAGGCATAGATATTGTCGAACATACCTCAATTTATTTGGGCATGAAAGCGGGTGTCCATTATGTGCTTCATGCAACCAAAGGTTCGTATAAAGCAATGATGGTGACTCAGCTCAAGAATACCATGGATTCGGAATTCAAGTACAGGATCATGCGGCCTAAGGATGTTAAGCTATCAATCGATGCCATCGTTATCCTCTTACGTTGGGTTGAGCATCAAGTACCGTATGCTTCTAAGGCCAAAATTGATCGCTTGATGAGGGTAGCAGAGCAGTCGTTTTCCTTTGAACTCAAGAGTTCTGCACCGCTACAAGCTTTTTTTGGCAGAAAAAGTTATCGTAAAAACTATGCTCAATACTTTTCCATGGCTAATGCATTGCCTTATGTGGTTGAAGATGGCGGCGTGGTCGAAGGATTTGGTTGTGCGGAATCAATTGTGCTCGCTTTTAATCTTGCTTTACTCATGAGATATGCCAAGCATGAGCTGCTAGCAGATGGCAGGATTGCCTGGGGTATCCATGAAGGTGACATGGAGGACTTTGTTGATTTTATACATAATCCATTGCCTTTTGATGCAAGAGCTTCATTATCTGCTGGGCTCTGCGATCACTGCGCTACCAATCCTGAGGATTGGCTTGATCTGGGTGAGTTGACCCCTGAGCTTTCGGTTTGTTTAGACGAAGATGCAAGAGAAATTTGGAAAATTTTTCGGGAAGATTTGAAAAAAAGATCTTCCTATTTAATTGAAAGACATAGATCGTTATCAGCGAGTCCAGAGCTTTACATACCCTACTCGAAATTGCATACTTCAAATAGTTTGTTAGAGGTTATAAGCTATGCCACCGCGAAGAGCGAAGATGATGAAATAAGCCTTAGTTTAAAGCTAGAGCATGAAGAAAAATCTCTGCGTACCATTTCAAGAAGCAATTCACAGCGACAAGGCAGTCCTATTGCTTTTTTTTTCGGTTCTACATCGCAGGATTTATCTGATCTTTTTCGTAGCAACCAAATTTTTTCCGTTGAGCTAGACGTAGATAAGCTGAGTCAAAGTGGCGAGTGCATGGTAGGTCAAGAGTCCTCATCTTTATCAGTACAGCATGCGCCTATGCAGATAAAATCTATCGAGTCGGATTTAGAAGGCTTAACAACTTGCCGGCTTGCTTTTTTTACGCATACCAATGGTGAACAAGAAAAGGTAGCGCATGTAATGACAGAAAAGCGAGAACTATCCTGAACGTCTACACCTAGTGAGCCATTTTGAACTCAAGAGTGATATGAACCAACGAAAATTATTGATCAAAACTTTGATCTAAGCGGGCGTTTGCTGGTACAGGCACGTCATTAATTGATAGCTCTTTTTGGCATCAGGATAAGAAAATATGAAGAAACCAATTGTATGGTCCATGGCAAGCGTTGATCCGGCAGGGCTTTCTGGAACATGCGTTGATTTAGAAACGCTAAAAAATTTTAACGTAGAGTCATGTTCTATCATTACAGCTGTAGCTATTGAAGCAATATCTAGTGATCACGTTGCTGCACAATGTGATGCCTTACAATATACCTTTAAACCTAATGCCATTAAAATTGGCATGATTGACGTGTCGTTTACGCATGAGAAAATCGCTCATTTTTTGAAAGATTACTCAGGATTTGTGGTCTTAGATCCGATACTCGCATCCTCTTCGGGCACGCCGTTAATTTTTTCAAATGTAAAGCAACATATAGAAAGCCTAGTGAAATTATTTCCGTATGTGGATATTGTTACGCCCAATTTGTTTGAAGCAGAAAAAATATTGAATCACTCTCTCAGCTCCTATCAAGATATCCAAGAAGGTGCGCATGCCATGTTAGCACTGGGTGCCAAAAGCGTCTTACTCAAAGGAGGTCATGTAAAAGATGCCATATTTAGCCAAGATTATTGGACAAATGGAGATAGCTCTTTTTGGCTGGCTTCTTCGCGATCGCCTAACAAAAATTGTCCTGGAACTGGATGTGCTCTTTCTTCCGCGCTTGCGGCCTGTCTTGCATTGGGTTACTCCATCCAGGATGCGATTGTTATTGCGAAAATGTATGTAACCCGTGGGGTCCGACAAGCGTTGGATATTGATCACCATACAGCAAAATTGTTTCATGGTGGTTGGCCGGAGGATGAAATCGATCTTCCTTATCTCTCCCCCAAGCCTTTGTTGAAACTAACTGCGCCCTTTAAACACTGCCGGACCGGATTATATCCGGTTGTTAACAGCAGTCATTGGTTAGAAAAACTATTACCGCAAGGTGTGAAATATATTCAATTACGCATCAAAAATATGGATCACATGCGTTTAGAAGAAGAGATTAAACGCAGTATTTTTTTAGCAAAAAAATACGGTGCGACGTTGTTTATTAACGACTATTGGGAACTGGCGATTCGCTTGGGTGCTGAAGGCATACATTTAGGCCAAGAGGACCTGCAAAAAGCTGATATCGATAAAATTCACCAGTCAGGATTATATTTGGGCGTGAGTACGCATTGCTATTATGAAGTAGCAACCGCACATGCTCTTCAGCCATCTTATATTGCTTGTGGTCCTATTTATCCGACGACCAGCAAGGTTATGTCCTGTCAAGCACAAGGAATAGCACAGCTGCAACGTTGGCGTCGAACACTTCATTACCCATTAGTTGCCATTGGTGGGATAAATCTTGAACGACTGCCTGAAATTTTAAAAACAGGGGTTGAGGGCGTTTCACTTATCTCCGCCATTACAGAAGCGGATAATCCCATCACTGCAACACAACAATTTTTAACACAAATAAAAGAGCTAAGCGATGGTTAACCACTCGAAATTTTAAACCGGGCAAAATTGCGGTCTCGTGGGTCTGAAAAAAAATCACAAATACTTTTTTTGTCCTATAATAAATGGTAGATAGCGACAATAGATGGGATAACCGCATGAACCTACAAAATCTCCGCACATCCTTAGAGCGCCTGCATAACGGGATGCAAGCTGTCCCTGTGTTGTTCAAAGAACGCATCATGCAGGCGTATAT
>DAIOSQ010000040.1:0-17020 GCA_036752465.1 Legionellaceae bacterium | reverse complement strand
TATCACCATGACTAAGCGTGCCGCGTTGGCCTTTAAAAACAAAAACTTCACTGCCGGCATGCATTGTATAATCCAAATTATATAAAGCAAGGCGTGCATCCTTATTTAATGGGATCTCACGATACTTGCATCCTTTGCCAGCATTAACCAACAGCTTGCCTTTACGCTCACTCATGGTGATATGCTCCCATTGTATGTCGCACAATTCGCTAACACGTAAGCCTGTATTCAACAAAATTTTCACAATGGCAGCATCCCTATTACTGCCATACTGTTCGACATGACGGAGTAATTGATTTTGCTGGGATCGGGTCAGCCATTTAGGCATAGACTGTGATTGTTTCACGGTCTTTGGCAATGGGAATCGATATTTTATTTTTTTTGTCTCCCATCCCCACTCCAAAAAATACTTTAATGATAATAACCGGCGATTAATCGTTGGCGGCCTGAAATTTGAATCAATCAAATGCTGCTTGTATTGGCGCGCATCCGTTGGCGTAATGTTAATCAATTTCATTTCGACGCCATTGATTGATTCAAACCAAATGGAAAACTGGATTAAGTTACTTCGATAACTCGCCAATGTTGCTGGTGATTTATCAGTCGATTTTTGATAAGTGATGTAATTTTCAATGTATGTGTTTTTGCTCATTAATAATTATGCGATTAGATTTTCATACGATGATATACCATAAAAAACCAACTTATGCGATGGGTTATCATATCTAAACTCTCGTCATTAAGTCATACGTATATATGTAAAAATCTGTAAAATACTAGTATTTTACAATTGCAGGACAAAGTGATAAAATTAGAGCCAATATTGGCGGATGGATATAGTATAATGCCAAAAAAAAATATTAACGAAGATGTTTTTGACCCATTATGTGACTATTTAACCGAGGAAATCGCTCAAAAACAGATCCTTTCAACAAATAAGACACAAGAATCCTCTCCTAACTTAACAAGAGAGACAGCCGCCTTGCGCATTCAACACGCATGGCAACTTTCAAATATAAAAAAAGTCCTAAGTAGTGATCCATATCAAGCTTATGTATCCCTGATGGACCCCGATGATCAACATTGGATGTTGTCTGTGATGATGCTTGGACAACGCCAGTCTGATTTTAAATCAGGTGTAACACCGATAAAAAATCCGCTAATTCATCATCGGGAGTACCATCGTACAACCATTAGTGATAGCAATACCACAGAATTATTTCCAGATAAGGTTAAGGCGAACGATCAGTTACTTCTTCCGCTCGTTTCATTAAAAACAACACCTATTGACCGTTTATTAAAAGATTTTTACATCGATAAGTTAGACAGTTTGATGTTAGTAACAAGTAGTGATAATCCTTTTACTTTTGTTCATATCAACAAATCTGGCTTTCCTCAACAGCATAAATATGCTGAAATAAAGTACATTCTGAATCTGAAGAGTTCGATACAGGCATTGGGCCTCATTGCTTCTCCATGGGAGATTGCTTGTGCTTATCCTTATCGAGATCGAGAAACGCCTCACTTAATAAAACATCCGGAGAACGCAACCCTAATTGAAGCCGATGCCATCAGAAGATTGCGACGATTGGCAAACAATCATCATGCCCCCACCCATAAAATAGCGCAATCATTAGAAAGAATAATGTGTGATTTGCCCAACTTGCCCCCCTTAGCCCTCAACAGAGTGAACTTAATCTTGAACATAATCACGCTATTTTATGCTTATGATTACAGTAAATTTGCCCAGCATGTGTACTATATCATTCACGAAATAAGTTTGGGACTGCTTGATACTTCAGATAAACATTCGCTTCATGTTCGCTTTGAAAACTTTAGCACGACCTCAAAACAGACCTTCATAAACGCGCTGGGTTTGGGCAACGATGACTTACAACAACAGCATTATATTGTAGCGCCGACATTGTCGGGAAGCCATGCTCATATCATGGGGTTACAATTAGCTAAGTCCATGCATACTGACTCTGGATCATCATCGATCTATTCGAGTGGTGCCTTAAATTATTATGAATTTAATCACTTTTTGATTGAGAACACATCAGATGAGGCTGATGTTTTTTGTATAACCACTGGACCCATTTGTTATAAAGTCATTAATCCAGGTGTTGATATTAATCTTTTTGTAAAAAATCATCTAATCGATAAAAATAGAACAAAACCAGCAACTTTGTTAATTGATACTACAACGACCTTATATAAAAATTTAAAATTAAATGAAGAAACAAAAGCAATGGTGAGATCAGGACAATTGTCTATTATTGTACATGAAAGTCATCAAAAATTTGGATTATTACATACTGATCAAGCGCAATGCGGACGGATGATGGCTTTTTGTTCGAGGCAACATTTTGATGTAGTTGCTTTAAATGATTTACAAGCAAAAGCAGAACAAGATTATAATGAGCACATTGATCTCAGGATAGGCGTGTATATCAGTACTCATTGTTCTTCTTCTCTTGAAGAGATCAAACAGCAACATTTTAATCAAGGTGCTTCATTACAGCGATTTTTAAATCGTTTTTATTTTGTACCGGAGACAACTCCAATGGACCCTGATAACTTATGGGCACTGGATGAACGTTATTTTTGTATGAGTTCAGGGTTTCACAACATTTCTAAAAGACATAGCTTTGGTCATCATGATACAACAATTATTGACGGGGGTGTACGTATCAGTGCAAATGCTTCAGATCAACTGGATTCATGGCTAGAAACAACGAAACTGTATATCGAGCGTTACGAACATGAAACAGTCAAAGATAAGAAAGCGTATTATAATGATTTATTGGTTTTTTTACTTGAATTTGGTAAACATAAAACACAATTACATTTAAAAGAGCAAATCATTGTGTTGACGATAGCGCATCAGCTGATTCGTAAGGCGCCTAACCAACTAAAAAATAATCTTTTCTTTTTTATATTTCTTGAAAGCATTATCCCATTATGCGACTCCCTTCGGCATCGTCCAGTGTATACTTTTATATATACTTATTATGCCCAAGAAAAAAAATTGATTAGAAAACACATGAATACTTATCAATGGCCTGTGTTCATTCAACTGTTTAAATTTTTATTTAATCAAAATGTCACGTTTGATTCGCCCGCCTATAATTGGATAGGAAAACAACCGTTGGCTAGAGCAATGGACTCGGTAGTAGACATATTAATGAATTTTTATTTTTTAGTTCCTAATAATGGCGATTATATCGATCAGTGTGTGCAGTATTTTCAAGGGGTTGCACGAGAGGAATTGAACGATAATTTATTAAAAAGGCAGGCGCTACTGACAGCCATTAATGAAAATAACACTGCTATCATAACCTTACTATTAGAAGGGTTTTTATTTCGCGATATATTTCTTGATAAAAATTGTTTAACACCTTTGTATGCTTTAGTTGTTCAGGGCAATAGTGATGCTATCAATGACCTCCTTAAGCGAAATACTTCAATATTTACACCAGTTGATCGACATGGAAGTACATCTGTTATATTGGCCGCTCAATTAGGTAACACGTTAATTCTAAAAATGCTGCTCGATGCCGCTTATACGATGCAAGAGCCAGACACAAACGGCATATTATCTAGCGTAGACAAAAACGGCTGGAGTGCGTTGCATTGGACAGCTTTTCATGGTGACGCATATGCCACTCGTAAATTAATTCAGTTAAATGCACCTATTTGCTATTTAACGTCAGACGAAGAACATCCAATCCATCTAGCCCAATCGCCTGCAAGTGAGGTTTTTGAAGAGTATTGGGTGATAAGAAAAATGTGGCACGAAGTGTTCATGGATCTAGATAAAGTGCCAGTTTTTTATTCTATTTTTCGGCAAAGCTACCTAAACACAAGCACTAAGTTGAGTCTTTATGAAAAATATACCCATGCAAGTAATGATAGATTGTCACGTAAAGAGGTGAGCGAGCATCAATACTTTGACTTTTTAGATGCATGGTTTGGATCTGGTATAACTGATTTTATTAAAGAGTTAGCATCAATTCATACTCCGGAGCAACCAATTTTAGACAAATCAAGTGTTTCAATTTCTTCAAGAAACTCATTTTTCCAAGGCGCGATCAATCACCGTTTAACCAGTACTCCCGTTGTAGCGAATGAGAAAATGGACTGCTGTACTATTTGTTAATTATTAACGGAGAGTATGGGGGCTTTGCTCTTTATGACAGGTGAACTGATCCTAGTTATGCGATTAGATTGAAATGGAGGTCCTGGTGACTACCCCCTTATGTATCATGGTTTTAGTTGCTTTTAGGTATGAACGCAGTGAAATTGTTCGTAGATAAATTTTTTAATTTAGTCTGTAATGGTTAAAATAACGACATAAATGGGTGGTCTCGGTCGCATTTGCCCCGTTCCTGTAATAACACCCAAGATAGAGTCCATGGAACATTAACAAATCGAACGCCAGGGCCACAGTACATTAAAATTGGTCGGTCGATTCGATACTTAAAAGAGGACTTGGATTCTTGGTTGGTTCAGCATCGCAATAAGAATTAAAGGAAGCGCACTTACTTCTGAAAAGTATAAGCAACTTCTTTCGTTTTGATCAGTTTAAGTGGTTTTGATAGAATTTTTTTTTAGCAATGCATCTATCTTAGGTGCGTAAGGCTCGTATAAAGAGGGGCGGCGAGGAAAAATTCTATCGTTTACCCAATGCTCTGACCATTGATCAGTGGTTTTAATGCAATTCACTGCAAAATTGTTGATTTTAAATTTTTCTTCAGTTTGGATACAGCCTCGTGTAAACTTATTAACATATGATTGGACAATAGGATAGTCTTGGATTGGATGCTGGTTTAATTTTTGGGTTGGAACATAAATTCAAATTTGTTTTTGAAGAGGTAGAGCTCCAGAGTACATGTCCATTTCATTTGCCTTTAACTTTTTTCGGCAGTAAATTGTTTCGCGCTTGTCATACTGTCACCATTAGCTATGATTTTATATTCTCTACTACTAAGACGCATTCAATTTGCACTCTGTATGCACTCTGAATCCCGTCATTGCCGTCGGTAATATTACTTAACCCATTGATTCTATTGGTGTCCCAGGCAAGATTCGAACTTGCGACCTGCCCCTTAGGAGGGGGCCGCGCTATCCAGCTGCGCCACTGGGACCTAGAACAGGAGTTTACCTAGAGATGGCTTGTTTGGCAATTACATGTTCTGATAATTGGGGCCACCGCCACCCTCAGGGGCTACCCAAACAATGTTTTGGCGCGGATCTTTGATATCGCATGTTTTACAGTGTATACAGTTTTGTGCATTGATTTGTAATATTGGCAAATGGTTGGTTTTTATGATTTCATAGACGCCGGCAGGGCAGTAGCGAGTTTCCGGAGAGGCATACACATTGTAATTGATATCAATCGCCAAATCTGGATTTTTAAGTTTAAGATGACACGGTTGATTATCGACGTGATATGTGTTGGTCAAATAGACCGAAGCAGCTTTATCAAAAGTCAATTTGCCGTCGGGTTTGTAATAGGTGATTCTTGGTGCTTTGTTTGCAGGTAATAGGGTTGCATCATCGACATTATGATCCAAGGTCCAAGGCGATTTACCGCGGGTGATGTAAGTTTCAAATGCGGCATTTAGTAAGCCAATGAACAGGCCTTTACGAAAACCTGGCCGTACATTGCGGACATGATACAATTCTTTGTTGACCCAGGAGTGCTTAATTTTTTCATTATATGCAAAGGCTTCTACACTGGGTGTTTCTAAGGTTAATAAATCAAAAACAGCTTCACTGGCCGACATAGCTGATTGCATTGCGGTGTGGATGCCCTTGATTTTAGCAACATTTACGAATCCGGCGCAATCACCAATTAGCGCCCCGCCCGGAAACGACAGTTTTGGAATGGACTGATAGCCGCCTTCGTTTAAAGCGCGAGCACCATAAGCAATCCGTTCGCCATGCTGCAACAACTCACGCATCAGCGGATGTAATTTAAATAGCTGGCTGTTAGCGTACGGATCAAACCACGGGTTCTGGTAATCCAACCCCACTACAAAGCCAAAACTGACCATATTTTCTGAAAAATGATAAATATATGAGCCGCCATAAGTTTTGTTATCTAACGGCCAACCTACGGTATGGATCACACGGCCACGATGATGTTTGTCTGGACGGACTTGCCAAACTTCCTTGATACCAAGTGCGTAGGTCTGTGGACGCGAATATTTTCTCAAGTCAAATTTTTGGATCAGCATTTCACTTAATTGCCCACGGCAGCCTTCAGCGAATAAAGTTTGGGTGGCTAGCAATCGCATACCTGGTTGATAATTAGCGCCTTGGTTGCCCTGTTTATCAATACCCATATCACCTGTGGTGATACCAATGACTTGACCATCAGCTTGATAGATAACATGCGTTGCTGCAAAGCCAGTATATATTTCACATCCCAAAGACTCTGCCTGTGTTGCAAGAAACTGACACAATGCACCTAAACTAATGATATAATTGCCCTGATTTTGCATGGGCTGAGGGGTTGGTAATCTAATTTTGCTATGCTTTGTTAAAAGATAAAATCTATCTTCTGTAACCAGAGAATCCAGTGGCGCCTGTTGCCAACTATCTGGCAGCAGCGCCTGTAAAGTTCTTGTTTCAAGCACTGCTCCAGATAGTATGTGCGCACCGATTTGCGCTCCTTTTTCAATAATACAAACAGTACATTCAATTTTGTGTTGTTTTGCAAGTTGTTTGAGGTGGATACCTGCCGCCAAGCCAGCCGGTCCAGCTCCAACAATCAACACGTCATACTTCATGACCTCTTCTTGACTCACAGTGGCTCCTCTGCACGACCATACCGATTATCATATCTGTCTCAAACCCATTCTTGCTACCTTGTCTCAGCAGCAACACTGATTTGCTAAGAAAGTCGTGTTGACAGTGATGGGCGTGTTAATTTAGCAGATTAGCTTGATTTGATCGGATGAGCAAGCCTTCTCAGCCATGAACTGGCGACGTCAAAATCCAAGGCCTTGAAGATCATGGAAGGCCGAGATTGAGCATTTTCTCCATCCTGCTAAAATATTTATTAAATTCTATTTGTCACTATTCCATTTATTTTGCTAAGCTTGTATTGGATACAACATTAAATTATTCATAACAACTAACAAGGAATGTAGTCATGAAAAAATCAGCATTGGCAATTACTGCGTTATTAGCTTCATTATCTGCCGCCACAATAGCTCCAGTAGCTTATGCAGATGATGCTTCTACAACCCAACCAACTGGCTGTGCAGGCTCTATGGGTTGTAAAGGTTGCAAAGGTTGCAAAGGTTGTAAAGGCGCTATGGGTTGCAAAGGTTGCAAAGGCGCTATGGGTTGCAAAGGTGCTTCATCTTGTAGTGGAAGCTAGTTTTATTCAACGAAAGCGTGCAATTAAATGCGCGCTTTCTATACTTTAGGCTGTGTTGAATTTTCTTATGTCCTTTCAATTACCAGAACTCAGCGCCTGGCGCAAAAAAAAAATTTTGCCGCATGCTCACGCCATGCTACTCGCGCAAGGCATGATATTAACCCGAACCGGGCAAGGCATTTTGCAATATGTGTTAGAAAATCTACCAAATCCTCAACAACTTCAGCATTATCCAGATGGCGACCGTATCGATCATAAAACGGGTGCTCAGTATTTTTATCACTGCCATCGAGAAAATTTTGATACAGAGGAGCATGGACACTTTCATTGTTTCATAAGATATCCGCAGATCCCAAAGCACATCAAGCCTGCACAGCTACCGGATTGGGACCGCTATCTGGAAAATCCTATGACCCACCTCATTGCCATTGCAATGAACCGATACAGCCAGCCTACGCGCTTATTTACTGTCAATCGCTGGATTTCTTCAGAAATTTGGTATGATGCAAAATACAGCTCAAACTTACTGCGTCGTTTTACAATGACTCAAGAAGATTCTTATTGGCAATTATTGGATCGCTGGATTGAATCGTTGTTACATCTGTTCTCCCCACAGATTACATGGCTGTTGCAGCAACGGGATGCCAACATTAAGGCGCTGCAGCTAAAATATCCGCATGAAAATATCTATGAGGACGAACGCTTTGAAGAGTTATCTTCATTACCAATTAACATAGATCAACAGATTGCCTGGCTTATTGACCGCAAAGTAGAAAATCATGAACTTTCGAATTGACATTCAACATGGCACAGATAGCCAACACCCTATTTCTGATAAGTTATTGATGGCATGGGCAAAACGAACATTGGCTGATTTTTGTGCTAATGCAGAACTGACGTTACGGTTGGTTTCTGCCGCAGAAATGATGCAGCTCAATCAAACTTACCGTGCTCAGCACAAGCCAACCAATGTTTTAGCCTTTCCTGCCAATATTCCGGTTCATATCAAATTAAAACGCCGGCTGTTGGGTGACGTAGTCATCTGTCCTGCGGTATTGGCAGAGGAAAGCGTTGAACAATTGAAATCCTTAGAAGCTCATTGGGCGCATATTGTAATTCACGGCATTTTGCATTTGCTGGGATTTGACCATATGACACAGGCGGATGAAATCATTATGCAACAGCATGAAATTGCGTTATTGTCGACGCTGGGATTTGATAACCCCTATCTTAACAGGGACGCAGCAGCACATGAATAAAAAATCTCGCTTGTGGTTGCAGCGTATGCACTCTTGGCTTTGTCATACGCCTGAGACTAAAGAAGATCTCATCAAACTACTGCGCGATGCCCATACGCAAGCCCTGATTGACGCGGAAACTTTAGCAATGATAGAAAGTGTTATGGTGTTTTCAAAGATGAAAGTACGCGACATCATGCTGCCCAAACAGCAAATGATCTGTATTCCTGAAGATATGCCACTACAAGCCATCATAACCATCGTTAATCAATGTGGGCATTCTAGATTTCCAGTGATTGGTGATACACCAGATACTGTCATGGGCATTCTGCATGCTAAAGACATGCTACGCTATCAAACCCCGGCATCAATTGCTTTTGATATTCATGATCTAGTCCGCGAAGCGCCGATCGTACCGGAAAGTAAGCGTTTGGATTTGCTGCTCTCTGAGTTTAGAGTCAATCGCAATCATATGGCAATTGTCGTTGATGAATATGGTTTGGTGAGTGGTTTTATCACTCTGGAAGATTTGATAGAGCAAATTGTAGGTGACATTGAAGATGAATTTGACATTGATGAAGAGGCCTATGTCAAAGTTCATCAAGACGATCATTACATCATAAAAGCGCATACACCCGTTGAGGTTTTCAATGAGCAATTGCATGCACAATTGAGCTCTGGTGCATTTGCCACCATTGGTGGTGTGGTGATGGGCCAGTTTGGTCATTTGCCTAAACGCGGAGAATCGATTACCATCGCAGGCTTTACATTCAACATCATCAGTGCCGATGCACGCAGGATAAAATTACTTTCCTGCCGAGACGATCGTCCACAAGATAGCTAAGCAGCGGATGGAACAATCATGTTACAAGCGGATCCTAAAATACTGGCCCAATTTATTAAAACTCACATTCCTAGGTATGCCACGCCAACGGTTGGTATTGTTCTGGGATCAGGTCTGGGTGAATTTGCGCATCAATTAGAAAATCCCATCAGCATTCCTTATGAAAAATTACCAGGGTTTCCAATCCCTACCGTACAGGGGCACCACGGTAATTTGGTGGTAGGTTTTTGTGGTGATGTCTGCGTTGTTTGCTTACAAGGTCGCGCGCACGGCTACGAAGGAGTTTCTGCAACGGTGGTCAAGACTTATGTCCGCACGTTAAAGCAGCTGGGGTGCGAATATTTTCTCGCTACCAATGCCGTAGGTTCAATGCGTGAGGATCTCGCCCCTGGTGAGCTCGTGCTGATTACCGATCATATAAATTTACAAACCAGCAACCCTTTAACTGGACCCAATGAGGATGAATACGGTCCACGGTTTTTAGCTGTTGACAACGCGTATAATCAGGATGTGCGAGAGTCTCTGTTAAGCATAGCCCGGGAGCATAATATTCGTTTGACAGAGGGTATATATACCGCTGTTTCAGGGCCTAATTTCGAAACTGCCGCAGAAATACGAGCGTTTCGCATCCTGGGTGGCGATGTGGTTGGTATGTCCACAGTGCCAGAAGTATTGGTTGCACATCATTGCAACATGAAAGTAGCGGTGATATCGATTGTCACCAATTTTGCTACTGGTTTAGCGCAAGTTGCGCACGATCATGCTGATGTTATCAAAACTGCGCAAGGCAGTGCAGTAAACTTAGAGCGGTTGCTGCGAAACTGGATAAAAAACATGTAAATATCCTTAATTATATAGATTGTATTTTAACCAACAGCATCTATACACTATGTTGCAGGGCTTTCATGGGCAAACAGCTGTTCTTGAGAAATAACTGTGGGCTACAAAAAATTAAATAGTGATGAAGGAGGTAAACTTAGTCAGCACAATGCATTACAGCCCCATTGCCTTTATCATCAATATGGTCAACTTGCGCTGTTACACTCATGGAGTGCCATTTTTCTTTGATATAGGCGAATATTTGATCTGAATTTTTATGTAAACTGAGCGCAGCGGCTACAGCCAGCAGGGCTAGGCCTGGAATTTGTAAACCAGGAATACACAGTAACAAAGACCCGGTGAAAGCAACCCCCCAGATCAAGCTATCCTGGGAGGCTTGTTGGAGTTGTTTTTTACATTTACGTTGAATGGATTGTTCATCCAGTTCATGATTGGCTGTCTTGCATGCTGTTGCGCGATCTTCCTTTGATTGAGTCAACACGGTGTCTATAGCAACGGAAAACAGGCGCAATGAGTCCGTTTGTGGTGTCTTGGATAGGTTAGCATTTGCTAAAACATTGTTAATCATCGCGCTATGCTCTGTGCTGCGGGCCTCATCATCTTGATATTTGAGGGTTTTTAATCTGATCAGGACATCTTGCTGTAACTCACCAAAGTCTGCTGTAAACTGCTGCAAACGCAGCTTTTTACGTTGTAGAGCCCATTTGGCCACGCTGTTATCTGACTGTGCAAGTACTTGCTCCATAATTGCAATCTCTGCTTGTGATTTTTGAATTAATTCGTCTAGTTTAATTATTTGAGCTACGCTGTCTGCTAGCCAGTAAGCAGGGTCTGCAAAGCGTCGCCCAGCTCTAATGGATTCATCGAGTGAAAGTACAAAACCGACACCACAGCCTGCAGCAAACATGGGCCCACCAAATACCGTGAAACTGACGCCAGTAAGCGCAATCACTGTCACCCCACTTAAAATATTGACCATACCCTTGACTTTGCTGGCTATAGGACGATGTGTTGTTTCATCAGTTAATTGGCGTGCGCCGACCATAATTGTGCAACCAGCATCCGCGTAGTTCCATAAAGGTCCGGTTACTGCGTTTTGCGGTAAAGTAAAATAACCTATTTCTTTCAATATTTCTGGCAGAAGGATGGTGTATATGGTGAAGCCCCACAGATTATTACCTGGTAGGATATTGGCCAGTCTTTCAGCAGAGGACGATACGACGTCGACCATCTCTTGTCGCACAGGGCCATTTACCTCATGCTCAGTATGCGTGTGTTGACTAATAGACAGCGAGTTTTTTGGCTTCGCGTAGATGTCAAACTTGCTAGTCGTGTCTGCTGGCTCTGCCAAGTCAAACTCTGTGGTATCAACTTTTCTGGGATTTTGTGCATCAGAGGCTTTATTTTTGCTCATATAATAAACCAATAGTTTTTATATAAGTATATCAGAATATTTTATAATTTGTTTGTGATCGTTTAGTTCATGTAGGTCACGCCGTATCAGTGAATACACTGACAACGGTGTTGTCGTATACATGCTAGCTGATTTTGTCGGGAGATATTTGCTTTTTTTCAAGCTCTTGTGTTGCTTTTTAGCTCAATTGCGGGTATGCTGCGCTCTTTTTTATAGGCATTTTTTATGCAAAAAAAACTGGTTTTGTTGACATGGCTACTTGCTGCCAACCCTATTTTCGCAGCCGTTCATGTCAATTTGCAGCATGATTCTTTAAACAAGTTGCAAGCATATCAACTGGTCAGCAAACAGGCTCGTCCGCGGTCGATAACACACACAGTTAATGCCAACAATTTCAATGTGCTCAAAGAGATCAATTCTACGCGCCTATCAAACAAAATGATTACCCGTTATCAACAACTGTATCAGGGTATTCCGGTGCTTGGTGCACAGGTGATGGTCAGTCGGTATCCAAAAAAAGTATTTGGTACCAGTACTGCAGATGAGGTGAGCGGGCATTTAATCAAAAAAATTGACCTTGACATTAAGCCTGCGTTCAATGCCAAACAAGCCATAATGTTGGCTAAAGAGGCTTGGTTTAGCGTGGCTGTACCCAGTGAAACCGATCTTGAAAAGGCTGAGTTGCAAATCAGATCTGGAGCAACCGATCCCCTGCAATTAGTTTATCTGGTTTCTTTTAAAACATTTGATATAGCCAAACGTGAACCGTCATGGCCTCATCTAGTTGTGGATGCAAAAACTGGGGCAATTATCAATCAGTGGAATAAAATCAATCATTACAAGGATACTGGTCCTGGCGGCAACGAAAAAACACATGAATATTGGTATGGGCTGGATGGTCTACCATCACTGGAGGTTGTGCAGCAAGATACCCAATGCATTATGGATGACGGCAAAGTCAGGCTAGTTGATTTAGAATCAGCCGAAGACTGGCAAGATAACATAACCACCCCGTACCAATATGTGTGTGCTAATAATGTCGAGGATCTAACGAATCGCGCTTTTTCTCCGCGCAATGATGCCTGGGTTTTTGGGCATGTCGTTGTTGATATGTACCGTAACTGGTACGGCCTGGATGCTCTGCAAACAGATTCTGGTGATCCGGCTATTCTGGTGATGCGCGTGCATTTTGGCAAGGCTTTTGACAATGCTTTTTGGAGTGGGACATCCATGAATTTTGGCGATGGATTCATGTTATATCCTTTGGTTTCGTTAGATATTACCGGGCATGAGGTTACGCACGGGTTTACCCAACAGCATGCTGATCTGGAGTATCACGATCAATCAGGTGCAATCAATGAAGCCATGTCTGATATGGCTGGCGTTACGGCACAGGCGTATCTGTTGGCAACATCCCCCGTGCTATATAACAAAACGAATCTGACACCTGATGCCATAGACTGGAAAATTGGCGAGAGTGTTGTTCCAGTGGATTTATTGGATTTTTTCGAAGTCGGCGCGTTGCGCATGATGAATATGCCTTCAAATGACCACGCCTCTGCTGACTGTATGGATAAACGTCTGGCAAGAAAAAATGGTGGTATTTGCGCGGTTAGTTATGAAGAGGTTGTGATGCTTGCTCACGTAATCGCGGGTAAGGACATGGATGACATGCAAAGTATGATTGTACATTATGCCAGTGGCATATTTAATAAAGCGTTTTATCTGTTGGCGAAAAAACTAGGCATCAAAACCGCATATCAACTCATGCTCCAGGCGAATATCAACTACTGGACTCCAGAGACAGATTTCCGTAGTGGCGCCTGTGGCGTGATAAATGCGGCCAATGACTTAACTTTAGATGTCAATTCAGTGAAAGCTGTCTTTGGTAAAGTAGGCATTGATGTATCTGACTGTACTGTTTAACCCGAAAAGGTTTAAAAATTTTTATTATAAGGTAATCATAAACATGAAAAAAATAACTAATCGTACCGCACGTTGTTTGGCGCGAGTGTGTGCCATTGCGCCAATGGTTTTATGCGTAGGTTTTGGAATGACAATGACAGCAGCCTGTTTAGCTTCGCCAGTAGATCATTTGATATCCAAAGTGATAAATAAAAGTGTCAAAAAAACCAGCGAGCTATCGGTCGATCCCGATGAAACAGGATATGCTGATTTTTCAGGAGAATGGGTTGGGACGTGTGATGATGATCCGGATAGAAAAGACTACCTGCACATCCAAACAACATCAGAGAGTATTGATATGAATGGCAGTTTATACCAAATTGATGCGGTTAACAGCCAGAGTACAAAAGACAATTTAACGCTTATCGAGATTATTACCCATATGCATTGGAACCAAGATGGTAGTCAACTGTTAGCCACAACTTTGTACTACGGTCTTTCTGGATATATGGCCACTGGGGCAATGAGCACAATCCTAAGCAATATGAGCATGTCTAAAGAAGATAATCAGTTGGTGCTTAGATATTCAAGTGTTGCATATTTAAATGGTGTTCGTAAACCTGATTTGGATGACAAGGCAACTTGTATTTATCAGCCGGGCGATCATAGCAGACTATAAATCGCTGCAACAAGATGTGGCTGTGCCAAGTTTACCGGTGGAGATCCTATGGAAAAGTCATGATAGCGCAGCAGCTATTTTTTCTAAGCAAGTCACAGGGTTGATAGGCGCTAGGGCTAGCCACATCACGGCTCCATACCAGGCATTATTCAAAAATGCTTGCATACAGGCTTGCGGAGTGTTTCTCCGCAGTAATTGCTGCTGATAAATAATTAAGCCCACTCCTATTAACCAACAGCCATAAAATAGGATATCAAACTGATACAAGATGGCCAAAGCCAACCACGCAGCATGTGTAAATAGTTGTAAAAGCAAAATCGCCAGGCGATCAAACTTACCAAAAAAAATTGCGGTGGAGTGGATGCCAATCGTTAAATCATCTGCCTTGTCGGCCATCGCATACATGGTATCATACGCCACAACCCAGGTAACATTCAGCGCAAATAACCAAACAAAGCCCGCATCCAAGCGGTGTGCTTGGGCGACATACACCATGGGGATCGCTATGGAAAATGCAATGCTTAATATGAGTTGAGGAGCTTGCAAAAAACGTTTGCCAAAGGGGTACGCAAGCGTGGTAAGCAAAGCCAAAATAGCGATAAAAAAGCAGCTGATGGGCAAGTGGATAAGCACCCAAAAGGCTAATAACAGCAACGCCACTAACAGCAATATGGCTTCAAAAAAGCCGATATCTCCTGCGGTAATGGGACGAAACTGGGTTCTTTTAACGTGTTTATCTATATGTCTGTCCGCCAGATCATTCATCACACAACCGGCAGCACGCATCACTACGGTACCCAAGAAGAAATAACAGACTAAAAAAGGCTGAGGATGACCATGGCTACTAATCCATAGTGCCCAGGCTACCGGAAACCACAGCAGCAGGGTGCCGACAGGTTTATCAAATCGCATCAGTCGCAGTAAAGCTCGTACCTTCATGGACAGTACCTTAGCAAACCAGGCAAAAGCACTTCTAAGAGATAAAAGCAGGCATGATGTGCGACCACAAATGTCGATAAGCGTGCCAGCAATTGGGGCGGATGCTGCTGCACAGTTGCGGATAAGTGTGCGCAGAGCTCACTGCTAGGGTGAATCGATACCGTTTGTAACGATTGTCGTACTATCTCATCGCCATTAAAAATCAGTTCCCCAAGTGTTTCATGTTCCAGCCGTGCAAATAGGGCTTTATGTTGTGTATAGGTGTGAGTTGGAAAAATACTTTTAGCATACCAACATGGCACGCCATGTGCCAGCATCATGATTTCTCGATAAAACACCGGTTCTGGCGGTAAGCAGAGATGTAGCTTATCCCAATCATCAGGCTGTCGCCAGGCTTCAGCACATATTTGAAGCACGGCATCGCCAGATTGTTGCTTTAATTTTTGCGTCAGGGATTGGGTGTACGTTAACCAATCATGCAGTGTATCTGCAGCATAGTTTTGCATGACAATCAAATGATTTCTCCACGTGTCAGGAATTATAAAGAACGCAAACGCTGTGTCTATAGCTTGATAAGTTTTTGCACATCTTCAGCGAGTAAATGTATATCATACCTAGCAAAATCATGCCGAAACTGATGGGCTTGGCGCAATTTTTTAAATGTTGCAGTTAAATGATCTGCTGCCTTCAATTGTGCGCTTTCCCTTGAGGGATCATATAAACCGAGGATAACGTTTTGCCAGGTGTTAGTCCGTAGGCTGCATTGCAGCGTTTGCTTAGGTTGAAATTCAATACAATCCATAGCATATGCTTGGTAGATTTTTCGGCGGAGGTAGGTGAGACAGTTTTGTTTGCCTTCCACTGTGTGACCGGCGATATGCGGTGTGGCGATGGTGGCCATTTCGACGACCCGCCGTTCGATGTGCGGCTCATTGAGATAGACATCGGTGCAATAGATTAAAGATTCTCTCTTGGCTAACAAAGCTTGTTGGTCGATTATTTCGCCCCGTGCGCTATTGATCAGTATGGTTTCTGGCGGGATTTGTTGTAAAAATGCGGAGTCGATCAAGTGATGACTGGCAAAGGGTTGGTTATGATGCCAATTCGGGTGCAAACTGATAAGGTCGCATTGGGCAATATCCTGCAATACTTTGGTTTGGTAAGGGGAATTCTGCGGGGTAATCCATGGATCGTAATATATAGTTGCAAACCCGAGATGACGGATACGCGCAAATACACGCTTCCCAATTTCCCCAAAGCCAATGATACCTGCTGTTTTTGCACGTCCAAGCTTTTTTTTGCTGAGCCAAGCGATGGTGGCGACCACATAATCAGCGACCGCTGTGGCATTAGCTCCCCTGGCATCTAACAGAGTAATTCCTAATTTTTTTAGGTATACTGTATCAATGTGATCGCTGCCGCTACTTGCAGTTGCTACATATTTGAGTGTGCAGTGATCTAGCATGGGTGCCTTTAATTTGAGTGTTGATCGACAAAGCAAGATCTCTTGACCTGGCAATAACGCCAACAGCTCAGCTTCATTAGCAAAACTTGTCACTTGAAATGGTGGGGTAAAAAGCTGATGAATATGTGGTAGGGTTACATCAGCGAGAATGTTTATTGATACGTTCATCTTGAAAGAAAAACAAGTTTGCGTGAAAATGAATAGCAAATCATAACTTATCTTGAGTGAGAAACCTAATGTCACATGGAAAGTCACAACGTTTACTGAGCGGCACTCAAACAGTGGTGATGTTAAGCGTCC
>DAIOSQ010000039.1:0-17206 GCA_036752465.1 Legionellaceae bacterium | reverse complement strand
CCACTTTATGAGCGGTGTCTTGCGAATCACCGCCACCATTGTAAAAAAAGTAGCCAATATCATGGGCTCGGAACACTGCGAGCAAACGTTCATATTCCTGATTCTGTCCTGATAATTTATAACGGCAAGAACCAAACGCACCTGCAGGGGTGTGTTTGAGTTTGGCGATATCTGCTGCAGTTTCAAGGCTTAAATCGATAAGTTCTTCGGCTAAAACCCCCATAATGCCATTTTTAGCGGCGAATACCTTGCCTATCTGATGGGGATATTGTCGTGCTGTTTCGATAACTGCAGCAGCGGACGCATTGATCACCGCAGTTACCCCGCCAGATTGTGCATATAAGGCATTTTTTTTGATCATAGTGTTTCACCTGTTGTATTAAGTCTGATGTGATATGTTTGCTCATATTCTTGAATCACGTGATCAATCGTATCGATCACTTGTTTGAACGTCGCTGCAATTGTTTGCATGCTGCTGGCGTGCTTTGCGGCATTTTCCAGCGCAACTACGTGTAGTTGTAATACTGTTACTCCAAAAAAGCAACATGCGCCATGCAATTTATGCGCGGCGCGTTCGATACCTTTGATATGCTGTTGAATGGACAAGTCAAGCAGTTCCTGACGGTTAAGGCGTAATTCTTCCACAAATTTGGCTAAAAATTCTAGTGCCAGTGCTTCTCTGCCGGAAGCTTTTTTGATACATAATGGCCAATCTATCGCCTGCAACATGTTGGGTTGAATCAATTTGACTAGATGGCTTAACAGATGTGCTTCGTCGATTGGTTTTGCTAAGCAGACTGTGATGCCACTTTGATGCGTATTGATTGGCAAAAAATCATCGCCACTCGCGCTGATCAGAATAATCGGGGCTTGTTGGTTGTAAATGGATTTTTTTTGAATCAGATAGGCTGCTTCCAAGCCATTTAATAGTGGCATGTGCAAATCAAGTAAAATCGCTTGAAATCTTTTTTGCTGGCAAAGTTCTACGGCTGCTTCACCATCAGCGACGATCTCTAAGTGTGCCAGCTCTTGCAGCATCGAATGCATTAACATGCGATTGATACGGTTATCTTCAGCAATCAGTATATGCGCATTGAGAGCTTTTAGCTTGTCGCGTAAGCGGGTCAAATCGGCGTGGTGTTGTGCGTAGCTATCAACGCTGGGTTGGTTGCTCTGCTGAGTTAAAAATGCGTCCAAGGTACTGCGTAGCTTTTCAATGTTGGGGGGCTTAAAAATAAAATCGCGCGCGCCCAATGATTCGTAATTTTGGATAAACCATTTTGAAAGCAACACAAATGGCACGGTTGGCGCCTGTTGCATGACTTCTTTTACTTGTTGTTCGCAGCCTTGGTTGACATTAATAAATGCCAAGTGTGCTTGTGGATTGTGCTGAAGCGTGGTGACTAACTCTTGAAATGAAGAAACCGCGATCACCTGGATGCCCCAATAGCCTAGCCCATTACAGAGTGCTTCCAAGTGCAATGGATTATCATCATAACAAATAATATGCAAATGGCTAAAGCGATGAACTTGATTTTTTTCAATTTCATAGGCTCTGAGCTTTGCCAATTTGATGTGGATGGCAAAATTAGATCCCTTGTTGAGATCACTTTCTACCGTGATGTGTCCTTGCATATGTTCGGCTAATTTTTTACAAATCATCAGACCAAGACCGGTGCCACCGTACCCTTTAGCGATGTTATGGTCGACTTGTTGGTAGGCATTAAATAACCGTGCTTGGTCTTTGACAGCGATGCCAATACCGGTATCAATCACCGCAATTGAAAAATTGTAGTCATGTTCGCTCTCATGCAACATGGTCGTGCGGATTAAGACATAGCCACGGTCGGTAAATTTGATGGCATTATGAATCAAGTTGCTGATGATTTGTTTTAATCGCAGTGGGTCACCGAGCACGGCTCTGGGTACGTTGGTGGCAGTGGAAGGGATGATATCAATGCCTTTTTTATGCGCTAAGGGTGCGGTGAGGGCAATGATTTCATCGATGCACGTGCGGATATTAAGGGGGATGCATTCAAGATGCAATTTGCCGGCATCAAGTTTTGAGTAATCAAGTATTTCATTGAGAATATTCAGTAAATCCTGCGCAGATGTTTTGATGGTCTTGACATAATCCAGTTGTAAAGAATCGAGTTTGCTCTCCATCAAGACGTTAGTAAAACCAATGATGCCATTCATGGGTGTTCTGATTTCGTGGCTCAAATTGGCAATTAATTCGGATTTTTGGCGATTTTTTTCTTCGGCTTTTTTCTTTTCCAAGCTCAGCTCAATATTTTTTTCTTCTAATAACTGTAATCCTGCTTGTAAATCGATGGTTGCAGTTTCTATATGATGGGTGAGATCTTTGGCAATATTCAAATAAGCACTTTGCAAATGTTCACACCCGGCGGCAATAATGCCCAACTCCCCTTGGCTGGGGAGATGGATGTGCGTCTCAAATTCATTGCGTAAAATTTGTTTCATACTTCTGCGCAGTCTATGAATGGGATAATAGATCCGCTTGGATAAAAAATAATGTGCGGCGAAGCTCATCAGCAGCCCTAAACACGTGATCACAATACTGATGACATACATTTGGTAGCGTTTGATAACCCCCAACTTGGTATCGAGGTCTAACGCTAACCAGCCCAATACCGTATTGGCTTGATGGGGATGCGCGTTGGCTGAGAGCAGCGGCGAGTACATGTTAAAATTTGGCAAGGTGATTGGCGCGATGAGATGAATGGTATAGTCATTAATTGCTTTGCTGGCGATGGTATCAGCAGAGTATTGGGGTACTTGCAAATGCAGGGGGTGTTTGCCGCCCCGCGCAGCTAGTAAATCGCCGTGGGCATTGTAAAACGCCAATGCATGTATCTCAGGATTGATAATGGACTCATCGATTAAGCCTTGTAGCGTGCGTAAATCGTCCCGAAAAATTGCAAGTTGTGCCGCGGGTAATAATTGTCGTACATAAGTTTCTCCCATATGTGCTGCATTGTGCTTGAGATCTTGGGCGAGTTGATAATTGAAAAAAAATGCAAAAAGCAAAGCAACCAGCAAGATAGGAATCAAAATGGCAATGCGTAATTGATATTTGATGCCTATGGGTTTCAAAGTAGTGTTTCCAGACTATGAGATTGCGGTAAAATCACGTATTATAGCCTAATTATTTCCTACAGAACAACGGAGTTTTCATGGGTGTAAGAACGCGTTTCGCTCCCAGTCCTACCGGGTCACTGCATGTTGGCAGTGTGCGCACGGCCTTATTCTCTTGGTTGTTTGCGAAGCATCATCATGGCGAGTTTGTGCTGCGTATAGAGGACACTGATCAAGACCGCTCTACCCAAGAATCGGTGGCGGCGATTATTGAAGGCATGCAATGGTTGGGGTTAAGCTACGATGAGGGGCCGATCAGGCAAACCGCCCGTTACCCTCGTTATCAGGCCATGTTGGAACGTTTGTTGGATGAAGGCAAGGCTTATAGATGTTATTGTAGTAAAGAACGCCTCGAAGCATTGCGTGATGAACAAATGCGTATCAAGGTAAAACCGCGCTACGATGGCACCTGTCGTAATTTGCCTGCGGGTCATGGCCATGGGCCTTATGTGGTGCGCATCAAAACACCCGAAAGTGGTATGACCAGCTTTGAGGATCAAGTCTATGGCAGGATTGATGTCAATCATCAGGAATTGGATGATTTGATTTTAATGCGCCAAGATCAGCATCCTACCTATAATTTTGCTGTGGTTGTGGATGATTGGGATATGCATATTACCCATGTGATTCGTGGGGATGATCATATCAACAATACCCCTCGCCAAATTCATATATATCAAGCTTTGGGAGCCCCTCTACCGGTATTTGCGCATCTGCCGATGATTTTGGGCGCAGATGGCAAGCGTTTATCCAAACGTCATGGGGCAGTGAGTGTGTTGCAATTCAAAGAAATGGGGATTTTGCCACATGCTTTGTTAAATTACCTGGTACGTTTGGGTTGGTCGCATGGGGATCAAGAAATCTTTAGCCTTGCTGAGATGATACAATATTTTGATTTAGACAAAATAAGTCGAGGGGTATCTAGTTTTAATTATGAAAAATTGTATTGGCTGAATCAAAATTACCAAAAAACCGATCCTGCAGAGCGTGTAGCAGCAGCCTTGCGTTACCATTTTGACCAGCAGGGAATAGATATAAGTAGGGGACCTGGATTGGTAGATTTGGTCAAAGTACAGGCGGAGCGCTGCAAAACATTGGTAGAAATATGCGAAAAAAGTCAATATTTTTATCAAAATTCGCTGGTCTACGATGAGGATGCGGTTAAAAAACATTTAACGCCTAGCATTGCGCCGTCACTGCAGATGCTTTTTGATCACTTGCAAACGCTGTCAGATTGGCAAGAAGCCGCCATACACGCGTGTATTCAAGAGGTTTGCAGTGCATGTGATCTTAGCATGGGCAAGCTGGCACAGCCTGTGCGTGTCGCGGTGACTGGTGGGGTGGTATCGCCGGCCATAGCCACTACTTTGGTTTTGCTCGGTCAAGCGCTGGTTCTCAATCGCCTTGGGCATGCGTTGCAATTGATCAACTACCGTCAGTCATAGTAGGCCTAAGGTTGCGAAGGATGTTGTTGTATTGCTGGGTTTTTCTGCATTCTCATTACAGGCCACAGATGGGGTGGCAGGTTGTCCCGCGGCTGGACTAAAAAACATGGGCTGTCTTGGCAGGATTTTTAGTGGCGTACTGACCGATTCATACGAACAAACAACTGCAGAGTTATCGCTAGAATCGCAAGACATGGTTGTGTTGCTGGCGATGCTTGAGCGATCAGACTCATCTGTTGTCGTGCAGGTGATGAGTGATACTGGGCTGATGCTTGACAATGACTGCTCAGTTGTCCTACCTGATGAGAGCTGTGATGTTGGACTTTCTGTTGTAAGCTCGCTGGATAAAACGCATCTCAAGTCAAAACAAAATTCTGGTGTCTGGGCTTTAGGTACACTGCTTGCCGATTCTTCGACAGCAATTGCTGCCTGCGTGCGATCTATGCATGCAATCAATCTGGTTTCGGTTCGGCTTGTGAAACCCGGTTGTGAGCGAGACTGTGTCGACAAAAAATTTATAATATCCCGGATAAATTCGCTGCGCTCGTGCGTTTTATTTATTATTTGCGCATAAATAAACTCTTCCAAGTAAGTCAATTCTGCCTCGATATGCGCATAGCGATGAAATAGCTGATCATGCTTTTGGATATTCTTGGGGCCGCACAGTCCAGTGGTATGCTTGCGAAGGTATCCTATGAACTCAGCTACGCCAAACGGGATCGTTCTTGTTGGATGAGCAACCTGAACATCGATCATCCAGGCAGAGTTGTGCATCGCTGTTTGCAAGCATGGGAATCTTGCCAACAACAGTGCGTCCTGATTCCATGTTTGCAGGACTCTGGGGGCGATAGCGGCGGTTATGTCAAATATTTCTGCATCGCTGAAATCGACAAATCCACGCTCGTTGATAACACCAATGTCTTTCAAGGCCATAGTAAAAATATGATTATATATCTTTAGTTTATGCTCTTTGTATGATTTGTCTATTTTGTTATGAGTTAAAAAATGCTCATATCTGGTCTCTAATAGACCTTGGGTACTATGATATGCAGGCAAAAAAACGCATTTATTGTTGATGGTAAATTTGTGGGTTTCTGAATATACATTGATGTAGAATTTGGCCTTGTCAGCACATAAAAATGTCTTTGCATACATCTCGTGGTAATTTAAAATAACGGTATTGCTGTCCAATATTATATGATGCTTGCCCCGATTTTGAGGTGTGATTGAGACTTTAATTTTCATCAAATCAATGATATCACCATCATTTTGGGCCGTAGATAAATAGCGGAGCTCGCGTGAAGACAAGGTAAATTGTCCGATGGTTACTATCCGAAAATACACGTCTTCGTCATTTTCAACGCTAGCATAGAATTTATCCTTCAATTTAGCCTCGAACTCTGCAAAAATTCTCTGTTTTGTAGATGGGAGGTTAAGGAATAATACGTGGATGTCAAAAAACGGTTGCTCTGCGTCTCTATGTCCAAACTGGGCTGCGGCATGCCTAAAGCCGGCTATGTGACCGATGATATTGTCAATTTCTGCGAATAGTTTATCTACAGAATAATCTTGCCCTTCAGGCTTTTTAGCATACAAACAAAAAGAAACATTTTTCATAAACTTTCTCTATTCAAGAACAGCACAATCGCTTAGATAACATGTGAGTATTCATGTCTATTTGGTTTGTAGTATGCCAGACTTACCTTAAGCAGTGATTAAGTTACCAAAACGGAGTGCCGCCGTTGGGATCCATCGCGCGTATGAGCTTATTTCAAGTTGGGGGTTAGGCTTGCCTTTTTTTCAAGCGGAGTCGGTTCTCGTGCATCCAACTCCGATGATTCTGATTGTTCCTCTCGTTCTGGGTGTATGGTTGCATCGGGATGCGTAGATTTTTTGTTAAGGTTGCGAAACAGTGATAAAGTGGTTTTTTTGTTGGGTGGGGGAAATGGAGAGCTCATCTCTTCAGTAGGTCTCATAGCTGCCATGTCAATTGCAGCTGTGCCGACGACTGCAGGATTGGCAGATGTCTTGGTCGCCAGCGTTGCTGGTAGGGTAAGGTTATCAGTACTGGGCATATAGCAAGCCATTTTTTGGTAAATCTTGCTATTTTGTTTAAAATTAATTCTATCAGTTTGGTTGTATTCGTTTAAGGATGCGTTCAAATATTCGGAGGCCATGTTGTATTGAACCTGAATTTGCGGGTGGTTTTTGGTGCTGAATAATTGTTTAAGTACTTTTATCTTGTACAAAAAACTTTGTAGCATTTTTTCTATATCGTTTAAGCTGGGCTTTGGGATCATCATAAGCATCATCTGTGCAGCAAGTAGGTAATCTAGCTTATCCGCTGGTGTGTGATCAGTTGCGGTACTCTGTGTGATGAATTCAGCGAAAAATTTATGGAGCATGTCTGACTTTTCATGCGCACAGAAGCGTTGGTGGAGTTTATCTAATAAAATTTCAGCCACTGCATAGCCTTTATGGTCTTCTGCGCATGCGAGTCCGTTCATAAAATAAAACATAAAATTTGGGCGCGGGGATGGTTCGCTATGGACAGAGGTGTTAGCGAATGCTGCAGCCTGAACCTGGGATGTGGATAGGCATGCTGCATCACAGCTGGATTTATCCATATAAATCTTGATTGGGCCAGCAGCCGAGGGTTTTGTGAACCAAAGGCGGCACGTGATATTTTTTTGATTTAAATGATGTGCTGTTGCCAGCACCAATGCATGATCTGAGACATGGTCAGCTAAATAGGCAATCAATTCCTTAGTGTTGCTGCGATTGATGGTTATGGCGAGTGCCAAAGCGTTATCTTCTTTTATGAGTGTATTGCACAGGTCGCGTTTTTTGCTGAACGGGTTGAGCGATGTGATTTGTGCAAAATCTTCATCCCGATAAATACTCACGATACAGGCATTGGCTGGTTGCTGCGTAAATAGTGAAGGAAATTCGTATGCTTCGATAAGTTTGCGTATGAAATCCAGTTGTTGCGGATTTGAGTACAACATAATTGCCATGGCTAAGCAATTGATGACGTGGTTGTCACAAACCATGGCTGGATAGACGTGAATATCGTCGATTTGCGCCAGCATAAGATCAATCAACTCCCAGCAATTATTGGCATACAAACGTGCAATGGTGCTTATATTCCACCAAGCCTCTTCTGGGTTGAAGCCATATCGGTATTGGTCATAATACAAGTAGGTTAAAAAATGTGGATTGTCGGCACAGGTGTTTATCATGGGTAACCATGTGTTTTGATAGGTTTCCGCAGATTGTTCTTGACAAATGCGTTTGACCAGTAATTCAGAGGCTTTCAGCATGGTCTCTTCGGTTTCGGCGACCGAAGCATATAGATGCTGAAATGATGAAAGATCACCGGTGGTGATTGCTGTATAAAAGGTACGCTCAAGTTCAGTATCTTCTTTGGGTGGACATGTTTGTTGGGCGTATGTTTGCAGGAGTTTGACCAGCTCCGAGTATTCATATTCTTCAGCATACTCTATGGGCGTATGGCCTGCTGCGTCACGCATATTGACCCACGCGCCATGCGCCAGCAATAGGTCAGCAATTTCTGTAAGTCCTTGGGACGCCGCCAAATTCAATGCATAATTGTACCCATCAGCAGTCACCACGGGTTCGTTGACATCAACACCTTCTTCAATGCATGCAGTTACTTGTGCAAGGTCTGCTTTCATTACGGCGTCATAAAGGATGGTCATGAAGGTAGCTCTCTTACTGTTTAATAAGTTGACAATCATATCATAGTTATCAAGAGTTTATCTTTTTAACGAAATAAATTTTACACATATATGCGCTTATTTCAATATAGCAGCCAATAGCTTCTTAGCCGCTTCTTGTTCAGCTTTGCGCCGCGTATCACGCGCAGCGTGCGCGATTTGTGGTAAGCCAGGCACTTGACAGCTGACATGAAATATTTGTTGATGATCTTTACCTTCGATATCTGTCAAAACATACTGCGGCAAAGGATATTGATGAGCTTGTACATATTCTTGTAGTTGGGTTTTGTGATCTTTTAAATTATCTTGCAAGCGGTTGTCTTGAAGATGCGCTGCAAACAGATGCAAAATGACAGTTTCTGCGGCTGAGATACCGCCGTCTAGATAAATTGCTGCGAACACTGCCTCCAGTGCATCAGCCAAGATGGACTCACGGCGAAAGCCACCGCTTTTAAGCTCCCCCTGGCCTAGGTTGAGATGATCGCCCAAATTGATTTGCAGCGCGATTTGTGCCAAAGTCTCGCCTTTGACCAAGTGTGCACGTAGCCTACTTAGTTTGCCTTCACTTTGTTGGGAAAACTGTTGATATAATGCGTTAGCCATGACAAAGCTCAAAATGGCATCCCCTAGGAACTCTAAGCGCTCGTTGTTGACATGGCTGGCGCTGCGATGCGTTAGCGCTTGCTGTAAATAGTGCGGATCCTGGAAGCTGTAATCCAATTTTCTACACAAGCGAGCTAACTTTTCTGTCACAATTGACCTCAACGAATAAAATGACCTATGCGCCACCAGCGCACTCTAGCCAAACTGCTGTCCCAGCTGAACCAGGTCAGCATGGCTTTACCGCGCAAATTTTCATCGGCAACAAAGCCCCAAAAACGACTGTCAGCGCTGTCGTCGCGATTATCACCCATCATGAAGTAATGACCTTGCGGCACTGTAATATCGAAATCAAAGGCTGGCGCTTGCGGTCGGCGGAAAATGTCGTGGACGATGCCATTTAAATTCTCGCTATATAAAGCGACCGTATGGCCAGAACTGGGATCGACTGTATACTCTTTGAAAGTCTGTTGCATTGTTTTGCCATTGATGGTGAGCACTTTATTGTGATAACCGATTTTATCGCCCGGTACACCAATAACCCGTTTGATGAAGTCATATTTGGGATCAGGTGGCCAGCGGAAAATCGCAATTTCTCCTGTTTTTGGCGTGGCTACTGGAATTATTTTCTTTTCGATAACCGGCAAACGCAAGCCATATGAGAACTTATTAACCGCGATGAAATCGCCCACCAACAGCGTCGGCTCTAATGAACTGGAAGGTATGCGAAAAGGCTCAATTATGAATGAACGCAGCAGCAATACGGTGAGGAAAACAGGGAAAAATGATCTGGCCTGTTCAATGATTTTTGGTGGCAATTGCTGGGCAGGGCGTTTTTTCTGCCAAAACAGCATATCACAGAGGGTGATGATACCGGTGAGTAGCGAGATTAATACAAGCAACAGAGGGAAAGTCATTATTTTTTCCTGTCAGTTTGAAATACAGCCATAAAGGCTTCTTGGGGGATTTCTACGTGGCCTAACTGTTTCATGCGTTTTTTGCCGGCTTTTTGCTTTTCTAACAGCTTGCGTTTGCGACTGACATCGCCTCCATAACACTTGGCAATGACATTTTTTCGCAGGGCTTTTACGGTTTGCCGGGCAATAATATGACCTCCCAATGCTGCTTGTATCGCCACATCAAACATTTGCCGGGGGATTAATTCCTGCATTTTTTCGGTTAATAATCGACCACGAGATTGTGCATTGCTTCTGTGCACAATGACAGCTAGAGCATCCACTTTATCGCCATTAATGAGCACATCCAATTTGACCAAATCAGCCTCGTCAAAGCGCAAAAAATTGTAATCCAGTGAAGCGTAGCCGCGGCTTACCGATTTCAAACGATCAAAAAAATCACACACTACATCGCTCATGGGCATATCGTAGGTAACAGACACCTGCCGACCACTAAATGTCATATTGACTTGTACGCCACGCCGTTCTACACACAGACTGATGATTTGGCCCAGATAATCTTGTGGCACCAAAATGTTGGCACGTACGATGGGTTCGAACATTTTGTCGATATATTGGTTAGCTGGTAATTGTGAGGGGTTATCAATCATCAGGGTATCACCTTTATGGGTGATTACCTGATAGACCACAGTAGGTGCGGTGGAAATAAGTTCTAGGTTATATTCGCGCTCAAGTCGCTCTTGAATGATTTCCATATGCAGCATTCCTAGAAAGCCACAACGAAAACCAAAGCCCAAAGCTTCTGACGATTCAGGCTCATAAAACAACGACGCATCGTTCAAGCTGAGCTTGGCCAAGGCCTCACGAAAATCTTCAAAATCATCGGAGCTGATAGGAAACAAGCCAGCATACACCTGTGGTTTGACCCGCAAAAATCCGGGAAGTGGGTTTTGTGCAGGATTTTTCTCAAGCGTAAGTGTATCGCCTACCGGGGCGCCATGGATATCTTTGATGCCAGCGACCACATAACCAACCTCTCCGGCTTGCAAGATCTCGGTTGGCGTGCGCTTGGGGGTGAAAATTCCCACCTGATCGACTATGTGATGTTTGCCGGTAGACATCACGCGCATTTTATAGCCTTTGGCCAGCGCACCATTGACGATGCGCACCAGAGAAACTACGCCTAAATAACTATCGAACCATGAATCGATGATCAAGGCTTGCAAAGGTTCGTCAATCGCACCTTGCGGGGGTGGGATTCTGCTGACGAGGCCCTCCAAGACATCTTCGACACCTACGCCACTTTTTGCGCTGACACGCAGGGCATCATGAGCATCTACACCAATAATATCTTCAATCTCAGCAATGACTCGTTCAGGTTCCGCTTGCGGCAAGTCGATTTTATTGAGTACCGGTAAAACTTCTAAACCTTGGTCTATCGCGGTATAACAGACGGCTACGGTTTGTGCTTCTACTCCTTGCGCAGCATCCACTACCAAAATAGCACCTTCGCACGCAGCCAGTGAGCGCGACACTTCATAACTGAAGTCAACATGTCCGGGGGTATCAATGAAATTCAGCAAATAGGTCTGACCATCGCGGGCTTTGTAGTGCAAAGAGACGCATTGCGCTTTGATGGTGATGCCACGCTCACGTTCGATATCCATAGAATCAAGCACTTGTGCTGCCATTTCACGAGCAGCAAGCCCACCGCATAATTGAATGAAGCGGTCGGCTAAAGTCGATTTGCCATGGTCGATATGCGCAATGATTGAAAAATTACGGATTCGCGTTAGATCGCTCAAATGGATTGCTCATGGATTAAAAGCGCTTATTCTATTAGCTAATGGGTGCTGATTTCAAGAAGCGATTGCAAATCTTGAAAAATGGAGCGATCATTCTGGATACTGATGATGATTGAATATAGGAAGAAGTATGCCTGGATTAGTGCGCTGCGGTGATGACTCACGCCAACTCAAGAAACGAGCAAATGTGGTGCAAGCAATGACACGCTGGTTTTTTTTGTTGCTGTTAGCCAGCGGTGCGGCGCATGCTGATGCCAAGCTGGTACGGCAACCAGCAGTTCAACAATTTATTCATGAGTTGGTGGTGCATGATCATTTCAAACCATCGACCCTGGTTACCTTGATGCGTGAAGCCAAATACCAACCCAGCATCATCGCCTCTATGGAGCGACCCTACGAGAAAAAATCTTGGGATGTTTATAAACAGTTGTTTCTTACCGATGAACGGATAAAGCAAGGCGTCGTATTTTGGCGGATGAATCAAAAAGCACTGACTAAAGCTCAACAACAATATGGCGTTTCTGCCGATATGATAGTGGCCATTATCGGTGTTGAAACATTATACGGTCAGCGTCAGGGCAGTTACCGCGTGCTAGATGCTTTAACCACCCTGGCTTTTTATTATCCTAAGCGCGCGGCTTTCTTTAGAAAAGAATTGAAGGAATATTTGCTGCTTTGTCGCGAACAAGGCGTGGCTGCCACCCGTTATATGGGATCGTATGCCGGTGCCATTGGCAAGCCGCAATTTATGCCCAGCAGTTATCGTTACTATGCAGTAGATTTTACTGGCAATGGTAAGCGTGATTTGATTCATGATGATGCTGATGTCATCGGCAGTGTCGCCAATTTCTTTCATCACCATGGCTGGCGCGATCATGAAGGTGTCGCTCAACTGGCCTCGGTGCGTGGTGGACTGTATCAACGCCTTGCTTTGAATACCCGATCAGCTGGTTATCAGTACAGCGATTTATTAAAACACGGAGTTAAACCGCTGAGTCCCTATCCGCATCATCCCGATAGAGCAGGGCTGATTGCGTTGAATACCACGCTTGGCGCTGAATACTGGTTAGCCTATCCTAATTTTTATGTGATTACTCACTATAATACCAGTCCACAATATGCGTTGGTGGTGTATTTGTTAGCAGAGCAATTGCGTAAATACCATGCAATTGATGCGCAGCGATCGGTTGCAAGGATCTGATGGTGCTCACGTGTTACCTATTTGCTGAAACGCTTGATGAAGAAAACGGGTTGTCGATTTGTCTTGATCTACGGGGTGGCGTCTATGCGCCACTGGCACAGCGCAGCATCGCGGAAATTCAAGCATTGCAAGTCAACGCCAAAACGGTGGTTGTGATCAGTGCGCAACATGCAGCGCTGCATATGCTTGAATTACCATGGTTGAATGAAAAAAAAGCGCGTGCTGCCATACCCTATGCGCTGGAAGAATATTTGGCACAGCCTGTGCAAGAGCTGCATTTTGCTTTCGATCGAGCACATTATCGTCATAATCATTATTTGGTGGTGGTTATCGACCAAGCTTGGTTGCGTAAAATCATCCAACGTCTTGAAGTGCTAGAGCTGGATTTTTCAGAGATAACCCTAGATTGGTTTGCGCTGCCTCAGCAGGCAAGCTGTTGCTTTGATGATGTGATGTTGGTGAACAACGCTGCTTTTAAAGGCGCATTAAATGCAGAGTGGTTTGCTTGTTATCAACCGCCAGAGCAAGCAGAAGGTGTGCATTACACGTTTGTAAATAGTCCGGTGGATAGTGGATTGCAGAGTACCAAGCTCGATGAACCCGCGCAGACTTGGATCGCTAAGCAACTGCAGCTGAAGGCGGGTATTAATTTATGTCAGGCTGAATTTGCCCACAGCACGCGTACCGAGACCAGTAAACAATGGCATGTAGCATCGCTGGTGTTACTTGGCCTATGGTTACTTGCTTGGGTGGTGGTTGGCGGCTACCAGTTAAGGCAACTGACGCGACAGTTGCGTGTCCTAGATGCTGAAATTGTCACCATTTATCATGACTTTTATCCTCGTGACAAACAGGTTATTAGCCCAGAGTTTCGTATTCGCCAAAAATTAGGCACGGGGCAAGCCGATTATTTTTGGCCCTTGTATCAAAAGTTAATCCAAATCAGTCACTCTGCTAACGTGACCATTACACAATGGCGCTTTCAAGCGAACATGTTATCACTTACTCTGACAGCCCCGGACTTTTCTGTGCTTGATCAATTTCAGGAAAATTTACAGCAAGTAGGCATGCACGTCACTCAGGCGCATGCTTCCTCAGAGCAACAGGCGGTTTTGGCGACTTTGGAGTTGCGTTTATGAATCTGAAAACTCAATGGGCTCAATTGGCCGATCGCGAAAAAAGGATGCTCTTGGCTGGTGGTATATTCTGCATAGCGTATCTGGCTTATCTGCTTATATTTGCACCCATATCGCATGGTATTTCGCAAAAAAAACAACAAGTGCTCAGCAAAGAAAAGCTGTTAACTTGGCTACGCGGCGCACAACAACAATATCATGCAGCCCATCCCGTCACCCACATGAATGCGAGCCAAATTTTGGCTATCATCACTGAGCAATTGAAACAGAGCTCGTTTAAAGAATTTCCTTATCAATTGCAACAAAGTGGCCAGGGAGAAGTGCAACTGTTATTTGCTGAAGTGCCTTATAATGCATATATGCATTGGGTATGGGGATTGTCGCAACGTTATGGCACACACATTCAGCAATGGCAGGTTGAGCGGGGCAGCGTGGATGGTGTGGTCAAAGCCAGTATCACGATGACCACGCATTAGTCATGCTCGCTACGATTCAGCCGATTTTTTTGGATTATCCTGAAAAGCTCAGGATAATGTCTGAATCTGCTGCCAAGCTTTGATTTGAGCTTGTGGTTGCAGAGCTGCTGGCAAGGCTTTTAGGGCTTGTTCTGCACTTTGGTAGCTGTCATAACTCCCATAAACCGCTTTGTAGTAAGATTGGCCGTGTTTTTGATATTTAATTTCCGCCATTCGTGCATTTTTGGGTGCTTGATTCATAGCTTGCGCTACCGCCAACGGCTTACTGCTGTCGGCAAGCTCGATGGTGTATGCGTAACTGTTTTGATTGCTTATCCATAGTTTATCTAAACTTTTGGGCGGTATCGGAGCATGCGCGCTGACTTGATAAGCTGGGGGAACTAACGCGGTTGAATGGGTGGCACTGACCGCTGGCATTGGACTGTCATAGCCTTCGGGATAGAGCAGCGATCCTTGCTTGGGATTGCTCTGATACGTATCATAGCCCCCAAAATAATCAGATGTACATGCACATAGGCTAAGTGTGCCATATAAAACCAAAAGTAAGCGTGTTTTTGTGGCCATCTTAGTCCCCATGATTAGCAAGTATCTTTGTCATGGTTATCTGCATTCTCAAGAAAAACTTGAGTCGATCGATAAAAAGTAGCATAGTCTTCTGTGTTTAATCTTTTTGGGTTGAGTGTGAATAGTATGTGGACGCATAGACGCTCAGGACAATCGCATCAGCGTGGCTTGGAAGATCATCGGCAACCGTATGAACGTGATCGAACACGGGTAATACATTGTCCAGCTTTTAGACGATTGCAGGGTAAAACGCAAATTCTTGGTACCCATGAAGGTGATTTTCATCGCACGCGTTTGACGCATTCGCTAGAAGTCGCTTCTATTGGCTGCAGTATTGCGCGTTATTTGGCGCATAAGCAAGAAAATAGGCAACTGCTGGGGGACTTATTACCCAACGATGATTTGATCACGGTGATAAGCTTGCTGCATGATATTGGTCATCCACCGTTTGGGCATGGTGGTGAGGTGGCATTGCATTACATGATGCGGCATCATGGCGGTTTTGAAGGCAATGCACAAACATTTCGTTTGTTGACCAAACTTGAAAACAGTTACGGTGAGTTTGGTCTCGATCTAACGCGGCGTTCGTTGTTAGGGGTACTGAAATATCCGGTGCGTTTTTCTCAGGTGATCCAGCGCAGTTTCCCTACAGTACCAGAAACGTTCAGCAGAACCATACGCATTAACGATTGGTTGCCGCCTAAAGCGTATTATGACTGTGAACAAGCGGAAATAGATTGGTTGTTATCACCTTTCGAGGTTGCAGACCAGCAACGCTTACAAGTTTTGGCAACTTCTGCCAGCGAAATCGCACATGGGCAAGCGCAATTTTGCTCGTTTGACTGCTCCATTATGGATATTGCCGATGATATAGCTTATGGCGTACATGATCTAGAAGATGCTATCCATTTGCGGTTAATTGATCGGGAACAATTTACCAGTGAGCTGCTGCGGGAGAGTTTGCAGACAACGGCTTTGTCTAGCGATTTAGTCGATGCTTTGTTTGCTGAGTCGCCCTATACGCGTAAACAAGCGATCGGCGAGATGGTCAATTATTTGATTACTTCAATTCAGGTTGAGGTCACCGATCAAGCATTTGCTAACCCTTTGTTAAAATACAATGTGTTGCTAAAACCTGAGGCGGGCAAGCTGCTGGATTATTGTAAGCGTATGATTTATCAATGTGTGATTGACTCGCAAGCAGCTCGTACCTTTGAGTATGGTGGCCAAATTATAATTTTAAAGCTGTTTGAAGCGATCAGTTCGAATGCTGCAAGTTTGCTGAACGCCAAAAACCGGCAACTTTATTTTGCTGCTGCCGATGAGTCTGCAGCCATGCGTGTAATTTGTGATTATATTGCCAACATGACAGATGACTATGCGCATCGTATGCATGAACGCTTGTTTGGCTTGAATACTCGAACTATCTTTGAGCGCTTATAGGATGTGTGCGCAACTCCAGGTACTTGCTGACATACCCTTAGTGAAGATAGGCACTGCGGCATCCCTGCTGCAGTTTATGGTTGTCAATAGACGGAGAAAAAACTTAGCGCGGTGCTGGTAAGTTGAAATCGGGTAATGCGTCTATCTCTTCGGTGTCCATTGCAGTTTCCCTGCATGGTACTGACAGTATCTCTCTGCCTGGACATAGGTGATGCATCATGATGCAAGCAGCTAGGTTCACGCCAGCCGCACTCTCGTGGTTTGACCAACGGCTTTGAATTTCATCAAACACTTCATTCCAAAATTCGGGGCTGTATTGAGTTCGGAGTGTGCTTGCATGTTGTTGGATAAAGGCATGTACCGTGCCTTGCTTGCTGATAGCATCTGCGAGAATGGCTTCTCTGAGTGCACTTGGCTCTCTGGGATAGCTTAACATCTCAGTACATCTGGGGCCAAAAAATGAGAAGTGGGTGTTTGCGGGTAGGGTGTTTTTTGTTTGCATAAATGTTTTCCGAGAAAATAAGTTGGCGTCCCCAAGGGGATTCGAACCCCTGTTACTGCCGTGAAAGGGCAATGTCCTAGGCCTCTAGACGATGGGGACAAAATTTTGCGCAATTGATCGTACGTCCTTGAAATTGTATCGTCGATGTGAAACACCGACCATATGGCGTCCCCAAGGGGATTCGAACCCCTGTTACTGCCGTGAAAGGGCAATGTCCT
>DAIOSQ010000038.1:0-17288 GCA_036752465.1 Legionellaceae bacterium | reverse complement strand
AGTGGCGTGCTGCGTATTCTACTCATTGCCGTATCTTTGTCAACTGATTTTTTGTATTGTTTTGTCATTCAGCAGTACATGCTGGTCATTCAAATTTTCTGCAGTATCAGGTTTAATAATTGTATCGACAATAGATTAGTCATTAAGCACGCACAAAACACATTGAATTAGACTCTTTTGGTTAAGCTTGCCATGCCGAGTTGTCGTTGCGCTTACACCCGGTATAGTCAATGTGTTATAATCCAGTTTTTTTCCAGGGTTTTGCAACAAGATTGGAGTACGCACATGTTTGAAAATCTGACCGAGCGATTAACGCGCACTTTTAAGAATCTTAGCGGCCAAGGCCGTTTCACCGATGAAAATATGCAGCATGCCCTGCGTGAAGTCCGTCTGTCGCTGTTAGAAGCGGATGTTGCCCTACCGGTAGTAAAAAATTTTATTGAAGAGATCCGCAAGAAAGCCTTGGGTCAAAAAGTACAAACTCAATTTAAGGCAGATGAAGCCCTGATTAAGATGATCCATGAAGAAATGGTCCACGTCATGGGTGACAATCGGGAAGAACTCAATTTTAAGACACAGCCACCAGCAGTTATTCTGCTAGCAGGCTTACAAGGCTCAGGTAAAACAACTTCTGCGGCCAAATTAGCGAAATATTTAAAGTACACTGAACATAAAAAAGTGATGCTGGTGAGCACAGATATTTACCGCCCAGCCGCTATTGATCAACTGCAAACACTGGCCCGCGATATTGAAGTGGAATTCTTCACGGCCGAAGTCACTCAGAATCCCGTGGATATTGCGCTGAATGCTCTAGATTTTGCCAAAAAGCAATTCCTCGATGTTTTAATTGTCGACACCGCAGGGCGTATGCACATTGATGTTGAAATGATGCAAGAAATCATCGCTTTGCACGCTGCAATACGTCCCATTGAAACCTTGTTTGTTGTCGATAGCATGACCGGGCAAGATGCTGCTAATACGGCAAAAGCTTTTGATGATGCATTACCTTTGACTGGTGTGATTCTTTCGAAAACAGATGGTGATGCTAGAGGTGGTGCCGCTTTATCCGTGCGACAAATCACTGGAAAACCCATTAAATTTATTGGTAATGGCGAAAAAGTTGATGCATTAGAGCCGTTTCATCCTGAACGAATCGCTTCTCGCATTTTAGGCATGGGCGATATTTTATCTTTAATTGAAGAAGTTGAGCGTAAGGCAGACAAGGCGTCCGGCGAGAAACTTGCAAAAAAACTAAAAAAAGGCAAAGCTTTTGATTTAGATGATTTCAAACAACAACTGCTACAAATGAATCAAATGGGTGGGCTTAGTAGCATGGTAAGCAAATTACCCGGGATGGGGAAAATACCACAACAAGCACTTAGCCATGTCAACGATAAGGCACTACAACAAACGATTGCCATTATCAACTCTATGACATCAAGAGAACGACGGATCCCAAAAATCATTGTTGGTTCACGTAAGAAGCGTATTGCCCTCGGTTCAGGTACACAAATCCAAGACGTCAATAGATTGCTTAAACAATTCTCACAAATGCAAACGATGATGCTTAAAATGAGTAAGCCCAATGGCATGAAGCAGATGATGCGAGGTTTGGGTGGCTTGAGTGGCGCTATGTCAGGCATGAAAGATTTTATGCCCCCTGACGATCTCTAATCACATATAGAAATACACTGGAACGCTCATCGCCAAGCCGAATCATGCGTGATTTTGTGGGCGGGTGCTAAAAATTATGCTTACAGCAGAGCGTGTAGCAATTTATAACATCCGATGGCAAGCAAAGACGCAGCAGGCAGGGTTAACACCCATGACGTAAAAATATTTCTGATAACAATAAGGTTCAACGCGCCAATCCCCCGTGCCAGACCAACACCAAGGACTGCACCAACGAGTGTTTGCGTCGCTGATACTGGAATACCAAGACTGGTAGCAACAACCACGGTAGTTGCCGCTGATAAAGTAGCCGCGAAGGCGCGGCTTGGCGTGAGCGCTGTGATAGAGCTACCAACTGTTTCTATCACTTTTCGACCGTACATCACTAAGCCACTCACCACTCCGATGCAGCCCAACAAGATAATCCATGAGGGATAATTACTAGCACCCACAAGATTGTTTTGGGTCAAACTATAGACAATGCTCAAAGGACCCACAGCCAAAGCCACGTCATTTGAGCCATGTGCGAATACCATAGCACATGCAGTCATTGCCATGATTATGGCGAAATACTTTTCAACTTGCAGAAAACGATCACGTCTTTTGTTATGCAAGGGCTGCGGTACTCTTTGAATAAAAAATACACCTACCGTCGTAATAATGACGCTAGTAGCCAAAATAACCAAAATGTTTTGCTGCATACTAAGGACAACCCCAAAATGTTTTAACCCTTTGAAAACTGTAATAAAAGATAAAATGATTCCCACCAAAAACAGATAGATAGGAATGTATCGCTTGGCTTTTTCAAGTGGATCGTGTTTGACAAAAATACTTTGCTGTATGCTAAAAAACAATAAATACGCCGTAATTCCGGCTATCAGGGGGGATGTGATCCAACCAATTGCTATATGGGATACTTGAACCCAGAGAATGGCGTCTTTGCCTAAAACAGCACTCCCAAAGCCCACCATGGATCCAACCAACGCATTCGTGATGGATACAGGCGCACCCAGATAGCTTGCAAAATTCATCCAGATAGTGCAAGCTAACAACACACTCAGCATCCCCTGCATCAGTATCAAAGGGGTATCTGATAACTGGCTGGTGTAGATAATGCCATCACGCATGGTTTCAGTAACCCCGGTACCGCCGAAAAATGCACCAGCAAATTCGAATATCACGGCTATCAGCATGGCTTGCTTTGTCGTGAGGGCTTTTGAACCCATGGTGGTACTCATGACATTGGCCAAGTCATTTGCGCCTACTCCCCAAGTCATTAGGAAGCAAAGCACAATGGCAGCAATTAAGTATAGGTGAGTATATTCCATAATAAAATTTACCGGGCAATGAGGATTTGAAGTCGACCGCCCACCGTCTGGGCATGATCGGCCAGGTCGCCAATCCATTGGACCAGTTTATAAAGAAAGATTACATCTACAGGCGCCATAAGTTTTTCTAAAGTGAATATTTTCTGCCGAATATCTGCAAGCTTGTTATCACAGTCTTGTTCAATTTTATCTAACGTAACGATCATTTCTTCAACTAACTTGACCTCGCTACCACGAAAGCCACTTTCCAACAGCTCATCTAACTCGTTGATGGCTTTGCATGCAAGTTTGGCCGCGTCTAAACAGCGATTAAGAAAAGGCATGAAATCGTGGATGATGCTTGTGGGGATCTCCATACGACGACTGATGATCAAAATAGCGATATCTTCTGCTTTATTAGCAATTCTGTCTTGCGCGCTCAAAAGCTCTAGCAAGTCTGTGCGCGCAACCGGCAAAAATAATCCAGTGGGAAGATGAAGTCGCAAATCTCGTTTGATCAGGTCGGCAGCTGTTTCAATTTCCCGGATACGATCTTTAATCATGGACGCTGTTTGCCAATCTTTTTGCAAAACTGCTTCAAACATTGGATACAACTTTTTGGCGCACAAATAGGTTTTACGCATATGCTGCTCAATTGGACGAATCGGAGAGGGCGCAAACATATTGTAAATACTACCCATATTGGCTCATTGAATCATATGGAATGAATAAAATGATTATACAAAGATGTGCGACTGGCAGCAAATCATTTTATAAAATATCCTGGGCGTTGCTTGCAACTACGATTGGCAGATGCAGGATATGCTTGTCATGGGTGAGGTCCGTGTTGTATGCTCACAACACCAAAGTAGCTTTGGATGTGGGCCGTTAGCTCAGCTGGTAGAGCAGGAGGCTCTTAACCTCTTTGTCATAGGTTCGATCCCTATACGGCCCACCATTTTTCTATCCAGATAAAAGCTACGCAAGGCTTTTTCGAACTTTGCGGCACGCGGCGGCAAACCGTGTTGGCAGTACCATAATGCTTGTTGATATACTGCCTGTTCAAACACTTTCGTATCTACTTCTTGGCCATTTAAGTTGTCTGCGCTAAGCCGAAATGGATGCCCTGCGGCAATGGACAAAAGCCACTCAATCGCCTGCGGTTTAACTTCAACTTGCTGAAACAATAATTGCTGCTCTGCATCTCTTCCATCCGCAATATACCAATAGCCATAATCAAGCATTTTGCGGCGCTCTGGGCCCGCAATAAACCAATGTGCGCATTCATGCAATGCACTGCTAAAAAACCCATGTGCAAAAACTATTTGGTGATAGGGTTTTTGTGGACTCGCAGGAATATAAATTGGCTCATCTTCGCCACAAATAAGTTTAGTTTGGTGACTTACCTCAAAACAATAACTAAATAACGAGATCAAATCCTCATAGGCATGTTGAATAGCTTTTTCTGGTGGTTTATTCAAAAAAAACTCAAATGGTAGGTTCATCACGGGTAAAATTGGTTTATACTTCGCGGCGCGGTAAAATTATAAGTCAAGGAGAAGCGCTATGCAATGGTTAGCTAAAGCACCTTCTAATATTGCGTTGATCAAATACATGGGCAAGCAAAACAGCGATCATAATATCGCCGCTAATCCCTCGCTATCCTATACCTTAAATCATTTACAAAGCACAGTGACTCTAGAACACAGTCATGAACAACGGGATAAATGGCTACCTCTTTGCGAGCAAAACAATCAGCTGACTCTCTCACCGGCTGCTGAAAAGCGATTTTTGCAGCATTTGCACTGGTTAAAACAGCAGTTTAATTTCTCGGGATCGTTTATCGTCAGATCAGCAAATAATTTTCCATTGGGTTGTGGTCTTGCCAGTTCGGCTGCTAGTTTTGCAGCATTAACGAAATGTACAGCATTGGCTTTGACCGATTTGACAGCAAAACCATATCCATCAATATTGCAACAAGCTACCTGGAGTAGGCAAGGCTCTGGCTCATCTTGTCGCTCCTTTTTTGATGGATTTGTTCTCTGGGATAATGACAACATCCAAACAATCGATACCCCCTACACCAACTTAATACATAAAGCGATTGTTATCAGCCAAGAGGAAAAATTGGTATCCTCTACTGACGCGCATCTACGTGTCTGCTCAAGCCCTCATTATGCCATGCGTGCACAGCGAGCCAACTTAAGGTTGCAGGCTTTACTGCAAGTCTTGCAAAACCAAGATTGGGCCAAGGCATACAGAATTTGCTGGGAGGAGTTTCATGACATGCATAACTTATTCACCACCGCAGCCCAACCATTTCATTACATAACTGCAGAAACACAGCACGTCCTAACGTTGTTAGAAAAATTATGGGAAATCGAGCAAGATGGTCCGATTGTAACTATGGATGCCGGTCCTAACATACACCTGCTCTATCGCTGCTCGCAACAGGCTTTGGCTGATCATTTTCAACAAAAATATCTTGACGGGCGCTATCATGTCATATGATTTTCAAACAGTTACTCACGGCAAGTGGATACTAACAGGGGAGCACTCGGTTTTACGACATGGTGCGGCATTAGTTTTTCCTATCATACATAAGAATCTAACATTAACTTATCAACTTACTGGTGATCCTCTCACCATCTCTAGTCCTGCCACACAATCTACCGAAATCCAGGAACTGCTGTCGCATGCTATTCATGCAGCACTTGAGTTGTTAGGAAAAACTGATGTCGTACTACGTGGTCATCTATCTTTGACCCACAATATTCCTATGGGTACTGGCATGGGGGGATCAGCTGCTTTGTGTGTGGCCGTGGCCCGCTGGTTCGTTTATCTGAAGCTGGTATCTACCCAGCAACATCTCGTGTTTGCACAGAACCTCGAAAATATTTTTCATGGCAAAAGCAGTGGGGTTGATATTGCTGGAGCGTCATCCTTGGCTGGGGTGCACTTTCAGAATGGCGTACACAGACCTGTGCAACAAACCTGGCAACCACACTGGTTCTTATCTTTTTGTGGTGAAAAAGGGCTAACTGCTGTATGCATACAATCGGTCCAGGAGCTGTGGGACATCAGCGAACCATTGGCAAAAAAAATAGATGCGCACATGCAGGAGAGTGTTGCGTTAGCGTTGCACGCGTTAAAACTTGACAAAAGCAATGGCCTCTCTTTGCTGGCAGAAGCAATAGAGATAGCCTCAAGTTGTTTTTTGCAATGGGGGCTTGTGCCAGCGGCTCTCGCTAACCATATGCAACAACTGCGTAATGCTGGCGCAATAGCTGTGAAACCAACTGGATCGGGCGGGGGTGGTTATGTGCTCAGTTTGTGGGCAAGCAAGCCACAGCTCCCAAGCGGCAATACCTGCGAATTATTGGACCTTACGCCCAGACTCAATCCGTAAATTGATAAAATAGCTCCCCTTCTTTCACCATACCAAGGCCATAGCGCGCTTGCTCTTCTAAGGCTTGATCACCAGATTTTAGTTCGATAATATCAGCCTCGAGCGCTTTGTTTTGGGAAAGCAAAATAGTATTTACCTTTTCTTGTTCAGCAATTTTGTTTTTTAAATGCGCGGATTGAAACACATTACTTTCTCCAATCCACAATTTATATTGCAAGCTTACGAAGACAGCGACTAATAGTATGACAATAATTTTCATGTTACGCCTTTGAAATAGGGTTGTCTTCACTCATCATGCCACATGCGACATTGCAACCCTATCGCTGTATAGCAATGCAAGGACCACTAAAAAAGCTACCATTAATCATTAATTCCATGTCGACTCTATTTCTCTGGTAACGCGCGATTTGATCATATTCTGCGGGTGTCACATAAATATTGATATTGTCACAATAGATTAGCGATTTTGTATTTCCTTTGCCGTTAACATTAGCTAGCATATCACAATCCCAGCGATAATTTTTTAGATCACAATTGGCTAAGCCGACTGTGGGGAACAATATAATAGATAAGGCCACTGCCAGCAGCTTCTGCCAGAAACTTGACGAATGCCCGGTTACATGCGCAGATCTGCAAAAAAGCTTTCCAAAGTAATCTAGCATCCATCGGTATGCGGGCATTCCTAAGTGCCCAGGAAGCACGCTGCGAATATGCTTTGTCGGTTCATTGATCAAGCAAGGGGATTGCCGAATAATATTGCCAGAGGATAACGGCAACTGCTCGCACCTTCTACTATACATTCGGTAAAATGCCAAAATATAAAATGGATTGCGCTTGAAGTACTGCGAAATAACGCTGCTTGCACAGCCATAAAATCGGTTAGGTGAGTCGCCCCACCCAAAAATTTTCGATAAATGTCGTTTTCTTGCTACGGAGCCAGCAGTTACTAAGGTAATTAGTCTTACTCCGGGCATGATACACTCCTGCGTAACCTGTCGTATTTCTAATTATTCTCCGGATTCTACTTTTTTGCCAGTTAATTTCTCTTTGATACGTGCGGCACGACCAGCCAAGTCTCTCAAATAGTAAAGTTTAGCACGACGCACATCACCACGGCGTTTTACAGTTATGCTTTCAACAGTAGGGCTATACGTCTGAAAAACTCTCTCTACACCCACATTATGGGAAATTTTTCGCACGGTAAATGCAGAATTCAAGCCACGGTTACGCTTGGCTATTACGACGCCTTCAAATGCTTGTAACCGCTCACGGGTACCCTCCTTAACTTTGACTTGCACAACTACTGTGTCGCCCGGCTGAAAATCTGGGATTGTTTTACCCATCTGTTCTTGGTTAATTTCATCGATAATATTCGTCATTTGTCACTCCTAGTTTGGCGTTTTAAGATGCTTGCGCCATATTCAAGTTTAAAATCTTCAAGCAATTTTTGATCCATGGTGCTTAATTTTAATCCTATTAATATATCAGGTTTTTTTAGCCATGTCTTCCCCAGACATTGTTTTCTTCGCCACTGGGCAACCTTATGATGATCTCCCTCCAACAGGACACGAGGGACAGCTTTGTTATCAATACACGCTGGCCTGGTATAATGAGGGCAGTCCAGCAAGCCGCTCATAAATGAATCTTGACCGGCAGAGCCAAGATTGCCAAGAGCTCCAGGCAAGAGCCTCACGATTGCATCAATGCAAATAAATACTGGCAGCTCACCCCCACTGAGCACATAATCCCCTACCGACCACTCCTCGTCGACGTACTCCTCGATCACTCGTTCGTCTATTCCTTCGTAGCGACCAGCCAGAAAAAGTAACGGTTGTTGTTGCGCTGCAAGTTGATTAAAGTCACTTTGTTGCACAACTTTGCCTTGGGGACTGAGATAAATAATTTTAGTGCCTACCGGCATGTTGCTTTTTGCCAGCTGGATAGCCTGGCTGAGCGGTTTATACTGCATGACCATACCGGGGCCACCGCCATAGGGCTTATCATCCACTTTCTTGTACTTACCTGTACCCCAGTTTCTAAGGTTCCAGACATCCACTTGGACAAGATTTTTTCTAAGAGCTCGACCTAGCACTCCCCACTGCATCCCATCAAAAAATTCAGGGATCAGCGTAATCACGCCCAAACGCATCATAGCTTAAAAATCCACATCCCAGTCAATTTTGATGGTATGGGTTGCTATATCAATATCGATAATAACATCACCAGGGACATATGGAATTAAGTGCTTTTTGTCACCTTGCACGATCAACACGTCATTGGCGCCAGTTGAGAGGATCTCCTGCACTGTTCCTAGGATTTCCCCATCAATCGTAACAACTTGCATCTTGATAAGCTGGTGCCAATAGTACTCACCTACTGGTAAAGACGGCAAAGCCGATTTGAGAATTGCAATGTTAACGTTGGTTAAGCAAGCAACCTCTTCGGGAGATTGATACGGCTTTATTTTTGCCAGCATGTGTTTGTGAGTTATTTCTACCTCTGCTATTTCGAGCGGTTGCCAGTGCTGTTTGATATATGCATGCCAGTTAGGATACCGCAATATATTGTCTTTTGGATCGGTCAAGGAGTGAATGGTGATGAACCCTTTAATCCCATGAGGTCTTCCAAAGCACCCTATCACAAGCCAATCAAGTTGCTCTTCCACTACGCAGCGTCTTTTTTGTTCAACTCTTTGACTAAGGCGGTTACACGGTCAGATAACTTAGCGCCTACGTTTTGCCAATAATCCACTTTGCTCATATCTATATGCAAGCGCACCTCTTGGCCGCAGGCTATTGGATTAAAGTAGCCAATATTTTCAATATAATTACCATCTCGACGTCGACGACTATCCGTCACAACAACATGGTAAAATGGGCGCCTTTTTGACCCGCGTCTAGATAAACGTATAACGACCATATGAATCCTCTTAATGTGTTAGGCATAATTATTAAAATGGCGTGTATTGTACGAAAATTAGAGGCAATATGGAAGAGTATTTTTAGCAAATACGCACAGTCATCACGTTAGCGAACCAATTAATGCAAGAAAACCTGGGAATTTCGTGCTGAGCCAGGGTCAGCTGCGTGCAATCACTGAGGCAGTCATTCGAGATACACAGGTTTGATTGCCAGCGTTATCATGTAAGTCAATTTGCCAAACCTGTGTGGTTCGTCCGAGATGGATGGCACGAGCTGTTGCAGTGATGGTCCCTGCGCGAACAGAGCGAATGTGATTAGCATTAATTTCCAGGCCGACACAGAAATAATGCGCACTATCAATAACAGCGTTAGCAGCCGTGCTAGCAACAGTTTCTGCCAGCACCACGTTGGCTCCTCCGTGCACGATTCCCATGGGTTGTTTGATTCTTGATTGAACCGGCATAATTGCCGCTAAGCTGTCCTCACTGATATCGGTAAATTTTATTCCCAGAAACTCTGCGAGCGTGTTACTGCCTCGTTCGTTCAATTCAGCGATGGTGGGCTTGCGAAACCAGATGCCCATAGTTAAAAATCACGCCAAATTTCAGAGCTTGCTTCACCTGTTGTTGGGTTATCTCGCTTTAAAGCAATGTTGCGATGTCTGTTGATTTCTTCGAGCTGAGCATGCGATTCTTTGTGTGCCACATCAAACTCATGTAACAACTTGTCATACGGACTAATATAGGCTTTATCAATATCATTATGCACCACTAGATCCTCCTGTTGAATCTACTCTTCCATATACTTGCGAAGCTTCGTCATAGCATTTTTCTCTAGTTGCCGAACGCGCTCCATAGAGACCCCATATCTTTCTGCCAAAACATGAAGAGTTGCCGATTTATCTTCGACAAGCCAGCGTTTTTTTAAAATATCCTGGCTTCGCTCATCGAGTCGAGCTAACGCCAAATGTAATTTTTGTTGACTCTGTTGATCTGAGGTTTCGCGCTCGTATAAATAAGCAGGGTCGCTATTTTCAGTTTGCAAATAGCGCGCAGGATGACTGCTATCTCCATCATCCGATTCATCGATATCAAATGGGACATCCATAGCATTCAGGCGCTGCTCCATCAACAGCACTTCTTGCGTGGTCACACCCAAGTCCTTCGCAACTGCTTCCACTTCTTCCTTATACATCCAACCCAAGCGCTTTTTCATATTGCGAATGTTAAAGAATAACTTACGTTGTGCTTTGGTAGTGGCTACTTTAACAATACGCCAATTTTGTAGAACAAACTCGTGGATTTCAGCTTTAATCCAGTGCACCGCAAATGATACTAGACGCACGCCTATATCCGGGTTAAATCGCTTCACAGCTTTCATGAGACCAACATTGCCTTCCTGAATTAAATCACATAGCGGCAAACCATAACCTATGTAACCACGCGCGACGCGCACCACATATCGAAGATGCGCTAAAACCAACTGACGAGCGCTTTCTAGGTCACCTTCTTTTTGAAAACGTCTGGCATAATCTTGCTCCTCTTCGAGACTCAGCATAGGGATTTGACTAACACTCTGAATATAAGCGTCAAGGCTACCAATTGGAAAATTAAAAGTCGAAATTTGTAAAGTCGATGTCATAATCAGCCTCATTATAAATCAAACAGACAGGCAATACGCGTTAAAATTTTACTCGGCATCAATATCCTTTATTGCTGCAATTTTAGCAGAAATTTAGGAATTAGACGGGTGTATCTTACCACAAGTCACTTGCATGATTCAATCGTCACTAATTGGCGTTTGACTGCAAGACAAGCACCTAGCCACCCAAGTATAACTGCGCTGAAACATAACAACCCGATCGTTGCCAAGCTTAGCCCTACCATTCGATATTGGTCAGCAAAAGCACGCATTAACTGCGCAAGCTCCAGAGCCAAATAGCCAGAAAATAATTGAATCAACACAGCTGCTGTTATCGCGCTGATAAGTCCATACAAGACCCCTGAATATAAAAATGGTCTCATAATATATGCATCTTTAGCTCCTACAAGCTTTAGAACCTGGATTTCTTCTTGGCGATTTTCCACCATTTGACGTAGCGTATTGGCAATGATAAACAGGATAGCCAGCGCAAAAAATACCATCAGCACCTGAGTGATTTTAGTTAAAAAGTTTAGGATAGCATGCACTCGAGCCATCCATTCGGCATTAAATTTAACCTGATCGACATCGCGTAGCGCCTGTAATGTCTGATATAATTTATTAGTGGTGGTTTGCGTAGCGGGCATTACAGGCGTCACTTCGATCACTGCCGGCAATGGATTTTCTGATAAATCGTGAATAATATCTTGCATACCTTCTTGCTGGCTGAGTTCCCTTAACCCATCTTCCGGTGTTTTCAACAATGCGCTCTGTACTTCTGCAATTTGTATAACTTGTCGCAGAACCTCGTCTTGACTATGTTGCGAAATTTTTGGTGTTAAATAGGCAAAAAACACATCTGTGCTATTGAAGTGCAGCGTCCATAGCTTGATGTTGCTGGATAGTATAAAAAATATTGCTGGCAACATCAGAATACAAGCTATTGAAATAATGGTCATCAACGAGGCTGTTGGTTCGCGCCACAACATTTTGATACTATGTGCAGCCGCCACACGATGCGTTAGCAACATCATGCGCATATTCTCTAACATAATTTTCCTTGATTCAACATGACTATACGGTGTTTCATACTGACAATCAGTGATAAATCGTGACTCGCGATTAAAATAGAAACACCCACTTGATGAAATTGCTCAAATAATTTCATAACCTCTGTCGAAAGCGTTGGATCAAGATTGCCGGTAGGTTCATCGGCAAGCAAAATCAGCGGCCGATGAACCACAGCTCTGGCAATACCGACTCGCTGCTGTTCGCCGATAGAGAGTGCCTTAGGTAACAATTTTTCTTTACTAAGCAAGCCGACCATATCCAAAGAGGCACGCACTCTTTTCGTGATCAGGGTGAATGGCGCGCCCTGAATTTGCAACGGCAAAGCAACATTATCAAACACACTGCGATCATTCAAAAATTGTGGCGCTTGAAAAACCATTCCCAGCTGTTGACGGTACAAAGCACGTTCGCTTTTTCTTAGCTGATGAATTTTTTGACCGTTTACAACGATATGTCCGCTGGTCGGCTTGGCTAACAAAGCCAGCAATCTCAACAAGGTGCTTTTACCCGCACCCGAGTGTCCGGTTAAAAATACCATCTCACCTTTTTCTAGCGTAAAGTTGATGCCTTGAAGCGCTTCAAAGCCATTGCTATATTTTTTACAAACCTGATCAAATCGTATCATCATGCAATATCGCATCCACGAACGCTGCAGCATCAAATGGCTGCAAATCATCTATGCCCTCTCCCACGCCAATATATCGATATGCTATTGCCAATTCATGGGCGATAGCAAATAGAATCCCGCCTTTTGCTGTGCCATCAAGCTTCGTCATGGTAATACCCGTGATGCCAATGGCATGATGAAATTCCCTAGCCTGATTGAGTGCGTTTTGTCCAATGCTTGCATCCAAGACAAGCATGGTTTCATGCGGCGCCATAGGGTCTAATTTTTGTATGACCCGCTTAATTTTCTTAAGTTCATCCATCAGGTGATGTTGCGTATGCAATCGTCCAGCAGTATCCGCAATCAACACATCTATGTTGCGAGCCTTGGCTGCAGACAAAGCGTCATAAATCACAGAAGCGCTATCTGCGCCAGTCTGCTGAGCAATCACCGCAATATCATTGCGTTGGCCCCAAGCCTGTAGTTGTTCGACTGCAGCTGCTCTGAAAGTATCACCCGCTGCCAACATTACTTTTTTACCTTGTTGCTGATAAAACTTTGCTAATTTACCGATCGTTGTGGTTTTGCCGGCGCCATTGATGCCCACCATTAAAATGACCATCGGCGAAGCTGCATCACTCACTGCGGTTGTTTGCGGGTGCTGTTGTAAAATATCACGCAATTCTTGACGCAGCGCCAGCAACACCGCTTGACCATCTGCTAGCGCCTTATGCGCCAATCTTTTGTTCAAGTTTACAATAATCCGTTGCGTCACTTCCAAACCACAATCTGCACCCAATAATATGGTCTCTAACTCCTCAAGGGTAGCTTGATCGATAGATTTTGTCCCTAGCAACAGCCGCATCAGACCGCCACCAAACTGGTCACGTGTTTTACTTAACCCACGAACAATCTTCCTAAATAATCCTGCGCGGGCTTGCTGCGCAGGTACCAACTGGGCAGAGCGCTGAAGCTCGTGCGTGGCCTGGGGCAAAACTTCTGTTTCAGTGGCAACAGCTAACTGATCTGCAGACTGTTGCCAATCCTGCGTGTTAATTTTTTTATGATCGCGTTTTAGCCATTTAATCATGAGGTATACAAACCAAAGGAAATATGAAATTCTATCATCTTTTTCATACATTGGAGTATTTAGTGCGAGTTTTATTGATGGCCATTACTGCTTTATTCTGCAGCCAGGTATTTTCTGACACAAAATTATACCAACTAGACAATGGACTTAAGCTGCTGGTCAAAGAGGATCATCGCGCTCCAGTCGTGGTGAGCATGCTATGGTACAACGTAGGGTCAGCCGATGAGCCAGGCGGCCACACCGGTATTTCTCATGTTCTGGAACATCTAATGTTTAAAGGCACACCAGCGAATCCTCTTGGAGTTTTTTCAAAAAAAATTGCCGCAATTGGTGGACAAGAGAATGCGTTCACTAACAACGACTACACTGCTTATTATGAAAAAGTGGCCGCTAAACACCTACCCTTATGCTTTCAGCTTGAGGCTGACCGCATGCAGCATTTGTTACTCGACCCGCAAGAATTTACAAAAGAATTAAAAGTGATTCAAGAAGAACGCCGCCTGCGAACCGATGACAATCCGCAAGCACTTACGTATGAGAGATTTTTAGCCGCATCACAGCTGAGTAGCCCATACCACCATCCTGTGATTGGATGGATGAGTGATATCCAACAAACCACTGTCGCAGATGCTCGGAACTGGTATGATAAATATTACGCACCTAACCATGCAGTGCTGGTCGTGGTTGGCGATGTCGAGGCGAACAAAGTATTTGCTTTAGCTAAAAAATATTTTGGCAACATCCCTCGCAAAGCAGAAATAACGAGAAAAGCGCAAGTAGAACCGATTAGTCTTGGCCCTAAAACTGTCCAAGTGCAAATCCCAGCGCAACTGCCTATGTTGATCCTTGGCTATACCGTACCGACAGTGGCCAGCCATCCAGCAAATCCAAAAGACCCTTACACACTGGAACTGATAGCTGGGATATTAAGTATTGGCAATAGTGGCCGCTTCGACAAACACTTGGTGCGAGAGCAACAAATTGCCAGCAATATCGACGCCAATTATGACTTATATGCGCGCTACCAGACGCAATTTACATTCTATGGGGTCCCAAGTCATGGCCATCGAACAGAAGATTTGCAACAAGCCATCCAACAAGAGTTATCTACGTTGCAAAAATCGCCAGTCAGCGATGAAGAATTACAACGAGTGAAAACACAAATTATTGCTGAGAAAACTTTTGCAAAAGACTCAATTTTTGGGCAGGCTATGGAATTAGGTTTGCTAGAGACCATAGGGCTTGGCTGGAAAGAGTCTGACCAGTACATTCCAAAATTACAAGCAATTACTGCCCAAGATATTCAAGATGCAGCCACACGTTATTTTGTTGACAGTTTGCTCACCGCAGCCAATCTGCAGCCGCTTTCACCACAAAAGGAAAAATCATCATGAGTCACAAGTTTTTACAGTACATAGCTTGGCTGACCTTAACCCTACCCATATTGAGCTGGGCAGACAATTTTTCATCACAACAGTGGCAAACCAAGCAAGGAGCACGCGCTGTTTTTTTTGCCACCCATGAAATCCCTATGTTGGAAATCAACATCGCCTTCAGAGCAGGAGCAGCTTATGATACAATTTTTGGACAAAGCGCATTAACCACGCGCTTGCTTAATCAGGGTACTCACCGCCTTTCCGCAAATCAAATTGCCGACAAATTGGCAGCAACCGGAGCTCAGGTTGATCTGTCGACTTCGCAAGATATGACCATCATCCGGGCGAGAACATTAACTGAACAACAATCGTTAAGCGAAGCCATCCGTATATTGGCGATGATCATCCAAGAACCTGATTTTCCGCGTTCAGCTTTTGAACAAGAAAAATCTCAACAACTCATGGAAATCAGACAAATGCAAGAATCGCCAGATAGCGTAGCAACAGAGCTTTTTTTTAGTAATCTATACATCAATCACCCTTACGCCCATCCAATCAATGGCACCATTGATAGTGTCAAGCAGTTAACGCTAGATCAGGTCAAAAATTTTTATCATCAATATTTTGTCGCAAATAATATGGTAATTGTCATGGTGGGCGCAATCAATCAAGACCAAGCACATGCCATAGCTGAAACACTCACATCACATTTACCTGCAGGCAGGGTTGGTAGCCCGATCCCAGCCGCTAAGGCTTTACGTCACAAGGTACAAGTCAAGCAAGCTTTCCCCGCGACGCAAACGATGATCCGACTGGGCCAACTGGGTATCACGCACCAAGATCAAGAATACTTTGCGTTGATGGTCGGTAACTACATTCTAGGCGGTGGCAGTTTGGTATCTAAATTAGCTGAAGAGGTGCGCGAAAAACGAGGCCTAACCTATGGCGTCTATAGTCAATTTATGCCTATGCTTGGCACCGGACCATTCATGATTGGCCTCTCCACCAAAAGCAACCAAGCACAAGAAGCCGTAAACATCACGGAGCAAACATTGCGAAGGTTTTTAAGGTTAGGACCGAGCATCCAAGATCTGCAGGACGCTAAAGCATATTTGATAGGTAGTTTTCCATTAACCTTAGCTAGCAATAAGAGCATTGCCGAAATGCTACTCCGAATCACGTTTTACGGTTTACCTAAAGACTACCTCGATACATACCCTGACCATATCAATCAGACCAGCGCCAAGGATATTAAGAATGCTTTCACACATCACATTCACCCTGAGCAATGGCTGCAAGTATCCGTGGGACCGTCATGAAACAGAGTATCCGGATCATCGGAGGGTGTTATCGGGGGAAAAAGCTCGCTTTCCCAGATAACGAAGGTTTACGACCAACACCCAACCGAGTCCGGGAAACTTTGTTTAATTGGTTGATGCACGATATCAAGGGAGCGCATTGTTTAGATGCGTTTGCGGGCAGCGGCGCCCTGGGTTTTGAAGCATATTCGCGCGGTGCTGCAAATGTCGTACTGCTCGAACATGATAAATCAGCTTATCGCTATTTACTCAAGAACGCCCAGTCGTTTCAAGCGCCGCCTGAAGTCTTACAAATTAGGCAACAGGATACGTTGCTCTACCTACAAACAGCCCAAAGATCGTTCGATATTATTTTCCTAGATCCGCCTTTCGCAAAAGATATGCTAGCGCCATGTATTGAGTTGCTGCAAAATAACACATTACTGCAAAATCACGGCTTGCTTTATTTTGAGTCGTCCCAACCCATATTACTGCCAGAAAATAAATGGCAACCTGTCCGAGCAAAACGTGCCGGACAAGTTATATATGGACTATATAAAAAAGTAAGTCGATAACACACCTCAACATCACCCTCCGCCATATACTTAATTTTTAGCACAGGTTAGTAGATAACTGCTCGAAAATAGACACCATGCATGGGCATGTAAGCATTCTAGGATAATTATCTGCCAAGATGAGCCAAATATCGCAATGACTTACTATTGGGTAAGTCGTTGGCTAGGCTGAAACAAACCTTGACAAGGTGCAATGCTCCTGTTTCAATGAGAAATCACAAAAAACTCAAGCAATCGCTATGAAAAGAAAAATAATTATAGGCGGGGGCGCTTTGCTTTTTAGCGTAAGTTGTGCTCATAAAAGCGCAGCTTACAAAAAGCC
>DAIOSQ010000037.1:0-17487 GCA_036752465.1 Legionellaceae bacterium | reverse complement strand
TCCCGTATTTTCCTATCAAATAATGCTTGAAAGTGTAATACTAATCGGAGCCCTGGGTGGTTATTTGTTTTTCTTACAACTATCAAAACATAAATACATTGCATTTTTTGGTGCGGTTATCTTTGCTACTGCGGTGTTATTACCTATCGTAGGACAGTGTTCTTTTCTAATTTCTTTGTCTAGTTTTCCATGGCTCTTATACATTTGCCAGCATATGATTGTATCAAAAAAATCCAATATCACACGATCTATTTTGATAGGCATTACTTGGATGTTATATATAGTCGCAGGTTATTTATGGATGAATATCGTTAATTTTATCATCGCAGGGCTTTTTTCATTCGGAACATGCATTCATCAATATATTCACGTACCAATTAAAGCACATGAACGCATAAGGTCAGTTGCAACTCATCTTTTGATATTTTTTCTAACCTCAGGAATATTATATGCTTGTACGATCCTACCTACAATTCTTGTAATGCATTTTAATTACCTATCATTTCAAGGAGATTTTATTACCCCTGAACCAAGACTGCGAAGTCTTGCTCGGATGCCTTCTTATTCATACACAAACATATATCAAGCATTGTTGATTGCGATTGATCCAAGAATCATCATGAACAATGCAGAACTGTTTGATAAAACACCCATTTGGACAACTGGTGTAGGTATTTTTCCGTGGCTTATTGTATTGGCTACACCCTGGAAAAGAACCACAAAACGGGTTTGGTATTGGTTGATATGTTTGATCTTGATGTTAAGTTACTCATACGCCAACAATCATGCTATCGCAAAAATTATTACCCATATCCCTATTATTAACGCTAATCGGTGGTGGCAAGTGGGTACCTACTATGTAATAATTTTTGTGATTTTCTTGATGGTTGAAAAGTTATCTTATCTTCGATGCTCACGCATCAAGCCCAATCGGTATATCATTATTCTATACAGTTTGGGAGTAGGACTTATGGGGGCGTTGCTTCATTTCAATGCGCCTATTGTAGAGTATTTGATTTTGGGCGGTAGCCTTTTATTATTACCGTTGCTATGGATGAGGCGCGGAGCTCGAAATTGGGCATTAACCATTAATCTAGCTCTTGTTTTCGGCTTTCTATCATTGGTAGTATCCCCTCTCAGTGTAAGCCCTTTACTCGATGGCAAGGCATTTTATTCACAACGAGTGCAAAAACGTGTGGAAAGTATATCCATAACAACAAACTATCGAAGATTAGGAAAAACACATGACTATGCATTTGCTGATGAAGAATGGTTGTTAAACAAAGTTCCTTTTTCACATGGATATAATAATTTAAGTAATCCTTTGTATTGGTATCTTAAAAATGAATTATTTTTATCTCGAATAGTTTTTGCAACACCTGATGTCAGGCGAGAGAAAAACATCCAGCGAAGCGATTATAAATCAGATAATGCTTATGCAGAAGCCTTGATAGAAAACGTTCTCTATGATCCAACTCATCCAACAATAGAGAACTATAATGGCAGTAATCCGATTCCAGCCAACTACAAGTGGACACTGGAAAAACTTGACATAAAACCTAACAGCGCTTACATGCATGTCACAACCAATGCTGCAGCATACCTCATATTCAACAACCAATATTTTCCTGGTTGGAAGGTCTACATTAATGGCACACAAAAACCAATATTAAGAGCCAACAGAATTTTTCAAGCAGTTTTTATAGATGCACCCGGTTCTTATGATATAGTGTTCAAATTCCAACCAACATTCACTTTGTTTTTAATACTCTGTCCATATATTGCGTTGCTCTTTGGTTTGATTTTCATATAATCTAGTACCATGCGGGTGAGTATTGTATATCAACAGTGAGAGAAAGGTCCTCACGATTAAGTAGATCTTGATTTTTCCGAACTCCATGTAATGGCTCATCATGATAACCAGGTGTTTTTCTTACTTAACTCAAACCATCATAACCTACCGCATCAATCTATGCGGTTAATTTTGCAATAATATGCACACTAATATTGGGTACAAATCAAAGAGCCACAACACCGCTTACCTATCAAGATGGTACACCCATTTGATAACTTTTTACCAGGATCGTCAAAGAACGTCACTTCAATCCGAAGATGGTGGCTATCAACATCCCAAACAACACGTAGCTCCGGTGATTAAATCAAACTCGTGCTTCTTTAATACTTCAAATGTTTTTTCAATCAAGTCGATTACTGTTAATTCGGTTCATTTGTAGATATTTTCTCTATTTTTATTTTAGCCATAATTAATTCTTTGTTGTGTATTTTTTCAATATTTTGATATTTAAGTTGGTCTTATGGTTTCTTTCTCATCTTGAGTGGTTATAGAAGTTTGGACCGTCAGGCCATTCGATTTTGATGTGCTGTTAAAAAAAGTTTGCGGACTTGCTTCACTCATGATGTAACGCATCAAAGATAGATTTTTCTGATTCAAAAGCACGCGCGCTGATTCGGGTAAACCCTTGACATAGTTGTCAGCCATTGTTTTCAACATAGGTGATATCATTTGTAACTCTGGCATATCGCCGCGTGCAGTGCCAAAAAGGAAAATGGCACTGAGTAATGTATAATGGATTTCGATTGTAGGATCAGCGACGCTTAGGCAACAAAATATCAATGCCCGCATTAAAAAAATACATTCTTTACTTTGTTTTGTTCTTAATCCAGCCAAAATCAATCGAAACAGGTTACGCACTATTGTAGTTTGTTCTTCCAACGAGCAACTGTTAAAAGTTGCTAGACACTTAGTTAATAAGTTTTGTCCACCATTACGCATGATATCTGCAAATGACTTTTTTCTTGCATTATCAAATACTACACCAATTAATAACCGAACCGATTGTTCCCTTGGCAGGGAGCTCTCTCTATAGAGCGCAATTAACTCATCCATGGTCTTAGCCATCATAACTTCTGGATGCACCGATCGTTGATACGGGGCACCATACGATGTTACAAAGAAATGGTTATCAAAAAATTTCATAGTTTCTTTAATTAAAAGTTCCGGACTGCTATGTTGCGCCAATATTGTGAGCAATTCATCTAGTTGTGATAGACGGGCTGGAGGCATAAGGCGGATAGCACCTTCTTCGTATTTATCTAAAGTTATCCGTAGTGTGGTGATTGAACTGTGTTGGCACATATTTGAAAGTTCGATCTTTTTCTTTCTATGATTTCTCTCAATAAGGTAAGTATTCGCTTTATGCCGTATTATTTTTTTACCTTCGATTTGATACAAACTAAGATCTAAGTTTTCAATATGCGGTAAGATGATGTTGCTTTGTCGAGAAAATAGTTTTTCTATGTAAGCTGTTGGGCGCGGATTGCTATAAAACAGAGAGATTATCGCGCCTATTGCATGATAAGGTATTCCGGGTAAAAGCAATTGCAGTCCGGTATCACTGGCCATGCCTTGATCTACATACATACAAAATACGTCGAAATTATCTTGTAAAAATAAATCGACTAAAATTCCTCGAAGATGCTCACCATCATCCAATAAAGTATACCGTTTAGACATCAATACATTTTTGTATAGCGGAGAACTATCATATAAAACATGCGCCGTAGCAATTCGTTGCGTGCGTAATTCTATTTCTTGTTCAATAGCATGCAAAAAGCGCATATAGATCTGGTAAAGTTCTATTGTATCATTTAGGAGGGGTGCTATATCTCGGACCAATTCGCTATGCCCTAAGAATAAATGTTGCGTAAAATATTCCAATAACGTGCCTCTAGTAGGCAGACGTTGCCATTGTGCTTGAATAAATGGCTGAGCGCTGAATGTTGGCGCATCCATAAAATGAGATAGACACAGTTCATCCAAAACAGCAAAATTTGTAATATGCGTTCTAATCCAGGCACTCACTGCCGTACTATCCAAAACATCCAAAGGTGCTTGCGTAAGCCATGTATCAATATGCATTACAATGCGCTCTTCCCATGCTATTGGAGCCTGTTTCTGTGGAGAAGCGCGTACTGACAGCTCTGCGTCGACAGGCTCTGATGTATCTTGTTCGCTACTCCCTTGCATGGGTATTGGCAGCTCAACTGTATGTAATTTGTCTAAATAACTCTGGCACATATCAATACGGCCATCCCAGCACCCACTATAGCGTGCGTACTTTGTCAAGCGTTCAATCAAGCTCAGCAATATGCTGGTTGTATTGATATCATCACCTCTTAATTGTTTATCCAAATCTTGCACTTCTAATAATAGTTGGTACTGTGCTTGTTGATTGGCTTGCAAAAAACTCTGTAACAATTGTTGGGATGAAATGGCTTGCAGCAAGAGATATTCTTTTTGAATGGTTGTGAGTTGCAGAGATTCCTTGGAAGAACCATCGAGATGGCGTAATGTTGCATAGACAAGATTGGCGCGTTTGGTATACTCGATTCGCACCGTGATTTTTTGTTCTGTCTTGCGGTTTATGTAAACCAAACTTACATGATGAGGGGGCAATTTACGATGTGGGATGCTGTCTGTGTCCACTAACTTACAATCAACGCTGAGATGAAGATCAGTTAAGCCAAAATCTTGAAAAATAGGAAAATCAACCGGGACAAAGGCAAGATGAAAAAAAAGTGCTTTACGCCCATCTTTTTCCCATTCCACCATACGCTCAAAACCAGAATTGGTCTCGATTTCATCACATCTTTTTTGCTGATAATGGTCGACCAAGTAGGCAAACAAAGGATTTTCATGCGGATGAAAGCGACTTTTTGATGCAACGAGGGTATAGGGTAGAAGTTCTTCTGTCTGTTTCATTTGTGCTCATACAAAGAATCTGACTGTATCATTCTAAATGAATAAAGTCAATTTTTAGGCGACATTTTTAGGCGACATTTTTGGCCATGCAAGACTTCGTGCAATTACCCTCCACACCACATCCCGAACCTGTGGCACAATCTATAACATAAGGAGCTATATAAATCGATCACCTGAGGATTTAACATACCCATTCTACCCGATGGTTACAGACTCATGCGACTATTCTTTAGTCCTATTTTAAAGCTCATCCAAAGCGTTCTACCAAATATCTTCATCTGATAGCAGGATTCTCTCCAAGATGATGTATCATCGTTATCCCGGCCGCTAAATACATGACTCAATCCGGGTTGAATTTTTTTATCTGGTAACATGACCAACATTGCTTTCAACAGCTCTACCATCAACTGTGTAGCCAATATCTTTCCCAAACATATGCGCTTGCCTGCTCCAAACACAAGCCCTTCAAATGAATTTTTTACAGCGGGCTCCAACCAAGTTTGCGGATCAAATGTCCTATTTTGGATAAAGTGATCAAGAATCATAATGACCTGCGTACCTGCTGGATAGCTTTTGCCTTGGATGGTGGCAGCTGCAGTCAGCTCTCTTTCCAGAATCGGGAAGGGATGCTGCAGCCGAATGGCTTCCATGATAACTGCTTGTAGATAGGCATCATCGCCCTGTGCTGCTTTTATACGTGAGACCTCATACAACGCTGCATTAGCGCGTAAAAAAGCAAACACCGAGACCATAATATCACTGACATTTATTTGCGGTGACAAAATAAATGGTTGCGCGAACACCGACAACCACATCATCTCATCGCTTGCGCCTTCCTGAGTAGGCCCCGCAGCATAACTGGATGCTCGAATGCTCTCAGTGAGACGCTGGCAAAACGCTGCTTTGATGCGGTAATCTCCTTTGCCTTTCAAAGCAATTTCTTTACGCCATTCAATGGACGCTTGATAAAATAGAGTGGCTTCATCTGGGGAAATTTCTTGTTCAAAAAGCAGCTCATACAAAACGTTGAGGGTAATGCGTGATACTTGCTCGGCCCCCATCACCAATGATGGATCAAGCCGCATCGCTTCTGCCAGCCTTTGAACATGCGCAGTCACTTGTAACGGGATGTGCTCTTTCCAGCGTAATTTTCGAAATACCTGACAACAATACATAGAGAGCGCTTTCCAACGTGCACCATCTTCTGATTCAAGTGAGTAAATTGGGTGCCATGCTGGAATCGCCAATAGGTGCTCGAGAAAAGTTCCTTTTTTGTCAGAGTTAGCCAAAATTGTTGCGCACAGCAAAGGATCACTCTCTAATATTAAGACTGGCTTGCGCTGCAGCCAAGCACACACTTTGATAAAATATTTTCTGAGATCAAAGGCTCCACCACCGTAGCGTATAAAAGCAACACCATCCATTACATTTCCTTACAAATCCCAAGATTTTTCTAAAGTTTCATGGGTGGCTTTGCTATCAATGATGCCTGGCTTATTGGTCAAATAAGCTTTTAAGGCCCACTTTATCACAGGAAATGCCAGTTTATCCCAGGGTATTTGATCCGCTGCCACCAAGATGACTTCGCTGCTTTCAATTCCACAGCCAAACTCTAGTTTGGTCATTGTAGCAGCATAAATCATATGTACTTGATGGATGCTTGTTAAAGAGTACGTCCCAAGCAAGTGAGAAATGGCTATGTTCACCAACGCTTCCTCGTAAGCCTCACGCATCACACCTTGCTGTAAAGACTCGCCATTTTCTAAAAATCCAGCAGGATACGTCCACAATCCTACTTGGGGTTCAATCGCACGCTTACATAATAAAAATTTATCTTCCCAGGTGGTGACTGCACCCACGACTATTTTGGGATTTTCATAATGAATAGTTTGACAGTTACGACAAACCTTACGCACAAGCGTGTCATGTTCTGGGGTTAAAAAAGCAATTGTTTGATGTCCACAATGACTACAGTAATCGGTGCATATATCAGATTTTATTTTCATAGGACGAGTTTTGCCTTCTTAAATAACCTGATTATGGTATATTGAAAAAGTAATTCCTAGAGATGTGACCACTGGAGTTAATAATAAATGCATGAAAAGCCCTGCTTGCTTTATTTTTTAGCCATATTAACTGGATTGTTGACAGGTACGATTGCATCTTACTTTCAAATCAGTATTGTTTATCTGGATACTCGGTTATCAAACATATTGAGCACGCCTAGCGCATTCGCGCTACCAGGTATCATGCTCTCCGCCTTGCTATCTGCGGCAATGGTTGGCATAGCTTGGCTTGCAGTAAAATTCATTGCTCCACAAGCTCAAGGCAGCGGCGTTCCGCAAATTGAAGGGGCTTTAATGCATATCAACCAGCCATCTTGGAAAAAGTTACTACCTGTGAAATTTATCGGCGGACTTTTGGCTATTTCTGCCAAAATGGTATTAGGTCGAGAAGGACCCACCATTCAAATGGGGGGTAATGTCGGCGCCATGTTAAGCGATTGCTTTTATCTTTCACCGCAGCAACGTGATACGTTGATTGCTGCTGGTGCAGCAGCCGGATTAGCAGCCGCGTTTAATGCGCCACTCGCAGGCGTATTATTTGTTATGGAGGAAATGCATCGCAAATTTGACTATTCATTGATGCAGTTAATCGTGGTTATCATGACTTGTGTAGCAGCAACCATCATGTTACATCTCTTGCTTGGGACAGATGCAGCCATTCAGATGCACGTAATTCATACCCACCTCACCGTCCAATCGCTTTGGGTATTTATCTTGTTTGGTATGGCTGTCGGATTTTTAGGGTTGACACTCAATCGCTCCCTCATTTTGATTCTCAACCAAGTGGATAATTTAAGCCTAACGTATCAGTTTCTTTATACGTTAAGTATCGCCGCTATCATAGGTTGTTTGGCTTATATCCATCCACAGTGCGTAGGATCGGGCTATGCTATTATCAACCAAGCACTGACGGCATTGCCTGCCATGCATATTATCTTAAGTTTGGCTTTTATTCGTTTTATAACCACGCTGGTATCCTACTCAACGAATGTTCCTGGAGGCATTTTTGCGCCGATGATGGCTATAGGCACCTTATTTGGATTGGCGGGATATCAATGTGTTCACTGGCTATTTGCCGATCTAACTCTGGAGCCTGGTATATTTGCATTGGCTGGCATGAGTGGTTTGTTTGCCGCCTCGGTAGGCGCGCCTATAACTGGAGTGATTTTGGTCATTGAAATGACCAAGAACTATTCATTAATATTGCCGCTGATGCTGACTTGTATGGTATCGTGTATCGTGATGCAAGCAGCAAAAAACAAACCTATTTACACCCAACTTTTAGAGAGAAACTTGTGCCAAAAGAAAAAACACACCGCTAACTCTAAATAGGCATTTCTCTGTAAGTCACTCGCTCTATGGCTTGCTTTCTCTGCATTATATTTCTTTAGCTTATTTGCTACAGCTGCAGCCAATCTTTGCTGAACATATAGATATATTTTCACAAAAATTTGCTGCAACGAGCCCTCAATCAGGATCTTTGGCTGCGCACATCGCGACTTTAACTTGCTACAATTTCAACTTGTAATTTAGCAATCACATCGCTATGCACATGCACTTCTACCATATAGTTGCCGATGGAATGAATGCTTCCTTCTGGCATCACAATTTCACGCTTGCTAACTTGAATTGATTTGGCACTAAGAGCTTCTTTAATATCAACAGTACCCACTGAGCCATATAGCTTGCCCTCATCACTGGCTTGTGCTGCAATGGTGACAGAGATATCATTAATCTTGGCAGCGAGTTGTTCAGCGTGCGCCAATGCTTGTTGCGCTTTTTTCTCAAGCTCTGCTCGCCGCTCCTCAAACAATTTTATATTTTCTTCCGTGGCATATACTGCTTTGCTTTGTGGAATCAAATAATTTCTACCAAACCCAGGTTTGACGTTGATTTTGTCACCTAAATTACCCAGATTTTTTATTTTCTCTAACAATATTAATTGCATAATACTCCCCTTCTCTTATGTGGTTTTATCTGCCTTAGCCCCAGTCAGATAACATCTAAAATTTAATATACTGTCGAATAGTCCAATCAGTACAGTTATCGGCAGCATGATAAATGGCAAAAATATCACCGCCAAAATGAGCATCATACTGGCGTGGATAGATTTTTTTTGCGCAAATAGCAGCTGACCCAAGCTCATACCAGCCAACATGAAATAGGCAACCATAGCGGGCAGCATATTCATTGCCAGTACATTTTTAGCGCTTGCAGCACATACCAACAAGACAAATACGCATAACATGATTTTGTTGCCACGAAAGGCGTTTATTTCCGCTCGAAAGCCTTGTGGGAAAAACAGCTGAGACTGCATCGATCGAGCACACAATAGCGACATCGTGGTTGAGATACCAACTGAAACCATTTGCACACCAAATAGATAGTTGGCCATCAGCAGTTGATGACGTGATTCACCATTGCTGAGCAATGTTACCAAGGCATTATCCGGGCTTAGCTGATTTAGCACTGTTTTCATAAATTCAAACTGCACCATGATGACATCAGGTACAAAAATTTGTGCAAACATAGCAGAAAAAAGCATTTCCAGCAATAATCCATAAGCCACCATTTGCCAGCTGACACTGTAACGCAAAGTCAGCGCTGCAACGTATATCGGTATGAATGTGAGGATAGCTTCACTCAGCGCATTGGGAGCCGAAGACGACATCCAGTTTATTGCATAGCTCACTACGAAAATCGGGGCCAAAAGATAAGCACCCTCTCGCCAACCTTTACGCAGTGTAACGAGCGCAACCAAAGACATCGATAACCAGACTGTGTATGGCGTCAGCGCAAGAACAATACCCCATGTTAATGCATGTTGATAATGACCAAGTATTGATTTGACCTGACGCAGCAACCATTGGTTAAGCATAAGCATGACTAGTTATGACTATCACAATAAGGCAATAGTCCTAGAAAACGAGCATGTTTAATGGCACGTGTCAGCTGGCGTTGAAATTTTGCATCTACACCTGTGATACGACTGGGTACTATTTTTCCCGTTTCATTGATGTAGTTTTTTAACGCACCAACATCTTTGTAATCAATTTCGTGAGCGTTTTCACTGCTGCGCAGTGCTTTTTTTCTTCTAAATGCGGCCATGAATATTCTCCTTTATGCTTCTTTTGATTCTTTTTTCATCATAACCGATTCGCGTGATATCGGCTCCTTTTGTGCAAGAATCAGATGTCTCAATATGGCATCGTTAAATTTAAAAGCGCTCTTGAGCTCTTCCATCGCCACTTGGTCGCACTCAATATTGAGCATAATGTAATGCGCTTTGTGTACGTCTTTAATGGTGTAAGCCAGCTGTCTTCTACCCCAATCTTCTTTGCGATGAATTATTCCATTTTGTTTGCTAATAATTCCTTCGTAGCGCTCGACCATAGATGATACTTGATCACTTTGATCTGGGTGCACAAGAAACACAATTTCATAATGCCTCATGGTAACTCCTTATGGATAAAGCCTGCTTAGAGCGTGTATGTTGATGCTCATGGATCAGGCAAGGTCAAAAAAACGCCTAATCATATCTCATAGTGAACTGCAAAGCAATTGAAATAGCATATTTGCTGACGATTATGCCGGTATGTCGGCGTGCCTTAAGGCTGGTCACTAATTGACAATTTTAGTCAGTATTAGCCAAATTATTACCATAACTTAAGTTGCCCACCGGTTAGATTAGAAATTATTGATTTTAAAAATCAAATAAGATATAACATATTAAAAAATAAAGAAAAAGAGAGAGAGTCAAACCATGAACATAGTCACTGTGCCCTTCGAAGAACCGCTTAACATTGTCATTGCTGGTCAGATTGTTAAAGTGGTTGCTTTTAAAACACAAGAACATGGTAATATCAAGTTCGGTGTGGATGCGCCACGCAACATTGATGTTCATCGTGAAGAAATATACTATGCGATTAAAAAACAACGCGAAGAGAATAAGCAATTATGAACCAGTAGCTTGCGCACCTATTGAAGCAAAGTATTTCTTAGGATTGTTCGGCTGCGTTTTTTTTCTTTCTTTACTCGCCATTTTCTTCAATACCCATGTGACCATGTATATAGGCAACAGCTACTTGTTGCAGAGCAGCCTAAACTGCTTGATGCTTGTTTTGCTGATTTGCTTTGGGGCGCGTCTTTTATTTGGTCCACAACATGGGTTAACTCATTTTGCTACAGAATTTTTCTATTATCTGACGGTACTTCAGCTCGCTTATCTGCTTTGTCAGGCCGCCCAATTTACGCCTTTTGCGCCCATTGATAGCTATTTGCTATGGTTCGATGACTGGTCATATTTACACCTAACTGATCTCATGTACTGTGCCCATGCCAATACTGTTATTTATAACATGCTAGGCTTACTTTACGACTCAATCGCTTATCAACTCATTTTTTTTCCGCTGCTGTTGATGTGTTTTAAACGCTTTAAGCTTTTTTTACACGAATATTATTTTTTATTACTGAGCACGCTGCTTCTAGGCATGATTTTTTATTATTTCTTTCCGACGACTGCACCTGCGAGCAATCTACAGTCTCCGTTTTTTACCGAGCAACAGTACGCTACTGGGCTAAAGTTTGAACAAATACATCACCATCAAATACCCACCACCAGCGATGGAGGCATGATAGCGTTTCCCTCATTTCATGTCATATGGGCGTATTTGTGCGTAAACCTGATCCGTTGTTTTCCTAAGCTATGTATAACATTGTTACCTCTCAACCTAGTATTGGCGCTGAGCTGTGTTCTTTTGGGTTGGCACTACCCAATTGACTTATTAGGCAGCGTCCTTTTCATCATATTGGGTCATGCCATGTTATTGGGTGCAAAAAAACAGGCATAAATAAGCATGCGCTCCCAAGTCAGTGTAGGTATACCAGCTTCGTGTCATTCATGAAGTTGCCTTGAATGATGCATTTTGTTATAATTTGTCCTAATTTTTGCTTCTGTGCTTACCCAAACATGGCAAATATAGCCGATGGTTACAAAATCCACAGCCACATCTACATAACACAAACATCATTAGGAGCTTTTTATGAAAACAGCAGTGACTGTTAGATTGAGTACTTTAGAAAGATTTTCAGAGCAACTAGCAGGGATTGACGCGCAAAACAACACCCGTTTAGAACTAACGATTAAAGGTGATCTCACACCAGAGATTCTAAGAGAGCTTACTGCCTTTATCAACAACAAAGCCCTTGCTAAGCTTTCGCTGATTGTTAACTCAACCATCCTCGATGGTCCGGACTTTTCTACATTTATTGCCATACTGAATAGCGAGCGAGTGTATTCCGTAGTATTAAATTTTTCTAACTTAATTGCATCTGATCTAGCCGACCCAAACCACACCATTCACAATAAATTACTGGAATTTGCGCAAAGCCATGTGCGATTGCCCCTAACCATTCATAATCTGCAAGCATACGCCTGTGCCCAAGCATTTCAAGAGATTATTATCGCAAAGTTGCATCAGGTAAGCAGCAGCAACGCACCATCGCAATCGCTAACCCCCACCCCAAGGATCCCAGCCAAATTCAATGCCGTACCTACCATTATAGATAGAATCAGACAACAGCAGCAGCCTGTCGCAGCACAGACATCGCCTGCAAATAATCCCATCAGCGGCTTAGCAGAGCAAGTGCAGATGGTGGAAGTCGCGCAACACGTAGACAACGAAACAGCCATTAATCAGGAAGCCGAAACTTATGTGCAAGCGTTAGTTGATTTTAATGAATTTAATACTGCCCACTATCGAGATAAGGTTCAAGCACTTTGCGGGGCACAAACCACAACACAGCTCTATGAGTTATTAAAGCAAGAATTATTTGCAAATCTGCCGCATGCCATTAAATATCTAACCCCACAAGCCGCTGAAATATTTGCACTGAATTTACGTGCATTGGTTAGCCTGAATAAGGACAATTTGCCTGCTGGCTTTGTATTAATGAAAACACCAGCTTCCGAGTGGGTATTGCATTACAACGGCATCTTTGACCATGCGCCCAAGCAAGCATTTGCCCCACCCTCAGCAGCAGCACAAGTGCCATTACATGACGCTTATTTTGCAAGCATTACATTGCCTGAACAACTCAAGACAAATAAAATTTTCAACCATTTTTTTCCAAACAGCGCGAAGGATTTACCAACACCACTCATCAATATCTATGTGCGATCTGGCGTAACAGGGGTTAATAATTTTTTAGAAAAGCTAAATACCTGCGGACCTGAATTATTGGGTTTTATGATGCCCCACTACTTAAATTATATACCGCAATGGGATGCTATCGATACAGTAGATTTTTTTATGAGCATGCAGACATTACAAGCGTTCCACCCACAAAAACTGGCCTGGGCCAAGAAGTTTTTAGAACATACCGGCTCATCTTGCCATGATTTAACACACACATTGGCGCAATTTGCCATATTTTGGGATAAATTATCTGCTCGAGCCAAGCATGAAGAGGTATCGCTGTCTGAGGTTGTCGATTTGCAATGGCATACGCCAACAGGCGGTGGCCTACCTGGTGTTTATATTCAGAGAATGTCATTTAGGTTAGAGAACGCACGTCATTTGCGCGATGAACTAGACTTATTAACCGGCCTTTGTGCCAGTAATTATGGCGATTATTACGCGTTTAGATATGAAGATTTTAAATCGGTTGGCGCCGTGCAACAGATAACGTATCACGCAGACGAACTAAATTCACGGCCATTCAATCCTAATTGCAAATACTATCACCCGGGCAGTCTCCTTGAATTAGTCAATGACGCGCGTGAGCAAGGCGAAGTAGCAAGGGTCAGGAAAGAGGTTAAAGACAACCAAAGCCCTGATTATCGCTATTATCTATTGGTTAAAACTGAGGGTAACCCGCAAGCAAATCTCACGATACCTGAGGGCGAGGTTATCGCTGTAGCAGATACACCTGAATCGAAACAAAAGCTTTCAAAAAGAGTATTTTTTGAGAGAAACACAGAATTTTTGCCCAATTACAGTTTGTATGTCAAAAATCGCGATGATAAGCGTACTTACACGCTTCTCTGCAGACAAACTCCAAAAGATCGTCGAGTATTAGCACGGTTAGCCTTGCGTTACATTGGCTGTCAAACAGCAGGTATCTCCCTGCCACAGTTTCTAGCGGCTATACAAAGAATATATAGAAATGGTGAGCATGCTGATTATGGCAGAGACTTCACCTACATAAGCAGTTTATTTTTCATCTGCAATAAGACATTCAAACCAGAAGACTCTATACACGAATTACTGTCCAAAATACATGGCATATCTGCTACGAGCAACGACAAGTATGCATCTCTACAAACGCTGATACGAGGGTTAGAAAATGGCCCACTCGATATTGACGTAAATCTAGGCATTGAGTTGTTTGGGATCATGCGCACTATGGAAGAGTACTACATAAAGGACTATACCGAAAAATTGCTGACGTGTGTGCGCAAAAAGCCTGATGAGACAAGAAGATTTTTTCAGTTGCGTAACGAAATGCGTACGCGCTATCCGAGGCAAAGTCCGGTACCTTTTATAGACGCTTTCAACATAACTACTGCCATTGAGGAGCGTATACTTCCGGAACATCAATTTGAGGGGGTGCTATTATTTGCTGCATTGATCCGCATACGAGAAGTAAAAATCATAGACTTGCAAGCAAACATCAGTTCATTAGTGGCTCATAACTTCCAAGGGCTTAAAAGTCTCATGCTAGCTATAGCATCTAGCAAAACCTATGTTTTAGCAAAGGATTTTATACAAATTTGCGCAAGCGCTATGGAACAATCATCCGACTCCCTTGCGTGGGTAGAACCACTTTTGTCACATTACAGTATCCAACCTAGCCCTGCATCTTTGCCAAGGATATTATTCGAGGCTAAGCAGCTTGGCGGTAATAGTGTGGCATTAATTAGTGAGCTTTGCACAAAGGGTGAGGGAACCAGCTTTGATGACTTAAATCGGCTTTGGTTATGGCATGGTGCTACATTCATAGCTACAGAAACAGAGCGGTACCAAGCCATATTACAGGAATGTCAAGCAAGCGCGATCAACATGGCCTTTTGCTCAAATAATCTGCCCGATGAGTTAGCAAAAGCTGTTGTTAAGTTCCATGACTTGCAAGTTATTACCGCATCGGCAACCTCAGATACAATCTCAGCACAAGCCGCACAGCTTGCGGCTTTCGCCCGCATAGATGACATCACAGCAAAAAGTACACATCTTGCCACGCTATTGCGAACCATACTGGCAGGATCAGCGTTCAGTCAAAATAGCAAAACACAACTGACTGAACTGTTGTCAAACAAAGATGATTGTCATTATGCCACCCTAGAACCACTGCTGCGACTGTTGCCTCGTCTGCCAGCCGCTAACCATTTGGCGCTGCTGCAGCTATATGATAGCGTCAAGGTAACTGAAACAACCGCTTGGTTGCAATTAATCAGTGATTTGACACGTTTAAACGATAAAGGATTTTCTAGCCAGTATATCGCCGCTTTCTGTGCGATTTACATCAAGCAACTTCGCTCGCATGCAGCACGTACGGAATGTGAGGAAAGCCCTGCTCTAGCTGCAGCAGTAGAGCCTAAAAGCCTTGCAGAACAAGTCGTCATCCCATTCACCGGCATTGAAGAATGTTTGCAAAATATGCTTTTTTGGTACGAAAAGGACCTCCTGGACCCTATATTGTGCTTGATCATGACACAGCATACGTCATTGGATATTGAGCAAATTGCAAGTATTTTTGACTTGAGTAACCAGGCCACACAACATCGCGATATCCTGGCTAATTTTCTTTATCATTTGGTTAGCAACCCACAACTTGCCGATGTAGCACAGGCTATAAAAGATATGCAAGAAATTGATAACAGAAACGTTATCATCGGCATATTGAGCCACGATTATGCTGCAACAAAAGGCCGCAGTGAAGTTAATTGCTACATTGATTTTATTAACTTCTTGCAGTACTTAATGCCTGATGAATTCGCTGCATTGGCGCAATTTTGTCACAATAGGCCGGTGCGGGTCGCATGCCTATACGATGCTGTTAGCGCACATCCACTAAACGCTGATTTGCCTGCATTCCAAGCATTGTTAGCAACATTCGAAAAAAACCCTTTTGGTCCCCGTGATCTTGATCGGCAGTTTGATGATGCAGAGGTTCAGCGTGTGATCAATCAAGCCAAGGATTTGCTGCTAGCAAACGCGCTGCCTATGGCCGTGAGAGAGCAAATCATGGCGTATTTCTATTATGTCAATCAGCTAGGTTCAAGCATAACATTCTATCAAGGCCTGGCAGCTAAGGATCTCAGTGACGCAGCCATACAGGCATGTTTTTTACACCTCAAACAGGCGCCCGCTTGCATCGATAAATCGCTGGTGGCTTTGGCACTGATACGTGAAGCCATGTACCGCAGCACAGGAGAGTTTCCGTATTCCACCCAAATGATTGCCTTGATCATGGGCATAGTACACGGCGGTAAGCTGGTCACGAATATTGAGACAGGTCAGGGCAAAAGTTTGATAGACATGGCCAAAGCGGCCTTGCTATGGCTAGACCACAAGCGGGTCGATTATGTAACATCGTCGTACCATGATGCCCAGAGCAACATCGCTGATTATGGCCGTTTTTTTGCTATGCTTGGGATTCCTTATACCAAGCAAGCTCTGAGCAATGACCCTACCGAGGTAGCGCGTTTATTCCAAGAGAACGGTGTCAATCTCGGTGCCACCGATGCTTTGGGATTTATGCGCATGAAAGCACTCACGACCAATCAAAACATAGCCTACGACAACGAAGTTGCCTTGGTGGTGAATGAATCGGATACCAACCTCGATAATCTAACCACTTTTCGTCTAGCAGTGCCACATAATAAAAGCATTAGCCATCAATTTGAGTGGGTTTACGAGGCCCTGAATGATTGGGTAGATGATGCGAACGAGGTAAATCTCGAAACGCCGAAAACTGCTTGGGAGTATATTCAAGCCATGAAGGCACATTTGCGCGCGCAAGCATCCCGTCTAACACTACCGGATAGCATCATCGACAGTCTTGATCTCGATGTATATGCTATGTTGCTGAATGCCCTGTTCACCGTAAAATTTCTCCTAAAACCAGACGTCCATTACTTCATCCCAGAGGGCAATAAAGTTATTCAAGTTATCCAAGCTGATGGCAAGATAAGTCCTGTACTCACCTTAGGTAACGGAGTTCAGCAAATCCTGGCTGCGCGTTATAATCGGGGAAAAGTTGATAAACCCTTTGTCATTAAGCCACTGAGTACCACAATCATGTCTTGTACACCTAAGGATTTTCTAAGTGCTTATCCAGGCCAAGTCTTAGGTTCTTCTGGCACGGTAGGATCGCATAGCGAACTGATTGAACAACATGGTAAATTTGGTTGGCAGTTCTGGAGACTTCCGCCCCATCAAGCAAAGCAAGTGAGGTTTCATGTACCCACTATTGCGCAAGATGAAATGGCACAATTTGCAGCTATTGCAGCTGTATTAAACACGCCAAATAAACTGGAGGTACCTAAGCTAGTATTTTTTGCCGATATTGCAACCGCCAACCGCTTTTATACATACATTCGGGGCACATATGCAAACGCACAAGTATTTTATGGTG
>DAIOSQ010000036.1:0-17569 GCA_036752465.1 Legionellaceae bacterium | reverse complement strand
ATCGGCACCAATTATAGAGCCAGGGCCTACTGAAACTCCGGGCGCAAGTCTTGCATTTGCGTCAATGATTGCATGTTCACTTATCACTTTTCACTTCCTTTGCTGCACTTGTTAGTTCCGCAGAACAAGCAAGTTTATCGCCGACATACGCTTCAGATGCAATTCTCCAAAACGAACGCTTAGTACTCAATAATTTAACTTCTAAACGCAATTGATCACCAGGAACCACCACCTGTTTAAATCTCGCATTCTGGATACCAGCAAAATAATATAGAAAGTGATGCCCTTCAGCAGCTTTGCGCGATAAATTCGATAAAATACCACCGGCTTGCGCGAGGGCTTCCAGCATCAGTACGCCTGGCATAATCGGATTGCCGGGAAAATGTCCAGGGAAAAATGGTTCATTGATGGTGACATTTTTAATCGCCGTGAGATATTCAAATGGCTTGTATTCCAAAACCTTATCCACCAGAAGAAACGGATAGCGATGAGGCAATAATTCAAGAATGCGCTGTATATTCACGTCTACGGTCATAATTTCTCTCAGTAACGGTGACATTAATGGCAATTGTATCCACTGCTTTATACCATCAGAACCTGATTCATATGTGCGCTGCGAATAAATTTCACCACGCGCAATGTATCGCTGTTTTTTAAATATTTTAACCACACAGTCTTGATTTTACCTGGCTATATATTAAAACACGTACGGTACCAGGTTTTGATGGTGGTTTACCCTATTAGCCCTAGATTAGTACCCTAGTCTCTGCCCCGGGGGCAGAGCATCAGGCAAATGCGTTACTTGATGTCTTGTATTACCTTTGCCGTAACATCTAACTTATCTTCACTGTAGGGAGCGGCATCTTTTTGCAAGATCAAATCGAATTTTTCTGCTTTGGCTACTTTTGCAATGGCTTGTCGTATTTTTGAATACAATTCTTCCATGGCTTCGTTATGTGCTGTGCCAAGCTCTTGTTGGTATTGCTGACCTTCACGTTCAAATTGTTGCTGAGTATTGACAATTTTCTTCTCGAGCTCTTTGCGTTGCGCTTGGCTTAACACCACGCTATCGCGTTTAAATTGTTCCATGTCTTTCTTCAAACCTTCTTCCATCGCGACCAACTTATCACGTCTTGGTTTGAATTGCTTTTCCAATTTTTCTTGAATGGCTTTCATTTGACTTGAGGTTTGCATGATTTTTTGCAAATCAACCACACCCACTTTGAGCTCTTCAGCGTAAGCACTGATATTGCACGTAGCCAAAGCGGCCGCGATCACCCATCCCATCATACGTTTCATGTTTTCTCCTGATTGACGTTGTTTCTTTGCACCGAACTATGGAAATGACCCGTTGTATGTCTCCTAGCAAACCGCTTCCTGGTTCGCAAACATTGACACTGTATCTATCTTGTCACTGTCGAAGAATAGCATACTTTATCTGGCGGGGCGACAACTTGTCGCCATTAAAATCCTGAGGATACCGAAAATTGAAAAATTTGCGTTTTATCGAGTAACTGTGGATTCAGTGCTTTCGCGACACTAAACGCCAATGGTCCAAACGGAGAACGCCACTCAACAGCCAACCCCGCCGAATAACGGATCGGGCCTGAGTCTATGCCGCTGAGCAGCTTTGGCGTACCTTGCACAAATACGTTACCAGCATCGGCAAACAAAGTAGTTCTGAAGTTTTCTCGACTCAGTGGATAGGGCAAGGCTATACCTGTACTGCCATTCACCAGCAAATTTGCACCCAGTGCATGTCCACTGCTATCGTGCGGACCCAACGAATAACTGTCATAGCCACGAACCTGACCTGGCTGCACAATACCACCTGCAAAATAGTTCTCGTAAAATGGCAGCCCCAAACCATTAAAGGTGTTACCGTAGCCAACGTTGCCTAAAATAGTGAACACCAAGCCTTTTGGCAGTGGATAGTATCCGCGCGCTTGGTACGATGCCTTATAATAAGACAATGACTGACTTGTCACGGGGAAAGCCACCAACACACCACTTTGTTGATTAGTACCCATGGTTGGGTAAGGCATTTGATCGTAGCTGTTTCGACTCCACCCGGCAGTCAAACGACCTTGATTAAATTCACGACCATGCAACGTCACAAAATTTTGAATTTGTTGCACAATGCCCACGGAGGTTATATACAAACCCTGGTAACCATAACCAAATTGTAAGTTACTCTTCTCCGCCAAGGGAACATTATAGCTGACGTCTGAGCCATAACGATCGGAGCTATACGCACTGACGTCCAATTTGCGTGGATCCACGGTTTGGTAATAAATATCAAATCCTCGACCTATACCGGTCTTGGTATAAAACGGGTTGTAGTAATTGAAAGAATAATCCTGGCCCCAGTAGCTAGCGTTGAATGCCACACCGACAGTCCTGCCTGTGCCCATGAAGTTATACTGATTAAACGACGCATTAAATTGCGGCCCCGTGGTTCCGTAACCTATAGAAGCATTCGCTTCGGCTGAAGGCGCCTCTTCAATATGCACATCAAGATCTACCTGATTATTCGCACCAGGAACGGGTGTGGTCTTGACATTGACGTCTTTTAAGTAGTTCAACATGCGCAAACGGCGCTCGGATTCCTTGATGTTATGCAACGACAGCAATGCGCCTTCATCTTGGCGAATCACGTTCCGCAACACATAATCGCCGGTACGTGTGTTACCAGAAAAGTTAATGTGGCGCACATACACATGTCGACCTGGATCCATCACGAACGTGATAAAAACTGTTTTGTGTTGCTCATCAACTTTAGGTTCAGCATTAATGGTTGGAAACCCATAACCGATATCACCCAGTGCCAGCCCGATAGCAGAAACACTCTCGGTCACGATCTTTCTGGAGAAAACATCACCTTTTTTCACCAATACCAAAGCGGCTAACTTGGCTTTTGGCACCACAGTCCGTCCAGCAATTGCAAAGCCAGAGAATTTATACTGCGGCCCTTCCTCAATATGAACGTTGATGAAAACATCTTTTTTATCAGGTGATAACATCACTTGCGATGAGACAATCCGAAATTTAAGATAGCCGCGGTCGAGGTAATATGACCGCAACCCCTCTAAAGATGCGTCCATTTGCGCTTTAGAGTATTGATCTTTTTTAGTAAAATAGGTGAAGATATTGCTCGAAGACAATAGCATTTCATGCAGCAATTCATGTTCACTGAAATCATGGTTGCCAACAATTTTTATTTGTTTAATCCGTGATACGCGCCCTTCAGATAAAGTGACCACAATGCCCACCCGGTTTTCTGTCAGTTGGGTGACCTTAGAATCGATCCGAGCATTATATTTGCCACGCGCGTTGTACGCCTGTTTCATTTCTTTTTCGAGCCGTTCTAGTGATGCGCGCTGAAAAACCCGACCTTTCACCAGACCAAGATCTTGCAAAATCTCTTTCATTTTATCTTTGGGAATTTCTTTATTGCCCACCACACTGATGGCACCAATGGTCGCGCGCTCGACTACCTCCACCACCAAGGTATTGCCCTGTTGTTCCAAGACCACCGACTGAAAAAAACCAGTGTCATACAAAGCTCTGATGATTTTAGGTGTCGCTTCTGGCCCAATTTCTTCACCGACTTCCACAGGCAAATAATTAAGCACAGTACCTTCGCTCACCCGCTGCAATCCTGTAATTTTAATGTCTTTAACAATAAAATTCTCACTGGCATATGCAGCTGTTGCGAGCCACATAGTAAATAAATATACAAAAAATGCCCATGGCTTATTTCGATGTGTCGTGCCTGCTTGCGCCCTATAGCAGAATTTTCCACAGTAGCTGTATTGGCCTACGATTTGGCGGAAAAAAATTCCCACAAGGCACAGCAAGCTTTGGTATTCAAGCATGCCTACCTGCACAGACATATATTTTTTTGGGGGGATGCTTATCCTAAGACGCGCCAAATCACGCTTTTCCTTGCTACGCGGTGAGTAGTTATGATTTTTCATTATTATTTATTACGTCCAGAACAACCCATTGACCTTGCCACCGCTCACACTCTGTATCAAGTCACGCTTGACAGAGAAAGTAGTTACATCACAATAAAATCTCATCTTTTTATAGCAAGTCGCAGCTACTGTCAACCCAAATTTAAGGTTTCTGTCTGTATCAGAAATTGTCAACATAGCACTATATGCCGGGGGGATAATAGTGCAATCCCAAATAAAACCAGGGACTGGCTGCGATGATACTATCAAGACGATCCAGCAAGCCACCATGCCCAGGGAAGATAGAGCCTGTATCTTTTAAATCTGCGCGCCGTTTGAGCATACTAACAAATAAATCACCAAGAATGGCCATCAGTACGACGATTCCTGCATCTAGAAACCACAGCACCGCGGTAAATGGATTGAAGTACAAATACCCGAGCAAAGCCACACACATCGCCACAGCAAACCCTCCGATCAAACCCTCGACTGTTTTACCAGGGCTAACTTTGGGGATGCACTTATGTTGACCATAAAGCTTACCCACAGCATAGGCACCGCTATCGGTTGCCCATACCAATAATAAAAGGTACGTGATCAGTTCAGGCCCCTGCTCTTGCTGAAAAATCTGTACCGATGTCGTGACAAAAGATCCCAGCAACACCAAGCACAGCGTAAAAACAATCCAAGGTTGCCCCCAACAACGTTGCGATTGAGGAAAATATAACACCGCTGGCAAAAGCAGTAACCACATCCCACTGCCCAAACATGCAACATCATGGGCGAACAGCAACGCCAACCCTAGCGCACACAAGAGAAACATAATGGCGACAACTTGATAGCCACGATACCTTATCGGTATCAGCGCCAACCATTCATAACCGCATCCCATTGCCAACAGCACCAAAACCCCAGCAAACACCGACGCATTGGCAAAAAATATGATCACAAATACGAGCGGTATGAGCACCAATGCTGTCATCAGTCTTGCTTTAAACATGGCGTGGGCCTCTAAGTTGTTCTGAAGTTTTACCAAAGCGCCGCTCCCGTCTAGCGAACGAATGCAATGCTTTGTCCAACTCAATTTCGTCAAAATCAGGCCAGTACGCACTTGAAAAGTAGAGCTCCGTATAAGCCAGCTGCCAGAGGAAAAAATTACTGATGCGTTGCTCACCACTGGTACGAATAAATAAATCAGGATCAGGCAAATCAGCCAAGCACAAGTGACCGGCAAACATAGCTTCCGTGATATCCTCAGGCTGAATTAACCCCTGAGCTGCTTGCTTAGCAAGGTTTTGGGCAGCACGTACTATGTCCCATTTTCCACCATAATTAATGACCACATTGAGTAATAACGCTGAGTTTTGCCCGGTTAAACGCTCCGCTGACTGCATTTGCGTCTGCAACGCTTGCGACAAAGGCGCGCGATCACCGGTAAAACATAGTCGCACCCCGTTTTGAGATAATTCCTCAACATCGCGTGCCAACGCACTGAAAAATAATTGCATTAAAAATTCAATTTCAGCTGCAGGCCGCGCCCAATTTTCACTGCCAAAAGCCCATATACTCAAGGTAGGAATCTGCCGCTGCAAACATAGTTTGACTACAGTTTTTACCGCATCAACACCCGCACTATGTCCTGCACTGCGAGATAAGCCTCGACTTTCAGCCCAGCGCCCATTACCATCCATAACGATAGCGATATGCTGGGGTAATTTTTGGTTCAACTGTCTTCTTCCTTTTGCAAAAATGGCATATTCTATCCTTTTTATTTTAAAAAATTAAGGGCCTGTCAAATAAATTGAATACACACGCACGCTCGCAACCGACGTTGGTGCTCATGATTCTCGATGGTTGGGGATACAACGAGAATCATGAGCACAACGCCATCGCCCAAGCACACACCCCCCATTGGCAACATTGGTGGCAAACCTGTCCGCATTTACTGCTGGACGCTTCTGGCAGCGCCGTGGGATTGCCTGCTGACCAAATGGGTAATTCAGAAGTGGGACACATGCACATCGGTGCCGGACGATTGATTCCGCAAGATTTTACGCGTATCAATCAAGCCATTACAGACGGTTCTTTTGCCACCAATGCTGTCTTGTTGCAAATGATCGCTGATACGCAACGTCACGGGCATGCCATGCATGTCATTGGTCTACTCTCGGCTGGCGGTGTGCATAGCCATGAGCAGCATTTATTTGCTTTTCTCGCCCTATGCGCAGAAAAAGGCTTAACTGATATATGTCTGCATCTGTTGCTGGATGGGCGCGATACCCCTCCCAAAAGTGCTCTTGAGAGTCTGAGTCGCTTAAACGATGTATTGGCAAAAAATAAGCACAACGTGAGAGTTTGCTCCATAACCGGACGCCATTATGCCATGGACCGAGATCAGCGCTGGGATAGGATTGAACCACTCTATCAATTGCTCACCACGGAACAAACTACGCCATGTTACGAGGATGCGGCGACAGCGATTGCCGCTTATTACGCGCACGGGATCACAGATGAGTTTATCCCAGCCACACGTATTGGTAAGCCGCATCCACTCGTTGATGGCGATGCTGTATTTTTTTTCAATTTTCGCTCTGACCGCATGCGTCAATTAACCCAAGCCCTGATCGCACCGTCTTTTGACCATTTTTCCAGAGTGGTTGTGCCAAAATTGTCGCATGCGGTCAGTATGACGCATTATGCTGAATATTTGGCAACTGAAATTGTCTTTCCCCCTTATCATGTACAACATTGCCTGGGAGAAATTCTGGCCACCCATGGCTTACATCAATTACGGTTGGCGGAAACTGAGAAATATGCCCACGTTACATTTTTCTTCAATGGCGGTCAGGAAACTGCTTTTACACATGAAGATCGTATACTGATCCCCTCACCCAAGGTCACAACCTATAATTTACAGCCTGAAATGAGCGCGCCTCAGGTGACAGCAGCGCTATTATCCGCAATAGCCAGTCAGCAATACGATGTGATTATATGCAATTATGCCAACGCAGATATGGTTGCGCATACAGGCGATTATCCAGCCACCATCAAAGCCATTGAGCATCTTGATACCGCTATCTACGCAGTGGCGACTTTACTAAAGCAGTTTGATGGTAACTTACTCATTACATCCGATCATGGCAACGCCGATTGTATGTTCAATGAAAGCACCCAGCAAGCGCATACTGCACATACTAACGAGCCCGTGCCATTCTTGTTTATCGGTAACCCCATATGGCAGACCGCTACCGATCATGGCACACTCTGCGACATTGCACCGACAATATTGCAGCTGTTAAACCTGCCTATACCCCCTGAAATGAGCGGTCAATCTTTACTACGTCTACAGGGTCTGCGAGTCAAGGATACACGCACCTCATGACCAAACTTGCCAACACAGTTAAAAATTGGAACAGACTCTGGGGTAGACTGTTCACGCTTGCGTGCATGTTTATATGCCCACTATGGATCCCTCACAGCCATGCCGACAACAACAAAATCAACCAAACCAAACAACAACTGCATGCACTTGCTGTTAAAATCGAGCAACTGCAACACACCTTGCAACGTGTGTATGATAAAAAATCGCTGCTCACCCATGAGTTGACCGACACTGAATTGCATATCACAACGTGTAACCAAGCATTGGCTAAGATCGCCAGACAAATGAACGCTGCGCAGAGCGCAATAGACACCCTCAATCAACAAATAACCGTGCTAAACGAGCGCCATCGCCAAGAAAAGCTAAAACAGCAACAACATCTATTGGTGCGTTACAAACTCGGTCAACCCGATTTTATGAAGTGGCTGATTGGCCTCAATCAACAAAGTCAACGTGTGTTTGCTTACCATGCATATATCATGCAAGCCAGAAAAGACAGTATTTTGCAAATACACACCATTCAACTGGCACTCAATAAGCACCAACAACAACGCCAGCAAGCACTGTTAACGCAACAGCGGCTCAAACAAAATTTAGCGCAGCAACAATTAGCTCTGAATGAACATAAACAGTATCAAAAAGCCCTGCTACAATCCATGCAACACACCATACAGACCAAACAACAGCGCATTGAGAGCTATACGCAAAACCAAGCGGCACTGACACAGCTGTTAGCAAAACTGGAACAAGAACAACACAAGCAACCAAGATTCACATTTGCCAACATTCACTGGTCGAAAAAATTTCCGCTACCGGTCCAGATTGCTAAATCTCAAATTAGCCCAATGAATCAGGGTATCATGCTGTTTGCCGGTGAAGGCGATGCAGTCACCGCCGTGCTGCCAGGAAAAATCGTCTTTACTGATTGGCTCAAGGGGTATGGTTATCTTTTGATTATTGATCATGGCCATGGTTTAATGACCTTGTACGCCCACAACAGAACACTGCTGAAACATAAAGGAGATATCGTTACCCAGGGTGAAAAAATTGCATCTGTTGGTCATAGCGGCACAATTAAAAAAAACGGTCTATACTTCGAAGTAAGACGTCAGGGCAAGGCTACATCCCCGCTTGCTTGGCTAGCTTAGGGACTAGAGCAGGATCCGTTCCATGCTGACGACTTCCAAACATTGCATCAGAGTGACATGAGCTCTTGACTGAGCCCACAAGGAGATTGTTATGCTAAGTAAAAAATTCTACGGTGGTCTACTGCTCGGAGCATACTCGGCCATGTTCACTTTGCCATTATATGCAGCAACTGAACCAGATGAAAATGAAGAAAATCAAAAAATTCCGATGGAAGACGTGCAACGTTTCTCCAATGCCATCACCTTGATTAAAAAGTACTATGTCAAACCAGTCGATGACAAAGTACTGTTCGATAATGCCATTCGCGGCATGGTCAATGGTCTTGACCCACACTCAACGTACCTCAACGAAGATGATTTTAACGACTTACAAATGGCAACCAATGGTGAGTTTGGTGGCTTAGGGCTAGAAGTGACTATGGAAGATGGTGTGGTTAAAGTCATCACACCGCTGATCGATACCCCTGCTTTCAAGGCAGGTATTCATTCAGGCGATTACATCATCCGCTTAGGTAAAACTTCAGTCCAGGGGCTGGAACTTAAAGATGCGGTCAATCTTATGCGCGGTACCGCGGGTAGTCCTATTGAGCTAACTATTCTAAGAAAAGGTCAGAAAAAGCCGTTGGTATTCAAGCTCGTTCGTCAAAAAATAGAAATCAAGAGTGTGCAAAGCAAATTACTGGACAACCAATATGGCTATGTCCGACTCAGTCAATTTCAAGCGCTCACTGACAAAGAAATGGAACAAGCAATCAAAACCATGAGCAAAAACGCAGGTGGTCAATTAAACGGCTTAATTCTAGATTTGCGCAATAACCCTGGTGGTTTGCTGGATTCCGCGATCCAAATTTCTGACGCTTTCATGAGCCCCAGTAAACATGGCAAACCGGAAATGATTGTCTACACACAGGGGCGCTTAGCGGGCACAAAATTCACTGCCATGGCCAATCCCGGTGATATTTTAAACAACGCGCCTATGATAGTTCTTATCAATAATGGCTCAGCTTCTGCCTCAGAGATTGTCGCCGGCGCACTCAAAGATAATAAGCGCGCTATTATTTTAGGCACACGCAGTTTTGGTAAAGGCTCTGTGCAAACAGTTTTGCCGTTGGATGATAAGCGCGGCATCAAACTAACCACCGCGCTTTATTACACCCCATCTGGCACCTCGATTCAAGCCAAAGGAATTACCCCTGATATCGTGGTCGAAGAAATCAACATCCCCGCTGGCCAACAAGCTCCAACAGCATTCGCCGATTTTTCTGAAGCGGATTTAAGTGGCCATTTGGACAATGGCAATCAGGCCAATCCTATCAAAGCCAAAAATAAGAGTATGGCCAGTGATGAAGCGGTGTTATTGCACCAGGATTTTCAATTGTATGCAGCGCTGACCATTCTAAAAGGCATGGCAGTAGCTGATCGCCAATAAATCAGTCGCGAGCGTCATAACTTCACCACCATTACGAAACGCACGCTTAAGCACGCACAGAGTTTTTTGTGGGAATATAGGCGACAGCATCAGAACTTATGCTGATGTTCAAAGCTATCTAGCTGTTTCTCCAAGAGCGCTTGCAGATAGGCTTTAGGTTCATGTGCCAACCATTGTTGGCAGGCTTCGCTAGCCAACGATTGACAAGGTCGCACCGCTATTTGTCGGCGTGCATCCTGCCAGAGACTTTTGCCAGGCAAAAAGCTATAGGTCAGTGCATTGCGATTAAGTTGTTTGATTTGCGCGTAAGTTAAGTGTTGCTGTGTGACCGCCTCCACATATTGGCGTGTCAAATCGGTGCGTAAAATACCTTCATCATCTGTCGAAAGCACCACCGGAACATGGTGTGCCAAATACAGGTGTAACGGATGTTGCTGTCCCTTAATACCCAATACCAGTCGGTTGCTGGTGAGATTAATTTCAACCGGGACTGGCGTTTGTTGCATATATTGCAACAATTGTTCCGCAGCATGTTCATAAGCGATGCTGACGCCATGGCCAATGCGTTGCGCATGGCCTAAGTGAATAGCTTGGGTGATGTGAAATCTTAAATCAGCTACCGGCACAGCCGCTGGTTGCATTTCCCCGGCATGCATTGCGATTGGCACGTTGGGGTATTTCTGGTGTAAAAAATCAAACATTTGCATGTGATGTTGATAATGCAGTCTGGCGTTCAAACTATCTTCAACTTGAACAATATTAACACCTACCACATCTGGCGATTGTTTCGCCACTAAAAATCCAGTCAGCGCTTGGGCAAAGACCTCATCATCCGGGCGCTCTCGCAACACAAAATATTGAAACTTTACAGTCAACTGACATGCAGGGTTAGTTGTTTGGATCGCACAATGCAATCGTTGACGCGCGGCTGTTAAACTTTGCTGGGATTTAAGTACAGTGTCTTGTACATTTTGCTGAAAATCGGCATTATTCAACAGCGTTTGCCATTTTTGCTGCCAGCTGCGTTGTTTGCTAATTAACGGCGCAAAAGAGGAAGAGTGCAAATTGTCAGCAGCGTAAAAAATTTCCAGATACAATTCATGCTGATCAGCAGCACGCGCCATACTATCTGCTAACAGCTCCGCTGGGAAAGCCGATGCCACCGCAAAAATTTTGGCAAATACGGCATGAAAATGCTCTTGCCGGGCTTGTTGCAGCGGAATGAAATCAAGCATAGACCATGCTCGCAAGATTTGCTGATATAGCAAAGGTTCGTCCGGCAAAGCCTGCGCCGTCACACCTGCACAAGTTTGCTGATAAGGTTGCATCACCAGCGTTGTTCTATCAACACAAAAAGATTTTTGGGGGGCCAACGCCAACATGGTTTCAGCATAAGCTCCACCATCAAGATGGTAATGCAGCTCACCACCCTTGGGCATCTCTTTAAAAAAAGCGTACAGGGCGTTGGGATCTTTAGCAATTCTGTTGAGATATTGATCAGGCGTGCTCATGGCAAACACGGGGCAAACACAGGCCGCACACAGTATACTTGTCAGCAGACGAAAGATAGAGTTCATATATAAAGTCGGGATTCCGTGCCAAGAGCCGGGATTCTAGCAGATCTAAAGACCCCTCAGCAAGCAGCACGCATCTCAGAAGACATCGGTTGATGCTCATCAACTCATATAATCCGCAATTGCTTGGGTATTATTAGACCCCAATTATCGCTTTTTTTCACAGTTTCCGGTATATATTACAAATACGCAGCAGAAAGCACACATTCCCTGGAGTAGCAGCATGACTGCTGAACACTATTTGGCGAACTTGGCAGAGCAGTTTCCGATGAGCGGTGTTTATCAACCACTGGCGGGGTATTATCGCTCAAAATTGTTTGTTGTGCCTGCTGCCACCAATGCTTTGTTGGCAGCAGCTGGGCCCATTTTTTCCTTACTGGAACGTCTGGCTATAAGCGCAGCTCTGCCTGAAATTCAGCATATACGAGATAATATAGAACACGAGTTGCATGCCTTTCACAGTCGACTCGGCGCCACACAGTACACAGTAGAATTGGTCGCCATCGCGCATTACCTGTTATGTGCCACCATTGATGAAATCATTGGCAAAAATTATTTGCGCGTATACGCCAAACCAGCTGAATTTAATGCATTCACGCCACCTTCAGTGGATCAAGTTGGTCCGGAAACTCGATTTTTTGAAATCATCAACCACATCAAAGAACGCACCAATCAATATTTAGATTTAGTTGAACTGGCATATTATTGCCTGATTTCAGGGTTTGAAGGACAGTACCATATTCATGCCAGCGGACGACAAATGCTCGATGATACCATAGAAGAGCTATACCAATTGATACAACGCAATCGTGTCAATAAGCCACATGCTTTGCTCCCCGAAAAGGTCCATCTAGAACCGCTGCCACCCGAGAAAAATCGCAAAGTATTGCTGCTATCGATAGCCTGTACTTTTTGTTTGTTATGCTTGTTTTATTGGGGCAGTCATGCTTTGCTTGAACAAAAAGCCAAAAATATGCTGCAAGGACATGCGCTGTTTGAACATATGGATCCTGCATGAATCACACCATTCGCTCCATCCGCATCACCCTGCGCAAAATTGCCGCGCTTATCAAAACAAAACAACAGCCATTATCCTTGATTTTGGTTGTGGGCAAGCACGCCCATGGCAAAACTGCGCTGTTAAACCAAACCAATTTAGAACAAGTATTGATACAAACCGAACCTGCGTTGAACGTTTACTATAACCAACAAGGCATTGTGCTAGAGCTAGCAGAGGCTTGGTTTAAGACCAGCCCTACCTTTTTTGCCAGCACCCTTAAAGCTATCAACAATTGTCATGCTGCACTTAAAATCAACGGCGTGATGCTGTGTCTAGACATCAATGCGTTATTTCACACAGAGCCTGCGATGTTTACCGCAGAAATCAAATCCTACGCGTATTTGCTCGAATGTTTAGGACAAGCCCTAGGCTATAAAACCAATCTTGCCATCATCTTTACCAAAGTCGATGCACTCGCTGGTTTTTGTGATTTTTACCAAAATGAACATGTCAACGAACTGGATAAACCGTTGGGGTTTGCTTTACACGGCATCAATGATCGTAGCAAACTCATAGACAGCTACAGATCACAATTCGAGCAATTTGTCGAGGTACTTGGTCAACAAGTAATTCACAAAATGCACCCCGTGCGGTCAACCATAAAACGTTCCTTGATTCGCGAGTTTCCTCTGCAGTTAGCCACACTACGAGTCGCCATTCAAGCATTACTGCAACATATTTCCGTGAAAGTTTTTGCCATACAGACCTTGTACTTCACCAGCTCAGAACAGGGAGGTTTAAGCTTAGACCGGCTTAGCAAAAAAATTCAAAATGAATACGCCCTAAGTGTGCAGGATACTTTTTCGCAAGCAACCAATTATCGTGCTTATTTTATCTCAGGGGCCCTGAGCTCGTTTCAAGCTCTCAGCAAACAGCACGCACAACCCAAGGCACACTTAAGCACTCGACAAATAGCGAGCATTGTGGCCAGCGGCGGGCTAGTGGCAATGATTGTGCTCCATCAGTATCTGCTTTCATCGAGTCTTTTAGATAAAACCAATCAAGAGTTACGCAATTACGCCGCTTTATCACACAAAAAAGGTGACGATGATACTGCGTTGTATCACTTATCCAAGGCGGCCACTACCTTAGCAAAAATCACCAGCAATTCGCTCATAGCACCGACCATTAAAACCTTGAAAAACGAAATCACACAATCCACACAGCACGATTTGGCCAGCCATTTTATCCCCAATCGTTTGCTCGAACTAGAAACGGTCATCAACGATAGTCATTTGAGTCTAAACGAACGCTACACGGCTCTAAAAATTTATCTCATGTTCAACCAACCCGACCATTTTGCAATGCAGGAAGTATTGGCATGGTTTAAACAACAATGGCAAAAAAAACCACAAATCACCCTTGAGAAAAATTTAGCAATATTAGTAAAATTAATAAAACAACCGCTGCAGCCTTATGCCATCAAGCAGCAAGTGGTCAGAGATGCCCGCAATTATCTGAATGCTTTGCCAGCAGACTATTTATACTATTCCTTGATGAAAACATACCTTAACAGCACGCAACAACCGCTTGCTATTGATGGTTTTCAACTCAGTACAGCTGTGTTACCGTTTGCGTTTACCAAGCAAGGATTTCAGCAAATTATTAAGGAAATACCCACCATCTCCGCCACATTGACGCAGGAATCATGGGTGTTGGCGGGCAGCCAGTTGGGCGATCTCAAGACATTACTACAAAATGCTTATTGTCATGAATATGTCACCTGGTGGAACAATTTTTTAACTCGCTCCACGCCTATGCATGCCGAAAGTTATCAACAAGCCAGCACGATTGCTGAAACAATCTATCAATCCAAAGCATTGGAGCGGCTGATTATGTTGGCACAGCAAAATGTCAGCCCCGAGCAACAACAAGATCATGCTCGGTTATTCAACCAGACCATTGCTTCGCACTTTACCGAATTTAGCCTGATCAGTCGCTCCGCTATCAAAAATGTCACCGAAACTATCGATGAGCTAGCCAAATTCCTGAACACCATCGCTATCATTCACGATCAGGGCAAAACCGTGTTTTCACTGGTGCGTGCGCGTTTTACCAACGACAGCTTAGCGAACCCCATCAGTTCGTTATATGTGCAAGCACAGCATTTACCTAAACCACTGGCATTATGGGTGGAAAACATTGCGAACGATACTTGGTATCTTTTTATTAAGCAGAGCAGAGCGTATCTAAACCAAAAATGGCAAAATTTAGTCTTTCAAGAGTATAGCAACCATATTGCGCATCGCTATCCATTCGAGCCAACGCAAACTCAAGATGTATCAATCGCCGATTTTAACCGTTTTTTCTCAACCCATGGAGTGCTCACCCAATTTGTCGACAACTATGTCAAACCGTTTTTAGATACCCATGATCCACAATGGAAAACCAAAGAACTGAATCATTTGGTGATGCCGATTTCCAGCGATGCTATCAACGAGCTGATTCGCGCCAACATCATCCAAAATATGTTTTTTCCGAATAAAAGCGATATTTGTGAAGTTGAATTCAGTTTACAGAAAATCACGTTAGATCCGGTAGTCTCGAGTTTACAGTTCATGATGGGCAATACCACACTCAAAGACACCCAAAGCAGCGATAGCGGTATGGCATTTCATTGGCCGGAGCCCAATGCCAAGCTCAGTTTAAATGCCATTGACGGCAATCACTTTGAGCTTGAAGAGTCTGGCCCATGGGCATTTTTTAAATTGCTAGGAAAAATTAATGTCTTAGTCGATGAAGAAAATAGCGCCAACTTAGAAATCCATTTTGAAATCAATGGCAATTCTGGGCGCTACTTATTAAAGACAGCCAATCAAATCAATCCCTTCAGCCCAGGAGTATTGACCGATTTTGCGCTGGACGAAACCATCACGTAATCTGGTCAACACCCACTACATGGCTAGGCTGCTGGGTAACCATTGTAGTTAGGGAACAAGTTTGGCGGTGCCGATGGCGTCAAAGAAGAGACTACACCGCAAAATAATCTAACGTTGTCTAGATAAGACTCATGTTCAACAACCTGCGCCTCGACTAGGGGCGGAACATCATCGGCTACCAACACAGCTGTCGTTGTAAATATTAGCGAATCTGCTAAATCTGCATCTTGAGCCCTTAGCGAAGAAATGAATTGATATATACTCTGTCCCAACCCAGCCAATCCTTGCGCAGCTACCATGACCAGATCTGCTAACTCAGTGACAAATTCGGCCACAAATTCTGCAATAGCATTCAATACCGCCAGCGCCAGCATAAGGGTTAGTTTCAACAACAACCAAAGAGTAGCTGCCGCAAGCGTCAGTATAACAACCAATACACCTATGGGTTTTAGCGGAGGGCATGTCACACAAATAGCGATTGATAGTAGCAGTAAGCTGCCAAAAGCTTGCATTTCTTCTTTCGAAAACATATAAACCTCCGAATTTAGACCCTGTAATCGCATGATACAACACAAATATTAGCAAAATATTAAAAGTTTTTTACAGGTGAAAGTCCTATCGTAGCAGAGGAACCGATCCCACTACGTAGCGAGTCTTGCGTTAGCGGAGGTAACAAAGTTGACGAAGCGTAGAACGAGCACTCTTTCGCTAGATCAACCACAAAGGTGGGCAACGTAAAATGAATTGGACGACGTTTAAGAAGTTACTAAAAGAAATGAAGTATCCGCGGCATTTTAAAACAACATTGATGTTCGCCGTAGGCTGAATAATTTAGTACTTTCGGGAGCCGGATGCGGGAAATCCGCACGTCCGGTTATAAGGAGAAGTTTGCTAGAGTGATCCAGCAGATCTACTCAACCCGATAAAGGAATAAAAGCGGTTTGGTAACCCAACAATTGTGGACTATCTACCTTATGATTATAAGTAATTCATAATAAAGTACTTATGTAAAAAGTAGTTACTCCTTACAATAAATTAAATAAAGAGTTGATAAAATAGCTTCGACCTCTGGTTTATTGATTCGATAGTAGGACGAGGTGCCTCTTTTTTCTGAAGCAATAATTCCTTCCGATCTCATTTTCGCCAGATGCTGCGAGAGGGCTGGTTGAGATATAGCAATGAGCTCAGACAGCTCATTGACAGTGTATTCTTTGTCAAGTAAAAAGCATAGAATGAGGAGTCTTCTTGAGTTCGCAAGAAGCTTCAAAATTGTTTCGGCTTTCAGCGCATTTTTTTTCATGACCTCAATACTGAGGTTTGACATTGTGGTTTTCATTACTTGTCCATATATAAGTTTTCTCTTATAATTCAATAGCCAAAATCGACCATCTAGTCTTTTTTAATAAGCTTACAATTATTCCACATCAACGAGGATAATGGCATGATGATTTTAGATCCTATTTTACTGGCGCGCATTCAATTTGCCTTTACAGTTAGTTTTCATATTGTATTTCCTGCATTTACTATAGGATTGGCTAGTTTCCTAGCTGTTTTAGAATGGCGATGGTTGAGCACCAACGATACCAGTTATCGTGATACTTATAAATTTTTCATTAAGATTTTTGCCGTGGCTTTTGGAATGGGTGTCGTCTCCGGTGTGGTTATGTCCTACCAGTTTGGAACGAACTGGTCAGTGTTCTCTGATAAAGTAGCCAATGTCATTGGTCCACTCTTAGGGTATGAAGTATTAACGGCCTTTTTTTTGGAAGCCTCGTTTTTAGGTATTATGCTGTTTGGTTGGGAACGCGTCAGTCCCAGGATGCATTTTGCAGCCACCTGTATCGTGGCTTTTGGCACATTAATTTCTGCCTTTTGGATTTTAGCCGCCAATTCATGGATGCAAACACCCCAAGGGTTTCATGTTGGCGACGACGGACGTTTATTTCCTTTAAATTGGTTGACGATCATTTTTAATCCGTCCCTTCCCTATCGACTTGCTCATATGGTCACCGCGGCTTATCTTACCACGGCCTTTGTTGTCGGGGGTATTGGTGCTTTTTATTTGTGGAATAAACGACATATTCCTCAAGCTAAAATCATGTTGGGCATGGCCACTTTGCTGACTGCATTGGCTTCTC
>DAIOSQ010000035.1:0-17617 GCA_036752465.1 Legionellaceae bacterium | reverse complement strand
TGCATTGTCAATATTAGGCGGGGTCGCTTTGCTTTTTAGCGTAAGTTGTGCTCATAAAAGCGCAGCTTACAAAAAGCCACCCTATAACGCCCCAAGCGATGACGCAACGATTAAGCTTGCCGAAGCAGCTAACTCTGTCAGCGATTCCATGATGCAAATGGCTCGTATAGAAAAAGTCATCACGCCGCCTAATATTGACAACGCACTTACCATACCCAATGCACAAAATTTGCAAACACGCGCCTCGGTAGATTGGTCAGGGCCCGTGCAAGAACTTACTGAAAGAATCGCCAAAGCAGCGCATTATCGCTTGCGCGTACTTGGCCCGCCACCAGCAATTCCTATTCTAGTCAGTCTAGATATTAAAGATCAAAGCTTAGCTGAGATTTTACGAAACATTGATTATCAAGTGAAAAGTAAAGCATCTATCCATGTGTACCCAAAAAACCAAACTGTTGAATTACGCTATGCTAAAATTTATTCGTAATTTTATTGTTATTACCCTGTCTGTGTTGTTAATTGCATGTTCATCGCCACCCAGTGATACCGACTCCTTAGAAGGGTTACAAGCCATGGCTAACCCCAAAGGTCGTCGCCACAAACCAGGTTTGCCAAGTACCAGTAAAATCCGCGAAATGGCGCTCAAGGAAACCGCATTAAGCCTTGGAGCGCAGGCGGGGTTGGCCTGGCGTGCCAAATATATCGATGACGCGCTGACCAAGCAAACAAGAAATCTCGATTCCATTTATGATTTTAATGCATTGCTGCTAGAACATAATATTCTTCCTCCTGTTTTGGTGGAGGGTCGCAATACATTGAATCTAGCGGACACGCAAACCATACGCATCTCAGATAGAGTTTATAAAGTACTCAAGCAAGCACATTTTGTAACCTCACCTCCTAACTGGCGCCAGTATCTTTGGATGGATTATAAGAAGCCAGACTATCCGAACATAACCTTGTTGCCACAGACCAAAGACGAACGCAAAATCTGGTCATGTTACATCGACAAAGGCTGGAACCAAGGCATAGATCAAGCCAATATTATTCTCGAAGAGAGCATTGCGCGCATTAAGGAAGATATGACCGGAATGATTCTGTATCGAAAACTTCTCGCCATGAATATGGTCTCGCCACCCTACGTTTCAGATACCGATCTCGGTGTCACCGGGGATGCGGGAGAAATCCACATTGATGACCGCGTCTTAAGAATTACTGCTCTGCCTGCATTGAATGTCAATAGTAGCGAATGGCGCGCAGCAGTAGCCAAAGATGAGAACGAGCTAGCACAGTTCAACGCCCTGGAAAGACGCGTGGCACAAAACAAAATAGTGGTCACAAGCCGTAACTGGCAACCTCTTATCGCGCCGGTGAATAAAAATGAATGAACCCATCGCATCCAACCACCATTTAATGCCTGATGAACCAACCCGTTTTAACATGCTCTATCTCGATAAATTGTTGGAGTATACCGAGACCTTACATGCATCAGACATAACCATTCAAACCAATTCTTGCGTAATTGCCGAAATATATGGTTCGTTATTTAAAGTAACCAATCGTGCGTTGTCTAATACAGAAGTAGGCGATATTATTAATGGCATGTATGGCCCTAATGGCACGACGCAGATTTTATCAGGCAAGGATATTGATACCCATTATGAATTCAGACCGAATAGAGGCGTGCGCTACCGATACCGCGTCAACGCCACAGGATGCTTGATTGATGGTCATGATGGGATGCAGATAACGCTAAGGACCATTCCAACCACGCCACCAAAATTAGAAACCATTGGTCTGCCTGAGAATATACTCAAAGCCATTGCCCCTCAAGAAGGCATTGTTTTTATTACAGGCGCCACCGGCTCAGGCAAATCAACCTTGCTGGCTTCCATTGTCAGAGAGCTGATTGAAGATCCTGACTCCAATCGCAAAGTTCTGACGTATGAATCACCGATTGAGTTTGTCTATGATGAAATTGAAACCATCTCAGCCATTGTCAGTCAGACTGAAATTCCGCGACACCTGCCAACATTTGCTGAAGGTGTACGCAATGCCTTACGCCGCAAGCCGAGGCTTATACTGGTTGGTGAAGCGCGCGATGCAGAAACCATAGCGGCAGCACTTGAAGCAGCATTAACCGGTCACCCTGTTTACACCACCCTACATACCTCTGGCGTGGCTGAAACCATGCGTCGACTGGTCACAACCTTTTCACCTGAAGAGCGTCAAGGACGCACGATTGATATTCTGGAAACCATTCGTCTCTGTATTTGGCAAAAATTAGTCCCAACCGTGGATGGCAAGCGAGTCGCATTACGCGAATATTTGGTATTTGACGAGGAAATTCGAGATACTTTACTAGAAGGCAATCCAAACGAAGTCACAACCAACACAAGAAAATTGGTTTATGAGCGCGGCCAAACTATGCAAGTGGACGCCAAAGAAAAATTTCAACAAGGCATTATCAGTGAGCGCGTATATAAGCTCATTATCGCAGGTACTCGCGAGGAGCATAAAAAATAGCCAGAAAGTGGCTATGAATCAATCGCCTTCACTCCCGCTAGCACTGACAGAAGTGCTCGGTGCTGATTTTTTGCCCTTGCCCAGCATTTCTAAGCCAGTGCTCTGCATTTGCTTGGTCATTGCGCCACTCGCATCTTCGGTTGCTTTGGAACCTTCTTGCATCTTACCTTGCACATCTTGTTTCCACTGTGCAGCTTCCTGACCAACATTTTCACCACCGCCTATCCAGCGCAATACCTTATCAGGCAACTGATAAATTAGGTTAAAGGCATTCTGCACCAGTGTTAGATATAGCGTGGTATACATTAAAATGGCAAAGAAAAACGCATAAATACCCGCCCAACTGTTGTACCCGCCAAGGCTTTGCTGTGAAGAGGTCGTTGACATTGAGCTATCACTGCTATCACTGGTGTAGTACGCATTCGGATCACTCGATGTTGTGAACAGTGCGCCGCCGTTAAGCGTGTTAGAGCTTGATACCGCTCCGCCCATAAATCCTAACGCATTTTCAAAACCTTCATTCAGAACCCAAACACAGACATAAGATAGTGAAATACCCATAACAAAGCCGATAACCATCAATGCTGGGCGCAAAAATACATTCAATAGCAGCATGATCGCACTCTCACCCTTGCCAAAGGCTTCATGACCTTCTGGGTTGGTGACGCCTAAGGCAATGACTGGCCCTGCGACCATGGCCTCAATCACCACGCTAAACCAAGCAATTGAACCAAACAAAAAATTGATGTAGGGCACGAAAGGAACATAGTAAGCAGTAGTAAATCCAATGCTGACCATGACACCCATCCAACTGATTAATAATGGCATCACCATAGATATTAAGGCCATAATGGCAGGACCAAGCACGGGAATCATCCCCGTTATCACAGATATTTCTATCATGTAAATCCATAATTCCATAGAGGCGTTGATATACGTGGTTCCCATCATGGCCAGCGATAAAATTGGGTTATTGCCTGTCTGCTGAATACTCTCCATGCCATAAGTAAAGATAACTGACATCACTTGCAGGGGCAAGGACAGAAACATCTGTATGGCAGCATTAATCAGCTGCACCATGGTGTCAAGAAAAAAATTGAGAATAGCGCGGATAATATCGTTATAGAAGAGGTTACCCATAACCTGCCCTATACAAATATTGTAGAAAGGCGACAAGCCGCCACAACTGAAGCTTTTTGCTGGCAAATAATACGGCCCCGGCTGAATAACGATGTTTATATGCATGCTCATCGATGGTGCAACCAGACCTGGTTGCCCTGGCAAGACAATTATAGACTCATCATTCAAAAACCCCCACACCGAAGAGGATGTTGGGTAGTAAGCGCTAATAGTCGGCAGCGGCGTGGTGGTAGTGAAGGACGGCTGATTTTGATTTGAGGCGCCATAAGTAATCAATTGTTGTATAGCGGCAATATAGTTACCAGAGGAAGCCGAAATATTATTATAGGTATAGGGATTTGCAGTGTAGTCTACGGACTGTGCCATCATTTGCGCCAGTGCACAGGTTGGTGTTGATGATGGACAGGTTCCTGCACCAGAACCGGTGCTTAGATTACAGTAGTATTGGGCGCTGCTGCCAGTGCCGCTGCCAGCCATGGCTGTCATGCAAGCATTCATATTGGAATACGAGCTGGTCGCAGGAAACCCTGGATCTGTATCGGTATCTTGACCGCTGCTGGAAGTAGCACTACCACTTAATTGTACAAGATCATAGTAATAACTGCCCGCCATAATCCAACCCGTGCTTTCAGCCCCGGCAATAAATGCACGCGCCGATTGTGCGGCGCTCTGATTTTCAGCTTCTTGATTTAAATTTAGTGCTGGTGCCATAATTGCATTATAGTCGTTCATAGCATTCATGAACTCTGTGCCACTGAATAATGGTGGGGAGGATAGGAATGGGTCACTGCCCCATACTTGACAATTGGCTGCTGAGGCGCTGCTGTTCGGCTGACCACATACCCCAGATGCCCCAGTGCTGCCGGTATAATAGGGCATGCCATATTGATAGATAGCGACAAGCGAATAACAAGAGGTTGTTTGAGGCGCACTGCCACTGCTGCCGGTCACCACGTAACCGGGGCAATTACTGGATGTCGCAAAATCAGGTGCATTGCCGACCATCTTTGTAGCCACCGATGCTAAATCCGAATAGTATTGTTGTACCGCTGCTGCGCGCGTCATGGTCATGGCCGTAGCGGTTTCAGAGGATACTAAGGTCTGCGCATTGCTAGACAATGTGAACACATTCCAAGTCAGGTTGCCACAAATGCCGTTTAGATTTTTATAGGGAGCCATTGATAAATTGGGTAATGATACGCTTTCCGTAGGCCCGGCAGGACTATTATCCTCAACCGACACAGCATTCACGCTGCTGATGAAATCAGGTACCGCCGTGTTACAAAATTGAGCAGTCAACGTGGTGGTATCGCCTTGTTGTTGAGCGGCGTAACAAGGTCCGGCGTTTTTGGCTTGTAGATTTAAGTCATACTGACGCAGAGTCGTTAAGGTTTGCTGCAATGCAAGCATGCACACCTGACCGGTTAAAATGGTGAGCCCACCTAACGCCACCGGGTTAGCTGTGCCTCCTGCCATAACAGCCACAGGGCTTTGCTGTGCCTGAATAATTACACCTCCTCGATCCAAATAGCCCAACGCAGCATTCCATACGATATCTGCAGCACCTACGCCTTGTACAACAACCCACATGATAAATATTTGCATCAAACAATAGCCAGTGGCCTTAGGCATCAATAATGTCAAGCCAATGGTTGAACGCAGCGGAATCCAAACTGAGGACCATTTCTCACCCAATGTCTTGCCTTCTTGCGCGGTGTTCATGGTGCCAACCAGCACCGTATAGGTAATGACAATACCTCCAAGCGCCAATACTGCAGCATTAAACACGCCCATCATGGCGCCCATGATCTGACTACCCGTACCGCTCAGCACCCCATCAACCACACCAAATAGGTTACCCAAAAACACCACAGATGAATCCGTAATAGGCGGGGTTAGACTGATTCCAGAGGCGTAGACCGAGGCATAACAAAAACTCAGCAATAACCCCAGCCAGGCCTTGATCATTTCTTGTCCTTGGTATGGTGGCCAAGCCATTCATTAAATGTGCAGCCTAATTTACGCTGCTTGATTTGAAAATACCAAAAGTGGTAACGAAATGCTAACGCCAAAGAAACCACGGCCAAGGTAAGTGATGGAAAAAACGCCAACAAAGTACCATTAACCATATGATAGATAGAATAAGCTAAAAAGGCACAACTCAACAGCAACATACATAAGCTCAAGCGAAGCAAGTTTTTTTGCTTAGCAACCAGCTCTGCTTTCGACAAGCCAAACTGACGACAAGCATCATCAAATGAGGTCGTGGAGGTGGGCTCTATGGCACCAGGCACGAAATAGGTTTTGATTAATCTCACAATATACTGTGTAAAAATAGCGACGTTGTCATAATCGACCATCTTGCGTAAATTAAACATCTTTTTTATGATACGCCGAAAATTCGAATAGCGCTCAGTCATGCTGTTTATCTCTGTAAGCTTGTTATATTCATAATATATGACAATCATTTACAAACGTATATAGTCTGATACGATAAAAGCTAGGTCACCGATTGTAAGAAATAAAATGCCCGATATAAGCCACGAAGCCTCTGCAGAGTATTGGTATAACTATGCTGATCCGATGATCTATCGGGTCATAACGTTCATGGAAAGTGTCGAGCATTGGACGCTTGACGGGGACCCAGCCATAGAAGAGGCTATGAACGCACTAGGTGAAGCCTTAGATCGCGTACAAACAATTGATATCAGCAAGCTAAATGAGGCAGATAAATTTATTCGCTTGGTCGGAAATATCAAAACAGGCCGAGGGCTACGTGTTTTGCAAGCACTGGACACTGCTCACCCGGGCAGCGCATCGAAAATTCTGATTCGCGCAGAAGAGGCAAGCACGCATCCCCATGATCCTGCCAGCTTTTTCCTTAAACGTAATATTGTGTTTGAACGGTTGCGACTATTATCCAGAGCGTTTTCCGAATACCGCCTTAATCTGGTTTCGCGGGCACTCGAAGGGGAAGAATAATGCGCAAGATAAAAACAATCATGCTATTGGCAAGCTTGTGTTTAGGTCCTATGCCTGCTTCAGCTGACACAAGTCAATATAGCGCAGATGAACAAAACTCGCTGAAGCAATACTTCGAAAATTTTGGCCTATATATCGGGTATGATTTTTCTCAACCTCCGTCTTCGTCAAGCTCCGTTCCCGCACCTACCAATGCCTTATTGCCTTTTACCGCCAGCAACGAACAGCCGATGTTAAGTGGTTTGGTAGCACTTTTTTTCGGCGCCATACCGGTGAATGAAGTACAATCTGATTATGCTTTGTTTGTACCCACAAGTTCCAGTTTAGCCAGCACAATTAATACCTATGCAAATATAACATTTCCATCCTACAGTACTGCCAACAGCTCTAGCGCTGTTTCGGTCAATAACTTAATTGATCAACAAACTTACCAGACAGATCCGGTCAGCCAGTATGTGCTGAATATCTTGTCGACCCCCACCACCACGAGCAACACTGCTTGCTCAACATGTGTGGGCAGCAGTTGTAACCCGTTATGCCAAATGTCAGTCATGAGCAATGTGGTGGGCAGTGTCCCACAGCCCACCCAGTATTACACGACCAGCTATAACGATCCTTTTTTATCAGAACTTAATGCAAACTCATTGATTGCACCTTTGATGTACTCAACCAGCACCATTAGCACACAAACAGCGTCCAGTTCCGGTGGCACCACAACCCAAAGCAGCAGTAGCAGTACCAATCCCGGGCTAGTCGCAGCATCCCAAACAGAATCTGCGGAAAATTTTATTCGATTCGCCTCCGGCAGTGTTGTCCCACCCGACCTACCATCGTACAGCAGCTACAACTCTCTATATACGACCTCGTTACAAACGGACAGTTCCGATAATCCAACCAGCCAGGCTTTGCAAGCCCAAGTCGCGCTGACACAGTACCTCGCCCAATTACGCATATTTGCAGCACAAACATCTGTCGTAATGAGCAACCTATACGCTATTCTTGCCCGAAGAATCCCGCAAACCCTGAGCGGATCCAGCAGCGGCAGCCAAACCAGTACCGCTCTTTCCGAGTTTCAAATGGCAACGTGGCGCATTTTACCGGAGTCGTCCAGTAGCACTTCTACGAGTAGCTCATCGCAGTGGATTGAGCAAATTAATCAAGCCAGCCCAATCACCGTACAAAAAGAAATGGCTATCCTGTTGGCAGAAATTAATTACCAATTGTATTTATCAAGACAACAACAAGAGCGCATCTTATTAACCAACTCCATGCTATTGCTCCAGACAATACAAAAACCGCTAGGCAGTAATTTAGCTACACAACCTCCTGCGTCCGTCACAACCACAACCAGCTCTAGTAGCAGCTAGCGCTGAAGCGGGAAGGCCATTATTGTCCTTAAGCGGTCGATAAGACGTGATCAAGTTGGGCGATGACAGCGTCGACTGTAACCAGCTGCATGGTCGAATGGCCGTGCGCTTGTGTACCCCACACATTAGACTCAACTGTCCTGTTGAGGACCACCTGCACTGCCTGAGGATAAGCATCTACCGCTAGATGACGGTAGATGTAGGGCCCAGAAACATCTTTACTGGTTACCGCATGCAACGCAATCACTGGGGTTGCAACAGCGGCTGCCATATGGGATGGCCCAGTATCCGGACAAAGCAACAAATCTGCTTGACTAATCAAAGCCAATAACTGCGTCAGCTTGGTTTGACCGATTAAATTGTGCACCTGTACATGTGCCGTAATTTGCTCACCGAGTTGTTTATCATAGGCGCCCGGCCCGCCAATTAAAATCACTTCTGCTTGATAGTGGGATTGTAGATACTGAATGACTGCGACATAACCCTCTACCAACCAACTGCGTTCTGGCTTACTGGCTGCAGGATTAATTAATATGATTTTACCTTTGAATTGAGTTAGTTGTTTACAGGCCCATTGCCGATCCTTCTCCAATATCGGCAAATCCCAGCGAATAACTGGCTTGTCTAGGCCAATCGCATGGGCAAACCGCAAAAAACCATCCAACGTGTGATCCCGCCCGGACTGTATCGATTCATAGACAAACCATAAATGAGCATCTTTTGCCCTTAATCGATCGTAACCAATTTTTCTGACAGCCGGAATCAATGGATACAGTAAGTTGGCGCGCAGACTGGCCTGTGTCGCCAACAATACATCAAATTTGCGTCGCTTGATGAGCTGTCGAAATCGCCAGTAATCAATCAAGAATTGCGGTTTTTTAATAATAATAAACTCTACCCCCTCCAGCCCCTTGACTAAATCATATGCCGGCTCAGAAATAACCCAAGTAATAGCGGTATGTGGAGAGTGCGTTTGGATTGTTCTAACCAACGGCACCAACATCAGTACATCGCCCAACGCTGATAACCGAACAATACATAGCGTTTTAATCATTAGCTAAAATATATTTTGTACCGCAATATGGACAAGTTTCTGCTCCAGAATTTTCGATGGGCAAGTATACCTTAGGGTGCGCATTCCATAATGTCATACCATCCATGGGACAAGAAAGTGGTAAATCTTTTGGATGAATTGTATGTGTTTTTTCAGAACATGCAATTTTTTCAGGATGTTCATGCATTATAACTCTCCTTAATAATTTTGTGGACCATTTGCAACATATGATCGTGATCTTGATCACACTCTATAATATACCCATCTTTCCAGTGCCGTAGCCAAGTTAGCTGTCTTTTGGCTAATTGTCTTGTTGCGGCAATTCCTTTTGGCAAGAGCTCATCATATACTAATGTTCCTTGTAGATAATCATATACTTGTCGATATCCTACCGCACGCATCGCAGGGAAAGTAGTGTTCAGATGCCACTGAGCGATTAAGCCCTCAACCTCCTCAATCAAACCTGATTGGATCATATGTCCAAATCGCTTTGCAATTCTATCATGCAACCACTGCCGTTGTTTAGGGATTAACAGCAAATTCACAAACAATAAGTCGGTGCACTGTTTGTGCTTAAAATGCTCTGATAATGGCCTACCAGTCAGCAAATATACCTCTAGCGCGCGTTGTATTCTTTGTGAATCATGTGGATGTATCCGCGCGGCTGCGGTGGGATCCACTGCTTGTAGTTTTGCGTACAAATAAGTTAGACCCTGTTGTTGCAACTCTTCTTGTAATGCTTGTCTAATGGACGGGCAGGCTTCCGGAAGGTCAGATAAACCCTCTTGGATGGCATTAAAATACAACATGGTACCACCAACCAGAAGCGGTATACGCTGCCGCGCTATGATCTCGCAGCAAAGACGGCTAGCATCATCACAAAACTCCTTGACAGAATACGTATCATAAGGATCTCGAATATTGACCAAATGATGCGGCGTACGCATGAGTTCAATGCTTGTTGGCTTAGCTGTACCTATATCCATACCGCGATATATAAGTGCAGAATCAACACTAATGATTTCAACCGGTAACGTTTGGTACAGTTGCTCTGCCAAGGCAGTTTTACCTGCTGCGGTAGGCCCTATTAAACAAAAAACTATGTTATTCATCGAATAGTCTCTGACAAGCAGATTCATTCAACGTAATCCAGCAATGATTATTCTCTTCCTGCAGAGGTAACGTGGTGATGCAGGCCTGCAACCAAGACTTATCATCTTCTGCTAGATAACGCAGATCAAAGCGCAACGCAGCCACCATGGCTTGCAATAAATCCTGGTCTGTAACCTTACTCGGCTGAAAATCTTGTATGGTACGTAACAGCAGTTGAATGTCTAATGCTTGCAACATCATAGGGATTCTGACGACTTGATACGCGCCATCTGGTCGCAGCTGCAGCTCAACGCCTAGCTGGTTAAGCATGGTTAGGATAGGCGCAGCAACCTTGGCTGCAGCTATTGCAATGGGCACAAGTACCGGACGAGATGGCAGCGGTTTTGGCATAGGCCACAATTTTGCAAACAACGATTGATGATAAATGGCTTGTGCATCGACCAGATAGTACTTACCATGCTGCTGATACAGGATGTGGCGGCCAGAAAGGATCAGGTAATTTTGTTCCGCGCGCAAGACCTCATATGCCGAACCTGTAGCGTGGTGACCTAAAGGCCTCTTGACCTCAGGCACAGGCATTAGCAACGGTGTTTCAGCTTTGGAGCCAAGTTGATTCTTAAGTGCATGCACAATAAAATCATGCACCAACCTAGGTTGCTGAAATCGGACTTCATGTTTGGTGGGATGAACATTCACATCCACTTCGTCCGCAGGTAAGGATAGATACAGTAAACAGGCTGGATATCTGCCAGGATACAACACATGCTCATAGGCTTGTTTTATGGCATGTTGGATCAATTTATCCTTGATCATCCGTTGATTCACATAAATCCACTGTTTATCATTTTGGCTGCGCATATAAGAAGATTGTGCCAAAAACCCGTGTAAATGCATGCCTGCACGCAATGTGTCAATCGCTACCGCCGCATCAACAAAAGCCTTGCCCATTAATTGTCGGATACGTGCCAATTGGGTCTGTTCACATAATGCCGGCTGTAACAGCAAAATGTTTTTATCATTATGCTTAAGACTAAAGGCAATCTCTGGAGAACACAGTGCCAACCTTCTGACAACGGCCTCAATGGCCAAAAATTCCATACGTACCGATTTCAAGAACTTTTTTCGCACCGGGGCATTATAAAATAGATCACGCACCTCAATGGTTGTGCCCTGGCTTCGGACCGCACGCGTTAGGTTGATCGACTCATCAATTTTCTCGAGTAACATGGCCTCTTGACTCGCCAAAGGTTTTGAGCAGATAGTGATTTTAGCGACCGAAGCTATGCTGGCCAGTGCTTCACCGCGAAAACCTAAACTTTTCAGTGCGCCAAGATCACTGAGTTTTGAAATTTTGCTGGTGGCGTGCGCTGCTATCGCCAAGGGTAAGTCTTCAGCGATAATCCCATGGCCATTATCGCTAACTTTGATATAGTTAAAACCACCCATATGAATGTCCACATGCACGGCCTGTGCCCCGGAATCTAGCGCGTTTTCTAACAATTCTTTGACTACCGAAGCTGGTCGCTCAATAACTTCTCCCGCGGCGATTTGATTCGCCACGGTTGGGCTTAATGTCTGTATTCGTGGCGATATGCGCTGCATGGCTAAAACCGAGAAAACCAAGCATGTTGTTGGCTAAGTTTGGCAGCATTCGACTCTTGGGTTATCGTGGTGGCTAAACGTGTACCTTGAATGGGGTGCTCAAAAAAATACCGGTGAATTCCCTCATAAATGGCACGTGCTACTCTTGCTTGATAGATTGGATTGCTTAAATTACGCGCTTCAAGAGGATTTGAAATAAAGCCTGTTTCGATGAGCACCGAGGCAATATCCGGTGACTTAAGCACCACAAAGCGCGCCTGTTCCACTCTAACATTGTGTAGTTTAGTCACACCACCAAGGTATTGTAGGATGTAGCCACCCATTTGCAGCCCAGCTTGAATAGTCGCAGTTTGTGACAAATCAAGCAATACCGTTCTTATCATCCCATTGTTATCATCTAACCCTGATAAATTAACCCCCCCTAATTCAGAATAGTTTTCTTTTTCTGCTAACCAGCGGGCAGCTTCGCTAGTCGCTCCGCGCTGCGATAGGGCGAATACCGATGCACCATGCGAATGTTGGTTAATAAAAGCGTCAGCATGTATAGCAATAAATACATCTGCGTGCCGTATTCTTGCAACTTGCAATCGCTCGCGCAAACCCAAATAAAAATCGCCATCACGCGTCAAGAATGCTCGCATGCCAGGTTGATTGTCAATGTAACGTTTTAACTTTAAGGCTATATCTAAAACAACCTCCTTTTCAGTATGCTTTTGTATTCCAATAGCGCCTGGATCTTTACCGCCGTGCCCAGGATCTATGACCACAATCACATCTCTTAAGTTGCGCTGAAGTCTAGATTGGTATTGGGGTTTATCGATATTATTATGCACGACTGATGAGTTGGATGAACCATCGGTTTTGCGGGTGTCTTTATTCTTAGGGAGCAGAGTGTGCGTTTGGTTATGCTGCTTGGACCTTAATTCTAAAAAAATCAAATAGTTGTGTTTCTCGCCAGCGGATCGATGCCGAATAATAACTGGCTTTGCCGTATCAAAAACCAAGCGCAATGTGTTTGGGCTGATGGTACCCGCTCGCACATCTTGCAACAGCCCACTGGCCAAAGGGTTATCAATATGAGTGTTTAGGCGAGTATTGTAGATATCTAAAACAGCTCGATCAGGATTCTTAAGTGTAAATGCTCGGTACGTCGCAGGCGCAGATAAATAACATTCTATCGCTACATCGCTACTTTGTTGTTTAATAGTAATATTGGTCAAATTAGTTGCATTAATGGTCGATGACCAGGCGATTAATATATAAAAAATGCTTGCTCGTATCATATCTTCTCAAGAATAACCCGAATCACTATACGACGCCAACAACAAACATACCCACATTAAACAGCGTGCACTATATAGGGATCCAATACTTTAATCAAAGCCTCACGGCCCACAGGTGTGTGCTTCAAATGAATTTCTAAATGCGCGGGGGATATCAAGTTGGCTATTCGCTCTGGCCACTCGATGAAGCACAGTGAATACGGATTAAAATAATCTCTAAAACCAATATAATCTAATTCTGCAGCATCAGATATACGATACAAATCGAAATGATGCGCCATTACGTTAGCGATTGCATAAGTCTCAACAATGGAGAATGTCGGACTTTTGACCGGCCCACACACACCCATTGCTTGCAATATTGCTCGCACCAGGGTGGTTTTACCAGCGCCAATTTCACCATATAGCAATACAGTGCATGGAGCAGATATAGTTTTTGCCAGCACATGACCTAATTTTTGCGTTGCCATGTCATCAGGCAGATCAAGGATTTTATAACGTTGCAAGATTTTCTCTACTCGACCAATTTAAGAAAAGGCTTTTTGGGTGACGCTTTGGCTGGTGTGGCGCGAGCAGCAGTTGTCGACTCGTCATCGTACGCTTCTCCAAACTCCATCCCGCGGCCATTTTCTTTGGCATAAATGGCTAGAACTGCTTGAGGCACCAGAACAATTTGTGTCGTTTTGCCAGAAAATCGCGTACTAAAAATAATGCTATCATGATTAAGATGCAACCCTCGACTCGCCTTCGGCGAAATATTGAGGATAATACGACCTCCGCTGACATGCTCTTCTGGAACTTCTACGCCCGTACAATCGGTATTGACCAGAAGGTACGGCGTAAGATCATTATCTACGATCCAGTCATACATAGCGCGGATCAGATAAGGTCTGTTAGAAGTCATCGCGATCGTCATTATGCGGCCCTTATTTGTCTTTCCACATCGGTTAAACTGGCTTGAAACGCATCACGCATGAAAATACGCTGCATGTACGACTCAATACCTTTTGCTTCATTTGGAAGCTTGATTTGTGCTTGCGGCAAACGCCATAACAATGGAGCTAAGGCGCAATCTAATAAGGAAAATTCTTCACTCAAAAAGAATGGTTTATCTAAGAACAATGGTTCCAAACTCACTAAGCTTTCGCAAAACTGTTCACGCGCTTCTTCAGCACCCTGCATGGGAGGGCGTAATAAGGTTAGAAACAAACTATACCAGTCGTGCTCAATACGATGTAGCATTTTACGAGTTTCAGCGCGTGCCACTGGGTAAACGGGCATTAATGGCGGGTGAGGAAATCGTTCGTCCAGATACTCCATAATAATTCGAGCTTCATAAAGCACCAACTCACGGTCTATCAATGTCGGCACGGTTCCATATGGATTGATAGTAAGCAATTCGGCAACTGGCTCACCAACTTTAGAGGTTATAATATCTACATTAACCCCTTTTTCCGCTAAAACTATTCTTGCCTGATGACTATAAACATCATCATGGTCAGAATACATAGACATGATTGTGCGCTTTGTTACAATAGCCATTCCATCTCCTCTTTAAGATTTCAAGCGATGTTTGCAACTGATCAAGTCAGTATGCAAAATTGTCTCAAAATTTTAACTGATAACTCCAAGACAAGAAAGCTCTGTGTACAGCCAGTGACAGCATTCTTCAACTTGGAGACAAGTTATGTTTGAACGCATATTGGAAAAAAATCTTGCCGAATAGTTGCGTCTCGTATGTTTCTTAATTGTCATATGACTACATATGTGACTGAAGCCATACAGAGATGAATGGTTTTTCCCAACTTGTCAACATACCTTTCGTATCAACAGCTGTATTCTACCATATTTTTTGTATAATATGTTCGCTGGTATAAAAAAAACCCCGCTTTACGCAGGGTTTAAAAAAATTATTACCGTTTGGAATATTGTGTGGCACGTCTGGCTTTGTGCAGACCAACTTTCTTACGCTCAACTCTTCTTGAATCACGAGTCAGCAGCGCGCGAGCGCGTAATTTTCTTCGGAAAGAATTAGGGTTAGGTTCAGAACCTTCAAGTTGGCCTTGTTCATCATATGCAACCAGTGCTCGTGCAATTCCCAAACGAACTGCACCGGCTTGGCCAGATATACCGCCTCCTACGACGGTCGCATAAATGTCAAATTTAGTTAGTACATCAACTGTCTCAAGAGGCTGCCTAATAATCATGCAAGACGTTTCTCGACCGAAATACTCTTCTACTGAACGCTGATTGATAGTAATCTTGCCTTGACCTGGCTTTATAAACACACGTGCCGAAGAACTTTTTCTTCGCCCTGTGCCATAGAACTGCTGAGTTTGCGCCATAATACTTATTCCTCAATCTCTAGTTGCTTGGGTTGTTGCGCTGTATGAGGGTGCTCGTCACCAACGTATACTTTTAACTTGCGGTACATATCGCGACCTAATGGGTTTTTAGGCAACATACCTTTTACGGCAAGCTCAATAATACGTTCTGGATGCTTTTGTTGCAATTTAGCAAATGAAATTTCTTTTATTCCACCAGGGAATCCTGTATGCCTGTAGTAGTTTTTATCGCTAAACTTACGGCCAGTCACTGTAATTTTTTCTGCATTAATTACAACAATATAATCACCTGTATCAACGTGTGGTGTGTATTCCGCTTTGTGTTTCCCTCGTAACCGCCGGGCTATTTCAGTTGCTACTCGTCCTAAAACTTTGCCGTTGGCATCAATCACATACCAGTCACGCTTGACTTCATGTGGTTTTGCACTAAATGTATTCATTAAATAAACTCCGTACCGCCCAAATTTAGTAATCAATCCTCTCATGGACCGCCGATTTTAACCAAAATCAGCAGAATTCACAAGCATCATTTGCATATATTTTTATAACTCAATCTTTTATTTGTGAATCTATTTTTACTTTTAGCTTTAATCCAGGCTTGAATGTTACCACCCTACGGGCATTAACCACCACTTCTTCGCCTGTCCTCGGATTTCTTCCGGGGCGAGCTGACTTATCTCGCAAAACATAGTTACCAAATCCAGACAGTTTAACATGCTTTCCTTCGATCAGCGCATTGCGAATTTCATCAAAGAACAATTCAACGAGCAGCTTAGCATCCGGTTTGTTTAGCCCGAAATTCTGACACAATGACTGCCTCATGCTTGCTTTGCTTAATGCGTTCACCATTACTCCCTGATTTTTATAGATAATTCCTTGTCCAGCTGTGCGATAATGATATCCATTGTTACATTAATCTCACTATCAGTTAGTGTGCGATTTTCATTTTGCAACGTCAAGGCGATAGCAATACTTTTTTTACCTGCCGGAATACCTGCGCCAGTATAAACATCAAACACACTAAAGTCTTTCAATAAATTAAGTTCAAGTGCTTGCCTGACCACGCGTTCAATATCATGTGCCGTGGCTCTTTCATCAACCAATAGTGACAAGTCACGGCGAATTTGTGGATATTTTGATATCGCCTGGTACTGAACCTTCATTGCAGTAGGCAGAGCATCGATATACAATTCAAATACCATCACTTCACTGCCGACATCAAGGGCGCTAGCTATTTTAGGGTGCAACACTCCGACCCAGCCCATGCGCTTATCTTCAAAGCACAGCCTCGCTGATTTTCCTGGATGTAGCGCACTATGCTGGTCCTTAACAAACGTGACCTTGCGTGCAAAAAGTGAGTGGAATAATGACTGTAAGTCACCCGCCATGTCATAAAAATCATAGCTGCGTGTCGGCTCGTTCCAGCTCATTGCCCCAGTTTCACCAACCAATAACCCAGCAATAGCCGGCCGTTCAATGACCTCATTATCGATTTTTTCAAATATAACCCCCATTTCAAATAGCTGAATTTTGGTTTGCTGTCGATGCATGTTATGCAGCATTGAGGCCAACAAGCCTGGCCACAAGCCAAGACGCATCTCAGACAACTCGCTCGAAATTGGGTTCAGCAATGATAACGCATGTTTGCCCGGGTAAAGTACCGTTTGTAATTCCGGATCGACAAAACTATAACTTACTGTTTCGTGATACCCGTTGGCACATAAAAATTGGGCTATATTATCTGCAATTCGTTCACTGGCATGGTGGTGCCCACGCTGAATATTTGCACTATAGGGTTGCGCTTCAATATTGTGATACCCATATAATCGGGTAATCTCCTCGATCAGGTCAACTTCCCCTACTAGATCGAAACGATGTGATGGTACCTCAACTAACCAATGCCCTGTGGTTGCAGATGCAACATGACAGCTCAATCCTTCGAGCATGGCGCGCATATCTGACAGTGGTAGGCTAACGCCAGTTAATTTTTCCACCATGCTTGGCCGAAACATTATACTTTTGTCCGGAATAGGGCCTGCGTCAAAAGCTGTCAGAGGACCAGCTTGACCACCCACTATATCAAGCAGGAGTTTGCTGGCGCGTTCCAGTGCAACTTGTTGTATTTTTGGGTCAACGCCTCGTTCAAAGCGCATGGCTGACTCGCTACTTAACCCGTACCGTCTTGCAACGCCAGCAATGTTCTCT
>DAIOSQ010000034.1:0-17944 GCA_036752465.1 Legionellaceae bacterium | reverse complement strand
GAATACCAAGCGTTGACGGCAGTCACAAGCAATCAGCAAAGATAACAAGGCCAGTGCTGTTGCCCAATATAAATTAGAGCACCACCAGCGCTTGCGCATGGCTTCGCGCCAAGGTAACAGATTGATATTCAATGCACTGACTCAGCAACTCTCATAGCCAACCCAGTAGCCAGCACAAATTTAGGAGCATCCTCAGGTAGTTTGCTTTGATTGAGGCCTTGCGCACGATGCAAATGGACAAAAGGATTGGCAGTTTGCGTGGGGATGGCCAACTGTTGCTCAAAAAGCGCTGCAGATTCATCCCACACCCAGGTACCGATAAGGAAAATATTATCAATCCTCACCGGCAAGTGACTTAAGGTAAAAAATTGTAGCGCGTTTTTAACTTGTGCTAACACGGCTGCCTGATAGGCCTCAGGTTGATGTTCATCCGCGATTAAGCGCTGATCGTGAGAAAAAATCGGCCCTATATTACAAAATATAGCAACTTCAATCCTGGTTTTATCCAAATTAACCACCATCAGATAATGGTTTAACACCAATTCAGATGATGTGGCCATCCAGGGTAACATCCGTGCTAGGGTATAACACTCGATCTCCAAAACATCAACTTTAGTTTGTAGAGGCTGCATCACATGAAGTCGTTGCTGAACAACTTCAGCATCCGCCATCACCACTTGAACTTCTAATTTTTCGAGATCATCCAAAGAAGCTCCTAGCACTTTATAATCAAAAAACAAGTGATGTTGACCTCTGCTTTCTTTTAATACCTCCATACGCACCAAAGCTGCTAAATCGCTCTCGCTAAGGCCAGCATGCAAATGTAAGGTCTTGCAGCGCACATCTCGCATAGGAAGCGCCATCACAATTTTATCATATGGCAAAGGTAGTCCGGCAAATAATTGGCGCACAGCCTGCTGCTGTAACTCAAGCATGCTTTGTGCGGCCGAAAACACCAACTGGGCCGGCAATACAACCTCAGCATAATGCTCCAGATAATATTGGGTCTGGCTGCGCTCAACCACAGATGATATTTGTACAACTCGTATGGCTCGGTCAGATACGTCTATACCCAACACAGTCTGGTTTTTAGAGGGGATTAAATGAAACACGAGGCTCTCCTTAGGCGATGTCGATTGGATTGGATGCTGATTCCATTTCAGCACGCGGAGATAATAGCTGAACGCCAGTAAAAGTAAACGGATTTCTCAGGTTATTTTTTATGGGGATTGGCGTATTTGTCATCTAGAATGATCTTAGACTGGTTTTATTAGGCAATCTTGGGTACAATGATGGTTTTTACTTGTTGTGATGGATAGTAAAAAACTACAATCTACAGGTACAATAGGTACATATTCTACCCCCTTCCTGCTGAGATTTACCATGTCACTGATGTTGCGCAAATGCTTATGGGCCATACTAAGTTTTGTTTTTTTGCTGTTGGTTATCTGCGCATTTTTTTATATTTATTTAGAGAGTGAATTACCCAATATCGACTCGCTGAATACTGTCAAATTACAAGTGCCCTTGCGAATTTATAGTCAAGATGGCCTACTAATCCAAGAATATGGCGAAAAAAGGCGGATTCCTCTGACGTATGAAGAAATTCCGCAAACGCTGGTACATGCGGTATTGGCGACCGAAGATCAACGTTTTTTTGATCACCCTGGGGTCGATGTTTTTGGCTTGGCACGTGCCACAATGCGCATGATAAAAACAGGTACTAAGTCGCAAGGCGGTAGTACCATCACCATGCAGGTTGCCCGTAATTTCTTCTTAAATAGAAAAAAGACTTTCTTACGTAAGTTCAATGAGATCATGTTGGCCATTAAGATTGATCGTCAATTAAGTAAGGAAAAAATACTCGAACTTTATCTCAACAAAATTTATCTTGGCAACCGCGCTTATGGCGTCGGCGCAGCTGCACAAATCTACTACGGCAAAACACTCAAAGAATTGAGTTTGGCGCAGCTGGCAATGATTGCCGGATTGCCACAAGCTCCGTCAACCCAAAACCCTATTGTCAATCCACATGCCGCCATCAAGCGTCGCGACCATGTATTGGAGCGACTTTTTGAAGAAAGTTACATCACCAGAGCGCAATATACAGCGGCCATTCATGAGCCTAACACGGCTTATTATCATGGCACCGAAATCAAGGTTAGCGCGCCTTATCTTGCTGAAATGATCCGTCAGTCCATGGTTGAGCACTTTGGTCCGAGTGCGTACACCAGGGGCTTTAATGTATACACCACCATACAAAGCAATTTACAAATACATGCGAATCGCATCATTGAAAATCACTTGCTCTCTTATGAGCAACGGCATGGTTATAGAGGACCTGTGGCGCATACCGCTATAGATCTGCGCAATCCATCCATGCAGAACCAATTAGCCAAAGTGTTTGCGCATTATCCTACGGTGAGTGATCTCCAGCCTGGCGTCGTGTTAGCGGTCACCGATAAAACCGCGCAGGTTGCCATGAAACAGCAAAAAATCACGATACCGTGGGAAGGGTTAGCTTGGGCACGCCCGGCGCTCAAAAACGGTTGGGTGGGACGTGCACCACAACACGCGACGCAGATTCTTAGCGTGGGGGATGTCATATATCTACGGTACCAACAACATCAATGGCAGCTAACCCAACTGCCGCTTGCTGAGGGCGCACTGCTGGCCTTAAATCCGAAAAATGGTGCAGTTGAAGCATTAGTAGGCGGCTTCAATTTTGAAAAAAGCAAATTTAACCGCGTGACACAATCTGCTAGGCAACCTGGTTCAAGTTTCAAACCATTCATCTATGCGGCCGCTTTAAATAAAGGTTATACCCTGGCAACGTTAATCAATGATGCACCCATTGTCGTTGATGATCCTACCCAAGAAAACGGCTGGAGGCCACGCAACGACAATCTAAAATTCAATGGTCCAACCCGTTTGAAAGATGCGTTGGTTCGTTCCAGAAATCTTGTGTCTATTCGTATCCTGGATGACATTGGCATTGATTATGCCATTGACTATGCCAGCCGATTTGGCTTCAAAAAATCCAGCTTACCACGTACACTTTCCTTAGCCCTAGGCAGCCTGTCGGCCAGCCCTATGGAGTTAACGCGTGCTTATGCGGTGTTGGCGAATGGCGGTTTTAAAATAGAGCCTTACCTCATTCACCATATCACCGATAGTGACGGCCATACCCTATTGCAGGCAAATCCAGCAATCGCCGCTGATAAACAGGATGGTGCACAAAAACCCAATCTTCTGGCGCCTAGAGTCGTGGACAGTGAAACAGCTTTTTTAATTAATTCTGCCTTGCTTGGGGTCATCCAAAACGGCACAGCTCAAGCAGCCAAAAGCTTGCAACGCCCTGACCTGGCAGGCAAAACCGGCACCACCAATGAGCAAGTAGATGCCTGGTTTGCTGGGTATACCCCCAACTTGGTAGCCACCGTCTGGATTGGTTATGATACGCCTCATCCCTTACACGAATATGCTGCGACCTTGGCGTTGCCAACCTGGATTGAGTTTATGAAAATCGCGCTCAAAGATATTCCGGTGGAAGACATGCCACAACCGAAAAATATTGTAGCAGTTCAAATAAACCCCACCACAGGGCTACTGGCCAAAGAAAATCAAGCCAACAACATGGTGGAGTTTTTCAGACAACAAGATGTACCTAGCGCAGATGATATAGCGATCGAATCAGCTAGCAATAACCCCGCAGTTAACAACCTGCAGGCGGCAGATCAGGAGAGTTTATTTTAAAAACCACCACACGTAGAATAAAACGTATCCGATATAACATCGATAGCGGCAGCAAACACATATATAAACGGGTATAACATAATGCCGGTTAAAAATGCTGCCAAAGATAACTGCAAAGTAATGGTTGTTAAAGATGGCAATACGGGACAAAGCGTTAACGCCATGCAGGCAAACACAGCGCAAAGTGGGCCATAAAGATATTCAGTTTCATTGTCTGATTTAAACATATCATATACGCAATTAAACGTAAGCACATATGGCAAGACCGCGAACTTTTGACAACCCTGGAAAAATTTTCCATAAGATTGATTAACTTTTGCCGCATATGATATTGTCATAAAAAATAACCCTTATACCGTGCTGATAATCCTGAAAAACGCAGTTGCCATCGTCGCAAGCGCAGTAGATGGCAACTGCGTATTTTAGACATACTGTACACCAACAAACTTAAGAGATCCTTAATCCCAACGGGCATGCTATGTACCATAAAGACTACATTTTACAAATTAATTGATCATTCTCGCTGGCTGGGAGGATGTTAATGGACGTAGTTGCCAGTTGGTTCTGCATAATAAAAACATGACCTTGTGTTCTGCCGAACCATTTTCGGGACACTTTACCCGCACTTACCCTGGTATTGATGGCGTTAAGAACCGCTGCATCATCCTTCATCCCAAGCTGTTGCTCAACTGCCAAGGCAAGGCAAAAGGCTCTGGGTGAGCTATGATCCATACTGGCATCGTCTTTAATCGCCTCATACAAAAATCTCGGATGTTCTTTCTCAGAGCTATATCTAACCAAATAAGCGTCCTCAGCCACGCCTGTTGCGCACAGATAGGTCTGATAATACGATAAATAGTTTTGCAAAATAGCTACATAGAAACTCTCATCTACCTGTTCGGACATGTTATAAAGCGCCAGGTGGTTCATGGTATCCAAATAATAAAGCGCTGTCACAATGTGCTTTAATTGCTCTGCTTGTTCAAATCCATTCACTGATATCGTATTGTGCAACCTAATGGTGTTGAAGGGGTATAAATTTTTTATGCGCTGACTGGTGGTCTCAAATATGCCATGCGCATCCAGGTTAACCCCAAGCAATTTTCGTACCAGTCCCCCAACCAAAGGTAGGAGTCGAGTCATGGAGAACTCACTTAATACACTAGGTATGTGATCATTGAGTGCCAGTTTTGTATAGAATGCATTGTGGTAAGCTTTAAAACGGGCGGCAGTAAGCGCATCAGGTGTTTCGCTTATGCCCAATTCGGCAAACGTCAGCTGATTTTCTATATCACTGATAGCGGTTGCGCGTATTAAATAATGTACGTTAGCTTCCGTAGAGTCTATCCAAACATAAATTTGTAAATCATTTTCTCTGCTCGCTCGCGGGTGATGCTGTATCTCTGTTTGGCTAGCTAGCCATGTAATGGACGCATTTGGCAGTCCATGCATCGCATTTTTCCATATCGGACCTACGTTGGATGGGCCATCTCCAAATACAAATAATAAGCGACTCGCTCGCTGCTGCTCTGAATCATCCTCAAAATATTCGGTAGGCAGAAGTTCTTCACAACACCCATCTTTATGCTCAACCCCATTGATGAGAACAGGCGCGAACACCAACGGGAGAGCGGATGAAGCAGCGCAGGCTCTAGCAACAGAATAATCTGGAGTTTTTAGCTCATTGTATAGGTGTAATTGATTTTGCTGATTGGCAAAAGAAACCGAGGTTACGATAAGTTTTTTGAAAGTACTTGGGTATTTTTGATGCAACTGAGCCAAATCCCTAAAAGTGACCGCATAATTAGCCTCTCCACAGTTATCGTACAAGGCTAACAGTGCTGCACAAAGATTTTGACTCGCTAACTGCTGTGTCTGACAATCTGTTGCTGTCAAATCCTGTGCTTGTGACTCGCTCAGCAGATCAGCATGATGTTGTGCCAGGTGGTCTTTGATAGCAAACAAAAAATGATCATTCAAAAAGCGCTCTATCGGTTCAGTGCTCATATTGAGACGCATTTTCAGATGACGCATCCCAAAGACTTCCAACAGGTTGCGATCCAATAACAAATTTTGTAAGCGGGCTAAACTGGGACTAACTGCGAAAATCGCCGCTGAAATTGAGCCAACAGAACTGCCTGCAATCACTTCAATTTGCGGCCAAATGCCGGCGGTTTGCAATGCCAAATAAGTACCAGGCATACCAACCCCTTTGGCGCCACCGCCAGCAAAAACAATGGTTTTGATGTTGACTAAAGCTGCTTGCTGTGTAGTCGCTACTTCCGGAATAACAACAGCCGGCTGGCTTACCGCGCTGGCAAAGGGAGTCGCTTTGGTTTGCATAAGTTCTCCTCAAAAAGCATGCCAAAATACAGCTTTTGCTTGAAATATATAAAGCGTAAATGTGTAAATTTAGATCATTTTATCATATTTAAACAGATTAAGCACGCGAAATGGGTGGGCGTACCACGCTTGTTGGCGCGGTAGCAGATGAATGGGGGAGCGAAATCCGTTATAGGGCTTGCTTAGCCGGGGTATAAGGATAATTCAATGCACTGGCTACTGCTTGATACGTTACTTTTCCTTGATGAATATTTAAGCCTTCTAACAGATGTGGGTCGCTTAACAATGCTTGCTTCACACCTTTGCTAACCAGGCTAACAATAAAAGGCAGCGTTGCATTATTCAAGGCAAAGGTCGAAGTTCTTGGCACGGCCCCAGGCATATTAGCCACACAATAGTGCACGATACCTTCCTCTACATAGGTTGGCGCCTGATGTGTGGTCGCTTTGCTGGTATCTAAACAACCACCCTGATCAATCGCCATATCAACCACCACAGAACCGGATCGCATCGTTTGCAGCATATGGCGGGAAATTAATTTCGGTGTCGCAGCTCCAGGAACCAAAATTGCACCGACTACCAAGTCAGCATCCTGCACATACTGTTCCAGTGCTTCTCCAGTAGAATACACTGTGTTGAGTTTTGAGCCAAACAGCATATCTAATTCATTAAGGCGTAGCAGCGATTTTTCTAGCACAGTCACTCGCGCTTCTAAACCAATCGCCTTACGGATGGCTTGGGTGCCACCAGCACCACCCCCGATAACCAGCACATGCGCTGAGGACACACCAGGCACACCCCCTAATAATATCCCCGAACCACCTTGCGCGGTTTCAAGACAATGGGCGCCCGCCTGGATTGACATACAACCCGCCACTTGTGACATAGGTGCCAACAACGGCAACCCCCCTCCCGCTTGCGTCACCGTTTCATAAGCGATTGCTGTGACGCCTGATTCAACCAGCAAGCGTGTTTGGAGCGGGTCCGGCGCTAGATGCAAATAGGTAAAAATAGTTTGTCCGGCTTTTAAGCGACGACATTCTTCGGGTTGAGGCTCTTTCACTTTGATGATCAATTCAGCTCTGCTAAAGAGCTCCTCGGCTGTGTCAACGATCTCTGCACCCGCTTGCTGATAATGTGTATTTTCCATGCCAATGCCCAAACCGGCATTGTTCTCAACAATAACCTGCGCACCTGCACGAATCAGCTCACGCACACTGTATGGCACCAGCCCAACTCGGCTTTCTTGCGACTTTATTTCTTTAGGTACACCAATTAACACGATATGACTCTCCTATTGGTTATAACGGCTCTCGTTTTATGCCAGAATCTTGCTGCACAGCCACATTTGAGTGCATTTTATGCGCATAAGCGCTGCAAAAGCGCACCATACCTAGATGAAACAGCATACTTGCCCTGCCCTAGGGACATTTTTTTGCGAGGTGCGCTTCTCCTACAGATACACCAACTATGGGCGTTGCTGGCTATGCACTCAACCATCAGATGGTGTTATTTTAGCCATGATCTCTGGCAATATGACAAATAAATCACCTACCAGACCATATGTTGCAATTTGGAAAATAGGCGCGTCAGGATCTTTATTGATCGCGACAATCACTTTAGAATCTTTCATCCCCGCAAGATGTTGCACCGCACCCGAAATACCCACCGCAATGTAGAGCTCTGGTGCCACGACTTTACCTGTTTGTCCCACCTGATAATCGTTGGAAACAAAACCAGCATCTACAGCAGCACGCGACGCACCGACCGCGGCACCTAATCGGTCAGCCAATTGATAAATTAATTGAAAATTTTCGGCATTTTGTAACCCTCGCCCGCCAGCGACCACTGCTTTCGCGGTACTTAAATCAGGTCTTAAGGACTGCGACAATTGATGCGAAAGCAAGCGGCTTTGCGCCGGATAGACTTTCACCAGCGGGTCAATCGCACAGGGTACTTGTTCACCTAGACAGGCAGCAAACGCACTGCTACGAACAGTTAGCACTTTGATGGCATCCAATACTCGCACGGTTGCAATAGCATTGCCGGCGTAAATGGGATGCTCAAAAGTTTCGTGATCAATCACTTGGGTCACGTCAGAGATCTGGACCACATCTAACAGTGCTGCCACTCTTGGCAATATATTTTTACCAAACGTACTGGCCGCAGCCAAGACATAACTATATCCTGTCGCTAGTTCAACAATCAGCGCGCTGATATTTTCGGCTAAAGAATGGGCATAGGCCTCATCATCTACCCACAATACGGTTTGCACGTTTGGCAATTTAGCTGCCTGCGCCGCAACTGCGGCACACTGAAAACCAACCACTAATAATGTTATCGGTAATTGCAGCAAAGAGGCGCAAGTAATCAATTGCCGAATATTTGCTTTAATGGCTAGGCCATCATGCTCAACCAAAATTAACGTTTGCATCTCATCCCCCTGTCAGACACGGCAGTTGTACCTCATGTTTGAGTTTTTCTAGCAAACTGGTCACCGAATCTAGCATTTCACCCCCCCCCCTTGGCGCCGGTGCCCGCACACTCAGCAGTTCTTGATGTGGGGTCAAGTTCAAACCCAGGCTATCCAATGCCATGATTTGCAATGGCTTTTGTTTAGCTTTCATGATATTCGGTAACGTCACATAGCGAGGCGTATTCAAACGCAAATCGGCACTAATTACCGCCGGCAAGGATAATTGCAACGTTTCCAGGCCACCATCTATTTCACGCGTCACCTCGATCGTTGGCGCCGCGTACTTAATGCAAGAGGCATAGGTTGCTTGTGGCCAAGCCAATAAACCTGCCAGCATTTGCGGGGTTTGATTATTGTCACCATCTATGCTTTGCTTGCCCAGCAGCACCAGTTGCGGTGTTTCTGCCAACACTATGGCTTTGAGAATTTTGGCAATATCGAGACTGGTAAGTGTGGTGAAGTGTTCCGTTTGCACTAAAATAGCTCGACACGCACCTAAGGCCAGCGCCTGTCGCAAGGTTTCTTGACAAATTGCGGGGCCAATGCTGACGACCACAACTTCACTGGCTATATTTTGTTCTTTAAGCCGTATCGCTTCTTCTAGAGCAATTTCATCAAATGGATTTAACACCATTTTGCATCCTGCAATATCCACGGCACTGTGATCGCCTTTGACACGAATTTTCACATACGGATCAACCACACGCTTAACTGCGACTAATATTCTCATTTATTGCATCCTCCAAACCAGAACTTCATATTGCCAGATTACTCAGACTCAATTCAAGCAAAACACGCATGACGCTAGCTAGCCCCAAGTATGGCGATATTTGGTGGATCTTCCAACGCCAGATCGTTGCAGCCGCCAAGCACAGCAGTGTATGTTGCAGACATCTTGGGCAGATTCTTCAGTCAACTGCCATAGCAAAGATCTAAGATTTTTAGGTAGAATGCGCGTTAGCACAACAGCAACTGCTAGACAATGCACACACCAGGACAGGAAAAGACATGTCTGACCATCACTGCCAGCAAAATACCGCAATTATTCCACGGCTCTATTCGCTGGATATTTTTCGTGGGCTCACCATCGTCATGATGATCCTGGTCAATAGCCCTGGCTATGAGGTTACATACCGTTGGCTGGCACATTCACGCTGGAACGGTTGTACCCTTGCTGATGTAATCTTTCCTATGTTTATCGTGATAATGGGCATAGCTACCGTCTTATCACTGACCCAGCTTAACAGTCGCGGCTTTTCTCAGCAACAGTTGTATGGCGTCATATTCAAACGCACAGTTTACTTATTTTTGCTGGGCTTGTTACTGAATATCTTTCCGCACCACACCGCACTTGCTTCGCTGCGAATATGTGGTGTGCTACAACGCATCGCCATTTGTTACTGCGCCAGTGCATGCTTATTTTTAACGACTGGCCAGCGCACCCAGCTTATGATCATCTTGCTGATACTGTTAGCTTATTGGCTGCTGTTTTATCTAGGTGGCTATCCCGCAAGCCCCAGCAGCAACCAAAACATCGTACAGTATATTGACATCCTGGTATTGACCCCAGCCCACATGTATCAAAACACCTTAGAACCAGAGGGCTTGTTAAGTACTTTGCCGGCAATAGCAACTGCTTTATTGGGCAATCACCTAGGCTACAACCTGATGATGCGGGGCGATAAAACACACCTGGCACAGCAGATTATGCGCGATGGTGTATGTTTGTGTATCCTCGGTTGGCTGTGGCATTTTTTCTTACCCCTGAATAAATCTTTATGGACCAGCTCTTACGTCCTCTGGACTGGCGGTTTGGCTTACTTGATATACGCATGTTTATACGCCTTGATTGAAATCAAGCAAGTCACTGTCGGCAGTAGATTTTTGCTGCCTTTTGGTCGAAACGCTCTTTTAATATACATGTTGCATGTATTGGGTTTAAAAATTCAAGCCAGTATCACAGTGACTATGGCCAACGGCTGTCTCAGCAAACTGCGATATGTCATAACCCAATGTTTATTTAGTGAGTTATCTGACGTGCATGCATCCCTAAGTTACGCTTGTTTGTATGTTGTCTGCTGCTGGCTAATCTTGTATCTGCTGCAATTATGGCGTGTATATTGGCGGAATATCCGGCATAACCCTTAGCTATGCCATACTAAATACGGGGTTACTGGTTTTTTTGATCACGATATATTAGACTGATTTGATGGAAGCACAAACTGAAATATCTATGAGGCAAAAAGCAATTTATCCTGGTACTTTCGATCCGCTGACCAATGGTCATATGGATATCATCACACGCACCGCGCATCTCTTTGCTGGGGTTGTGGTTGCAATTGCCAGCAATGCCAGCAAACGGCCGTTTTTCTCACTGGCAACACGCATTGCCATGGTCACAGAGTCTGTTCAGCATTTAAGCAATGTTGAAGTCAAGGGTTTTGATAGTTTACTCGTGCACTTTGCCAAAGAGCAACAAGCTGGGGTGATTGTTAGAGGCCTGCGTGCCGCCTCTGATTTTGAATATGAATTTCAATTGGCTGGCATGAATCGCCGTTTATCCCCGGAAATTGAAACTTTGTTTTTAACACCTGCAGAATCATGTATGTTTTTATCTTCCAGCTTGGTGCGAGAAATAGCGCGCTTGGATGGCAATATTCAACAGTTTGTCCCACCGGTAGTGGTACAAGCGTTCGCACAACTTAAAACAGATCCCGAAAAAAGCAAGGACTAAATTTACACAAAATCGTCAATAAAAAAACCAAAAACAACACTTTCTTGCAATCGATGAAGTTGCCATGGACATCGTTATTGAAAAGTTGAGGCCGGTTTTTAGTCAAACATCATTAAGTGCACACAATCCGGATATTGAGTTTGCTGTATCCATGGATTTTAATCCATCAGAATCCACAGGAAAAAATGCCGCTTTAGCTTTACTTGGGAAATTTCTTGCTCATTCCAGATTAAATTAACCGAATAGCCAAGTAGATCATATAAAAACCACCATCACAACCGCGGGTTCAGGATAAAAAACGCGCTCAAATCATGTTACATCGGTCCCTAATGCCTATGCTATGGTACTGCTCTAAAAGGCTGGCGTTAAGAGCGGTAATCTTCTTCATAATGTCATTAGGACATTCCATGCTTATCTTTCCCACCAAATTACATTTACCCATAATGGCGGTATGGAACTTAAGTGAAGGATTAACTACAGAGCTATCTTGCTCACCCAAAATTTGTTGCAAATCTTCAATAAAATTTAGTATGTCAACTAAGTCTGATGAGGGTTTTTTACCTCTGGCACTCTCATGATGAACGCAGTTAGCACCAATGCCCCCCCCCGCCTCTTGACCGCGAGATTTCATAGAAAAATCTGTTTTCGACTCCTCTTCGCAAACCTCAGCGTGACATTCTAAATCTAACGTCATACAGCTTGCCACGTTTCTTTGCTTATTTATATAGTACGTTTTTAGATCATTAAGAAGATCAAACATCTTGATTAGCTTCTCATATATAGATAGTCTCGTGTGATAAGACTCCAGCATTTCGGTGTGTATGGTCCGTATGCTGTCTATCCGACAAGCCCAAGTATTGTGATCGTCCTTCTCTAACATCTCCATAAGCAGATCTTTTAGTTCGTTTACCCCGATACTTTTTATCCATGTTCTTGCTTGCAATAGACAGGGATTTTTAACACCTGATATGTGTTTGTTTTTTTCGATTATTTCCAATAAAGTGACTGACTTTGCCCTGATAAGAGTTTCAAGGGTTTTAGCTGTCAAATTGCTTCGTTCACAAATGTCGCTAACATCGAGCACTTTTGAAGGAATAGCGGTTTCTATCAACTTATTACCCGGATCTGTTATTAAACGATATTTCAGGCACTTATTTAACGTATCATATTGCAAATAAATAACCTGATGGTCATGATAAACCGCTTTTTTTCTAAACATGGTTAAAAATCCATGACCCTTGCTTTGTGGCATGATTTCAAAACGATATTCACGTTTCTTGTCTTCTATATCACACGAAGCTATAGCACAAAAAAATTGGTTAAGTGGTCCTTCTATGTCACGTATTTGTTCGAGAAGGCTGATAATTAATCTCCAAGGTCTTTCTGGATTATCCAAGATTGGAGATACATAATTGATGTCTAAATCGCTTATGGACATTGCAAGTGCGTCCTGATTCAGCATCATATATCGCAACAATTCAGCTTGCTCTGTTGCAACCATTAATTCTTGCAGCAGTGATACAGATGAACCAAGAGAATCTGCGAATTTATTTTGCAACACTTCTTCCAAAATTACTCTTATCAGCATATCCTTGCGATTCTTTTGTTGGGTTTGCTTAATGCAATCAGCCAGTTCACGGCAACGTTGAGCTTGTCGCTCTGCATGCTGTGATTGTGCTGTCCACCATTGTTTAATATCTTTTTTGATGTTTAATATTTGGTTAATGGCGGCGATGAATTGGCTGGGTCTGTTTCTGTCTAGTTTTTCCAAAAATGATCTGTTATCAAAGGTGCTGTCATATTGACATAATAAAGGCTGTAATTGCCTATAGCAAGCAAAAAAACAATCAAACTGTGTCAGTGGAACCTCACCTAGATCATCCAAACAGCCACTGTCCGTATATATAGCGGCGACACCGTTTCTAAGCACACTTTCTAATTCTTTTCGCAACTTGTGCTTATCCATCAAAGCCGAAGTAGGCAATGGCTGCACATCGGCTCTGGCTTCCTGGTTTAATGTTTGTGACACTTTCTCGGCATAGCGATGCTTATATACATTTTCTAATTCTTTTCGCAGCGAGTACAGATCCTTGAAAGCCATACCGGCTTTAGGTGGTATCCAGGTATTATGTGCAGCGGCTTTAGTAATCAATTTTTTCTCTTTATGTGCAGCGGCTTTAGCAATCAATTCTTGCTCTTTATGTGCAGCGGCTTTAGCAATCAATTCTTGCTCTTTTTGTTTAATACGCTGGTTTCTGAGGACAAACACATTCTGATTAGACAAGGCTTGTATTCTATATTTTCCATCCTTGCTATATTGCTTTCGTTTCGTATCAAAGTAAACATCAAGATTTTCCTGCAACTTGCTACTGATGGTACCTGGTTGCAACCCTAGCTTAAGCTCTAAATCATCTGCCTGGGTCAATAATTTGTAGGTAACAAGATCGTAAAAAAATTGAATATTTTGCATAAATTCTTCGGACGTGTTAACGGCTATTTTCGTCAGTGCCTTTTGTAAAATCAATATGATATGATCGAATAACCACAAAGCATCCGCACTTACAGAGTAATCTCGTTGATAAAATGGAATGTCTTGTTGTTTTCTGGCAAATTCTTGTGTAAAGCTAATAAAAGCTTCTGGTCGCATCACATAGTCCTGCATATACCCCATAAAAACGCTCGCTAGATCTAGTGCCCTCTTGGGCTCATCTGTGCGCGATTTTTGCTCAAAAACTAATGTAAGGACCTCAACACGTAGCGTCTCAAAAAACTGCTTGATAGTATCTTCGGCCATTTCGGTAATACTCTGAGGCTGCGCAAGAGCATCAGTCTGATCGACCCCTAGTGGTCTCATGAGCGCTGCGTGTGCGCTTTTTAGTTTCAGTAAAAGTGATGAGATTGCATGAGCTGATTGATTGACAACATAGCCATCTGTGGCAGCTTGTTGTTGATGGATATCGACAAGCGGGACAGCGGCATCGCCCACAGTACACTCTGGAAGAAAAGGCAACGCAGCAGACAAACCAGTTGCAGCAATATCATAAATAGGTTTTGGAAGAAAAGGCAATACAGATGCTAATTCACTGATGATAGCAGACAGGCCTGTTCTGACAATGTCACGGAGCAACGGCTCATTCATAACCTGGGTAATATAATAATAGCCCTGGATACCATCATTCAAAATTGGCCATAAGATGCTAAAAACAACCGCGCCTCTGCCTAAAAAATTCCAGGCAGCAGGTTCTCCCAAATCGTCTACTTTTTCAAGTTCCACCAGACACTTTTTCAAGTAAAACAATGCATTTAGTAAGTTTTTATAAAGTTGTACATGTCGTTCTTTGTCATGAAATCTGCTGAATGGCAAAGATGTTCTTGACTTTAGAGATGAGTTATTTGTATAAAAAACAGACTCTATATCTGCTGGTGTGAACAGTTTACTTATCTTTGGATATAAATGGTTTTGTTCAAAAGCCGTGATTTTTTGTGAAAATTTTAATATTTTGAGTTTGCCCCATAAAGTAGTTTGATACTCTAAATTTGCGCCTAAGGGTCTTAGTGGCTGTCGCTGCGGATGCTCAGCTCCGCTGTGATCGTGCGTATGTTCTGGTATCTGAAGTGATGAAGTCTCGGGCAACAGATCTCTGCAGAGGAACTCACCCGCTTGATCTGAGTCGCATTCGCGCTCCAGCTCCACCCTGCAGAGGAACTCACGCGCTTGATCTGAGTCGCATTCGCGCTCCAGCTCCACCCTTCTGAGAATAAGTTTTTGTTTGAATTTATTCTCAGCCACTTGTTGCTTGAACTGCGTGATGAGATCATGTTCACAATCTAGGACGTGTTGAAACTGATCGCAACGATCAGCAGTATAGGTTGTGATGACTACGCAGACTGCGACAAGGGCGAAAAAATTCAAGACATAGGGGGCAAACCCATCGGGCCATGCAATCATCCAAGCAAGAAAAACATACGGTGCCAATGCTGCAAGATCAGGCGTACCAATCCACGAGACGGCTTGTTGACGTACAAACGCATCTTGTTGGCTATGCATTAATGCTGTGACAATATCAACATCTAATTTTGGAAATTTTTGCGCAAAATCGACTTGAATAGCTTGATAAGCATCTGTTAACTCAGTTTTCATGCTTTGAGGTAACGATTGTATGGACAGCTTCCCAGCCTGCGCATGACAACGCTTAAGAATTGCAAAAAAATTTCGCGCGCTTTGTTCACGGCTAAGGCTGCTGGATTCGTCTAATGCGGCATAGCGGCTTAATCGATACGCACGTAAATTAGGCAAATATCTTGCTGAATCAGCTGTCGCTACTATCGCTAGATTACTTGTTCTTGTTGTTGCAGCTTGAGACCTGCCGAGCAGAAACCCAAGGCACCACTCTACTGTTGCCTCTATGGCTGTAATCAGTGGCATCGGGATACCCAGACTATTGGATACAGGGTGCTCGAATTGGTTTACTCTTTCAGAAAGGTCAACGGATAATGCGTTTAAGTCCTCTAACTTTGGATGCAGGGCTCCAAGCAGCTGCTGTGCGCGCAGTACAAATGGTGCGGTTAACACATTGAGTTCTAAACCAATATTTTCCTCTAATTGCTCAAGCTCCGCATGTAATTGCACCAGTATTTCATCTTTGAGTTTAGTATAAGCAGACATTGCTTGTGTACGACTGCTTGCACTCAAGTCTTTCGCCGCGCGCAGTATCTTCTCAATCTCTGGATATATCAATAATGCTAAATTGCCCAAGCCTCTAAGATTTTCAAGGAAGTATAGTTTACCGGTTTCAATGTGGTGTTCCCATCCAAATAAGTCTTCTTCTAATGTAGTAATCTTTTGGCTAAGTGGATCAAAATCAATTTTGAGGTCACCCTTTTCAACTAATTCGGTCAATTCCCGCAGCATGTCGGGACATAAGGCGATAACACGGTTTAAGAATGCAGATAAATTTTTGGGCATAGTCAGCTTTGCCATAAACTGGTTTTTCTGAATAACCTGACCGGTTAGTTGTGTTGTGCGCGCTTTATATTGCAGCGTTCTTTGTTTGAGGAGTTGCAACTTATCCAACAACGGCGATATCACCAAATGCATGCTGTCAGGCATATGATTTAAATTGCTCAAGCGCTCATAAATCATGTCAACGTCATTTAACAATAACCATATCAACCCACCGATTGATTGCTTGCTACCGACAGCATCGATGACTAAAAACTCTTCAAGATGGCCAATGGTCTGACTTACCGATGCCACTGTTTCTAAAACATCGTAAATAATGACGACGGAGGTTGGGGTATCGTAAATTATTTGTTGTTCGCTGATCTCTGGTTCTTGTCGTTGCTGCAAAGCCGATGATATTGATTTTTTTGCGCGTATATATTCTATGAGCTTCTCTTCGCTAAACCAACCACGGTAAGCATAGCGTTCATTGCGAACATAAGAGAGGATAGAGCCGCGTATTTGAGCACAAACTTCAGCTATACCAAGCTGTTTAATTATAAGGATTTTATCATCAAAATATTCCCTCGCTGCTTTCATCACCAGTCCCCATTAAATACTTAAAATCGTCAAATGTGCCAATAATAGCACTACTAAGAACATATTTCAATCTATGTGTTTTTTTTATGGCAAAAAGACAATCTTACCTGTTTAATAGGGGAATTCATCTGGGGGATTTATCATGTGTTTTATCTGTTGATGAACCTTCAGGCACACCAGCGGAGGATCTATTGGGCTGCTGTTGGTAAAATTTTAACCTGGCCCGTCTCATCTCTTCGTTTTGCCCAGATCGCACAACGGTATTGTTACTAGATGCTTTCACGCCTGCCATGCTCTCTTGGTTACTCGTTGCGGCACTTAAGTGCGCCTCCAGCGCCTGTTCAATTCTGGCCGTCCACAGAGGGTCAAGCTCAGACAGCAGGGGGTCTTTTGATATCACGTTTGGCTCTTGCAGGACTCGCGCCAGTTGATCGAAAATAACAGCAGAATCCTGGCTCATCAAGGCTGATGCAAAGGCTTGGCTTAAGGCTTTGTTGTGCGTCACCCTCTCTAAGTACCCCATTAAATAAGGAAGCGCACAATAAGCCGCCTTCTCAGCCTCAGGTATAGCATCATGTATCGTATCAAACAGCTCAGGGGGGATTTCATCCGGAAAATACGGCAACCTAATTTTAATTTTATGATACAGCCACGCGCTTTGTTCATGAGTCATCATTTCTAATACATATAAGTCGGCGTAATTTTGTATCATGGCAGGCAACGTATCACGCATTGCATCGAATACAACCGTACGCTGCTCAGGGCTAAAATATCGTAATGCTACAAAAAAATCCCTAGCTGATGTTATAATATCAGGCAACCTAGCGCGCATTGTATTCATCACAACCCCACACTGCTCCGCGCTAAGATAACTTAATGCCTCACTAAAATTCCAAGCTGATTTTATAATAACAGGCAATCTATCCCGCATGGCATCAAATACAACCCTACGCTGCTCTACGCGAAGCTTTCTTAATGCCACACCAAAACCATAACCTGATGTTATGATGGCAGGCAACCTATCCCGCATGACATCACAAATAATCCGACATTTTTCAACATCTAGGCTGATAAGCAACTCGCTTAAATCGCT
>DAIOSQ010000033.1:0-18035 GCA_036752465.1 Legionellaceae bacterium | reverse complement strand
ATTCAGCAATTGCAGGGCAATCAGCGTGTAGTCAAGCAGAGATTAAACTCATTACAGGTTACGACGCAAGAGTTGCTAGACCTCAACCAGCAATATAACGATATGGCGCAGCGGGTGGCGCGTTTTGAGCAGTTGCTGTTGCTGCAACATAGTTTATTGCAGTTGTTGCGGGATTTGCCCGAATGGTTTGGGGATGGTATTTGTCTTACCCATCTGCGCACTCAAGCAGAGCATATATATTGCGCTGGATATGCAGAGTCTAGTCAACCAATAAGCCATTTGCTCCATGTGTTGAATGCGCATCCATGTATTCGTGCAGTCGGCTTACTCCACGTCAAAATGAATGCTCTGCGGCAACAGGCATTCAATCTTAAGATTACCCTGGGATTGGGTAAAGATCATCACGACGGACAGCTTAGTCATGATAACGCATAAGCCACGTTGGCAAGCAGTTTTTTTACAATGCTTTTGGCTATGTCTGTGCAACAGCGTGCTTTATACGGCTTGGATTTTACCATGGGTCCACCAAAAGCATATCTTGCAGGTGGAATATGCTGCTTTGGTTGATCAATATCAAAATTTGCAACGTTTGATGGCGCAGAAACAGCGTATATTTGTTAAGAACAAGCGCATGGTCGCGCAACACCAATCTTTGCTGCAACATTTGCCCCAAGCCAAGCAAACAACAACGATACTTACAAAAATCTCTACCCTGGCCTCGGCACAACAATTAACCTTGATTTCTATGATCCCTATGTCGGAAGTGGTGAGCACAGAGTACCGCATTCGTCCTATGCAGATTGTTTTTTTGGGGGAGTACGCACACGTGATAGCATTTTTAACAAAGATTACACAAGTTTGTCCTTATATATATTGGCAAACCCTAGATATGCAGCGTCTATGGCAAGAAAATTCTACACAAGAAGTTTTAAAAGTGCGCGTATTGGTTGATGTTTACAGTAGATGAGAGATGCTATGAGAGCGAAATTAATTCAGCTGCTGGTTGGGTCGATAGTGGTGACCAGCGCTTGGCCCCATGCTGTGTATGCTGAGCTGTTGCTGAGTCCTTTTCAAATAAAAAATAAAGTGATTGCAAACATACAATCCGCCAAAAAAACTATCGACAGTAAGCCTGTCTCACAGGTACAAAAATTGATTTCACTCGATTTTCAGGATATTGAAGTCAGGACCATATTACAAATGATGGCAGAGTATATTAGTACCAACTTGGTTATGAGCGAAGCAGTTCATGGCAAGATTTCTATGAGTTTGCGCGATGTGCCGTGGGCACAGGCGTTACAAACTATCCTCACGACAACCGGACTTGCACAACAACATATCGGTAATATTTTACTGATTGATGATGCTGCAACTATTCAACAACGTGCTCAAGCTCAATGGCAAGCGCATCAACTGCTAGAAAAACGTATGCCAATTCATTCATTATTAATTGCGCTTAAGTATGCCAAAGCAGCTGATATTGCGCTGATCTTAAAAGACAGTGCCAATAGCTTACTATCGGCGGCAGGCTCTGTCAGTGTCGATGTGCGCACCAATAGTTTGTTATTGCGAGATAAACCACAGCATCTAAACGAATTGCACGCACTGATCCAGCAACTAGATATACCGACGCAGCAAGTTGAGATCGAGGCACGGATTGTTAATATGAACGAAGATTGTGCCAAAGATTTTGGAGTACGTTGGGGCGTCACCCGAATACCTGATCTCAGTGGGACACTAGCGGCTACCAGTCAATTAGAAAACGCCACTACTTCAGGTGCTGTTGCGCTTAAGGATCGCCTTAATTTAGATTTAGCCGCTTTGCCACTGGTCGGCTCACCGGCATCTACTGCCTTTGCCCTTAGAGAGCTCGGCAGTCATGTATCTCTTGATATAGAATTGTCAGCACTTGAACGTGAAGGTCGAGCCCATGTGATCGCGAGTCCTAGGTTAATCACCACCAATCAACAACAAGCGATCATTGAATCGGGTGAAGACATTCCATATCAGGAATCAACCTTAAGTGGAGCAACGGCTGTGTCGTTCAAAAAAGCGGTCTTGAGCCTAAAAGTCACACCGCAAATCACGCCCAATGGTAAACTGCTCATGGATTTGGTTATTAACCATGACACAGACTCAGGCCGGCGGGTGCAAGGTGTACCAATCATTGTAACAAAATTGATTCAAACCAAAGTCCTGGTCAACCATGGGCAAACGATTGTCTTGGGCGGCATTTTAAAACAAAACAGTGCTAAATCGACCGAAAAAGTGCCATTTATTGGCTCTGTTCCCGTGGTTAAGTATTTTTTCGGCCGAAATGAAACACAAATAAGGCATGAAGAGTTGCTCATTTTCATCACTCCTAGGATAATGACGAATAATTCAGCCACAACAATTGTTGAGAAATAATAGTAATGAAACTATTATAGCCAATCAGTATCTTTAGGTAGAATGGGTATATACTAAGCTATGCCGACTAAGGTCTGTTGAGGATTGGTGATGATAGTAGCCAGACAAATAGAAAAATCGAAGGGGTAAATGATAAAAAATGAGTATAGTTAAAGTACGCAATATATTCCTCATAGGGCCTATGGGGGCGGGGAAAAGCACAATAGGCCGTACTTTGGCAAAAGAGCTTAAACTCGAGTTTTACGATTCGGATGAAGTCATCGAGCAACGTTCTGGTGCTGATATCTCTTGGATTTATGACGTTGAAGGTGAGGATGGATTTAGACGCCGTGAGCAAAAAATCATCGATGAGTTAACGCAAAAAATGAATATAGTCCTGGCTACCGGCGGTGGTGTGATTATGACCCCAGAAAATCGGAATGCCCTGGCTGGCCGAGGGACGGTTATTTATTTAAAAACCTCATTGCAGCAGCAATTTGAACGTACCAAACGAGATACCAAACGCCCTCTGTTGCAAACGGACGATTTGGAAGGTCGTTTGGAGTCATTGCGTGAAGAACGCGAACATTTGTACGAGGAGTTGGCAGATGTCAGCTTTGAAACGGATAAATTGACTGTGAAAGCAGTTGCGAATAACATCATGAAGTACATATATGGTGAATTTTGAGTTTTTAAGCAAGCTGCAAAGGAGTGGGGAATGTATAAGAAAGTGTTATTTGCAACTGATTTTGACGAAGTTGGGATAAAAGCGGCGCACAAAGCCAAGAAAATAGCTGACGAAAATCACGCCAAATTGTTCCTGGTGCATGTGGTTGAGCCGATTCCAGCTTATGCATATCCTGGATTTGCAGGCTTTGCGGAAGTAGAGGTTTCTATCAGAGAGCAAGCAGAACAAGAGTTAACTAATTTAGCTGAGAAATTAGGTGTGGATGAAGCGCATCGTTTCCTCGAATTTGGTTCCACCAAAAACGAAGTGCTACGAGTTGCTGAGGAAAACAAAGTTGATCTGATCGTCACGGGCAGTCATGGTAAACATGGCCTGGCGTTGCTGTTAGGATCCACTGCGAATGCCATACTGCATGGTGCACAGTGCGACATGCTGATTGTGCGCTCACAGGATAAAAAGGACTAGATTGGCCTTGGCTGATTGGTTGCTTAGATAAAAAACTCAGATGATCAGATGTGTCATGTATGAAATTGTTACGTGGATTTAATATAAATTTGCCGTTCGAAGCAGGCTGTGTAGCAACCATAGGTAACTTTGACGGCGTGCATATCGGTCACCAGGCGATTTTAAGACGTGTGCGCGAAGAAAAACAACACAGGCAACTGCCCGCTGTGGTATTTTTGTTTGAGCCACAGCCTGCCGAGTACTTTCAGCAATTACAAGCGCCTGCAAGGTTGTATGGTCTCCGCGAAAAAATCCATAAATTGAGGCAATTTGATATCGATTATGTGGTGTGCTTGAAATTTGATGCGCAGTTGGCAGCTATGTTGCCGGAGGCATTCGCCCATACCCTGTTAAATCGCTTTAATCCTAGGTGTTTGCTGGTAGGTAGTGATTTTCGTTTCGGGCAGCACAGAGCTGGTGATGGTCAGTTGCTAACAAAACTGGCAGCTGATACGCGCTGTGAGGTGCATTTATTTAATCAGTTCTTGTATAATAATGTGCGCGTAAGTTCTACCCAGATTCGTCGCTTATTACAAATGGGCGAGTTATCAGCTGTGCTGCCATTATTAGGTATGCCTTTTTTTTTCTGCGCCAGAGTGGTCCATGGCCGTGGGATAGGCCGTACCTTAGGTATACCTACCGCTAATTTGAATATCCGACGCAAAGTCTTGCCATTATCAGGGGTATTTGCGGTCAGGGTAAGGCGCCAAAATGGTGAACTATGCCATGGCATCGCCAATTTGGGTTGCCGACCGACTTTGGGCGGAGGCAAAGCTACGCTTGAGGTGCATTTGTTTCAATTTAACCAAACTATATATGGTGAGTGGTTAGAAGTGGATTTTTTATATAAACTGCGCAATGAAAAGAAATTTGCTTGTCTAGATGATCTTGTCACTCAAATCAGGCTCGATATACAACAAGCTCAATCGATTCAAGATGATATGCCAAACCTAGCCTTTGGTGAATCGTATAAATCAAGGTGACTGCACGTTAGGCGTTTTCTGCTGTCGGAGCGAGTAGTTATCCATCAAGTTGCCAAGCGAAAGAGATTGTTATGACCAACTATAAAGATACATTAAATTTACCGCATACATTATTTCCAATGAAAGCGAGTTTACCCACACGTGAGCCTGAAACGCTCAATCAGTGGCAGACCTCGCAAATCTATCAAAAAATACGTGCAGCTAGAAGGGGTTGTCCGCGCTTTGTGTTACATGATGGCCCACCCTATGCGAATGGACATTTACATTGTGGGCATGCTTTAAATAAAATTTTAAAAGATATCATTATCAAGTCAAAAACCATGAGCGGTTATGATGCTCCCTTTGTACCTGGTTGGGACTGTCATGGTCTGCCTGTTGAACTCAATGTGGAAAAAAAAGCAGGTAAAATTGGCGATAAACTCACCGCGCGTACTTTTCGCGAGATGTGTCGAGAATATGCCACAAGTCAAATCAATATTCAACGAACCGAATTTAAGCGACTCGGTGTGTTTGGTGATTGGCAATATCCTTATGTGACGATGGATTATCAATATGAGGCTAATGTCGTACGCGCCTTATCAAAAATTGTTGCGAATGGACACTTGCAACAAGGCTTTAAACCGGTGCATTGGTGTGTAGATTGTGGCTCGGCACTGGCTGAAGCTGAAGTTGAATACGAAGACAAAGCGTCACCTTCGATTGACGTGGCATTTTACGCAGTAGATCCATCACAATGGCTATATGTCATCAACGCATCTCTTCCGGAAAAACCATTGATCGTGCCAATCTGGACCACGACTCCTTGGACTTTGCCAGCCAATCAGGCGGTGTGTCTGAATCCGGATATTAACTACACACTCTTGGATCTTGGTCATCAGTATATGTTGCTCGCGACTGAATTAGTAGCGGCGGTGGCAGCACGCTTGCAATTGACAGGTTACACCGAAGTAGGTCAGGAAAAAGGCAAAGTATTTGATCGTTTAGCTCTACAACATCCATTTTATGATAAAGTTGTGCCGACAGTGCTGGGTGAGCATGTGACCGTAGATTCAGGTACAGGATGTGTGCATACGGCACCAGCGCATGGACCTGATGATTATTTGGTTGGGAAAGTTTATGATCTACCCCTGATCAATCCAGTGAAGTCTAACGGTTGTTATGATGCTGATGTGCCGTTACTGAGCGGTCTTTCTGTGTTCAAAGCCAATGCGCGCATCCTTGAGCTTTTGCGTGAGCGTGGCACATTGCTGGCCAATGAAAAACTGCATCATAGCTACCCGCACTGTTGGCGGCATAAAACCCCCGTGATTTTTTTAGCGACACCACAATGGTTTGTCTCCATGGACAATGCTGACTTGAGAAAAATGTTGTTGCATGCCATTGATCAAGTTACTTGGATGCCAGAATGGGGTAAGGCACGCATTCAAAAAATGGTTTCAAACAGGCCTGATTGGTGCATCTCCAGGCAGAGATCTTGGGGTACGCCTATGTCATTATTCATACATAAACAAACCAGACAATTGCATCCAGATACGGTAAACTTGATGGAAAAAGTGGCGCAATTGATCGAAACAGCAGGTATTGATGCCTGGTTTGATTTAGATATCGAGACTTTCTTAGGTGAGGATGCGCATGATTATGAAAAAATCAATGATACCCTGGATGTTTGGTTTGACTCCGGCGTAACTCATTATTGTGTGCTGCAGCAAAACCCCGATTTGCATTTTCCAGCGGATCTGTATTTAGAAGGCTCCGATCAACATCGCGGCTGGTTTAACTCTTCTTTGACAACTGCGGTGGCCATTGATGGCGTGGCACCCTATCATGCCGTTTTGACGCATGGCTATACGGTAGATGCTGATGGCAAAAAACTCTCTAAGTCAAAAGGCAATTATGTCGAATTAGAAAAGGTGATCCAACAATATGGCGCAGATGTTTTGCGACTTTGGGTAGCTTCGGGAGATTACCGCAATGAAGTGAGTATTTCTGAAGAAATTTTCAAACGCACCGCGGATGCTTATCGCAGGATTCGTAACACAGCGCGCTTTCTGCTGGCTAACTTGTTTGACTTTGATCCAAATAAGCATCTGTTGCCGGATGCACAATGGGTTGCTTTAGATAAGTGGGCGGTTAAGCGCGCGCAGAGCTTGCAACATGAAATCTGTGCTGCGTATGAAACTTACCATTTTCATACCATGTATCAGAAAATTCACAATTTCTGTGCCATCGATATGGGTAGTTTTTATTTGGATGTCATTAAAGACCGTCAATATACTACCCCAGAGCACAGCGTTGCTAGGCGCTCATGTCAAAATGCAATGTATCATATCCTACAAGCACTGACTCGCTGGCTTGCGCCGGTCCTATCGTTTACCGCAGAGGAGATTTGGCAACATGTACCTGCTCACCCACAAGATGCTTCAATCTTCACCGAGCAATGGTATCAAGCTTGGCCTGAGCTAACTGACGTCAATATGGACGATTGGCAGCAGATGGGCATGCTTCGTGATGAGGTTAATAAGGCTCTGGAGCTGAAGCGTCAGAGTGGAGAGATTGGCTCAGGCTTGGCTGCAACGGTGACTATCTATGCTCAAGGTTCTGCTTATCAATGTTTGCATGCTGTTGATCACGAGTTACGATTTATCCTAATTACCTCTGAGGCAAAGCTGCTGCCTATGCAGCTGTGTCCTGCTGAGCTATTGCCTAAGTTGACCACAGATATGGTGGTGGTGGTGGCAGCAAGTGAGGATCCTAAATGCGCGCGTTGTTGGCACCGCACAGCTGATGTTGGTCAAAATCAAACGCATCCTGATCTCTGTGGTAGATGTGTTGATAATATCAGTGGTCGCGATGAACAGAGAAAATTTGCATGAAAAAAATGCCCTGGGTGTTTTTATGTATAGTGATTATAGCCGCCGATCAATTATCTAAATATTGGGCGGTGACCCATCTGTTGCCATATCAGCCGAATCCCATGATGCCGATGTTAAATTTAACCCTTGCCTTTAACACCGGGGCAGCTTTTAGTTTGTTCCATGATAGTGGTGTCTGGCATGCTTGGTTCTTCCTTATTTTTGGGTGTGGCATGAGTGTGGGGCTGTTGATTGTGCTGGTGCGCATGTCAGCAGATGCGACCATACAATTATGCGCAGTCAGTATGATTTTAGCTGGCGCGGTGGGTAATCTGTTGGATCGAATCCGCATGGGTTATGTGATAGATTTTATCCAAGTTTATTATCATGAGTACTATTGGCCGATTTTTAATGTGGCAGACAGCGCAATATGTGTGGCTGCCATGTTGTTGGTGTTGCAGAGTTGGCGTGCAGAAAAGTAGCCGCAGATCTGTTGCTGGCTGCAGTTGACGCGGTGAACACACACAGAATTAGACTGTGACGGAGGCCAATAATTGGGTTTGTGCTCTGAGCTGTTTGATTTCCGGGTTCAGAATACTGACAGCCGCTACAGAAGGTAGGCTCAGGTAGTGTTCGGCTTCTTCCCATTCTATTTCTGCAGGGAATAAGCGCAATAATGGTAAGTATTTATTCAGTTGTGAGCAAAACGGTAACGTACTAGGAAAAGGACGTACATAAAAACAATTTAACTGACATGCATGCATGGCCTCAGATATTGTGGCTATCCCAGGCAAGTAGTTCATTTGGTATACATGCGCAGTTTGTGCAATCGCTGGCAAAAAACCGGGGCTGGTGACAAAACCCACACCTGCTTTCTGGCAATCTTCTAACTGCTCAACACTGATGACATTGCCTGCACCGACACGCAAATGCGGGAAATCTTGAACCACTTTCTGTAATAAAGAAGGCTCAGTAGAATTGATCTCAATTACAGCAAAACCTGCTTGATGAATTTGTTCAATTTTCTTGAACAAAAGGGCATCTGTATCCAGGGTAATAATCACTGATTGATTGATCATCATACTCTCTATTGTCATTGGTAGATTATGCGCTATTTTGCAGAATTGTCATCTTAAAAGACTTAGCCATCATTGGCAAGAGCCAACCGTACATTTATTGCATGTACGGGCGCAGTTGACATGTTGCTGGATTATCCAGTGCTGGACGGTCTATTTCATGCACATTCATCCCACGAAGAGAGTAATAGCGGTAGAGCATTTTTAAAGCATCATATGTCAATGGACGCCCATTTCTCAAATTGTACAATTGTTCCATGAGAGGAGTTAAGGGCAGCAATGATTTGGCCATTTTGGGATACTGGGACGACTTAAAAAACATCATCATGTGCCGGTATTGACGAGTGATTTTTTTCTGATTTTCGCAGGCTTGATGTTGGGCTTCATCAACTGGTTTTTTTTGGGCATCAGCTTGTTTGATGATTCTATGGTAGGGCCTTAGTGCCAATGTAGACGTAGGTGCACCGGATTTTTCTCCGTCTTGCATGTGCTCTTGGTCATCGGTTACAGCATGCGCTGAGGTCGCAATGGTTTGAGAAGCAATACTAGAACCAGCGAGCGGGATTACCTTAGTGATCACATCTCCTTGTGGTTTTAAGGTTTTGTTTTCTGCCATGGGTAGCTCCTCCGCTAAGTTAATTGTACAAATTATAACATACTCCATAACCCATTGAAAGCAGCAATTGGTAAGTGGTTTTGTATGGCTGTTAGGACGATAAAAAGTTCTCATACTCACCTAGCCAGCGCTTGGTAACTAACTTAGCCAAAGGCTTATCGAGGCGCACCAGCTGCGCGGCAATGTCTTGAACTATGGGTATAAAAGCTTGGTCTCGAGGTAAGTTGGCTATCTTAAATTGGCGAAATCCAGTTTGTTTGGTGCCGAGAATTTCTCCTAGGCCACGTAATTCTAGATCTTTCTCGGCCACCACAAAGCCATCATGGGTGGCACGCATGGTCCGCAAGCGTGCTTCACTTTGCGCTGATAAAGGTGCTTGGTATAGCAAAATACAGTGCGATTGCGTACAACCTCGCCCGACGCGACCGCGTAATTGATGCAATTGTGATAGCCCTAAACGCTCAGCATTTTCGATGATCATCAGACTGGCATTGGGTATGTCCACGCCTACTTCAATCACTGTAGTGGCCACCAGCACATGGATTGCCCCTTGTTTAAATGCGAGCATGGTGTTTGCTTTGTCACCTGCGGATAATCGACCATGCAATAAGCCAATATTGAGATTTGGCAGCAGCTCTTGTAGCGCCTGCGTTCGCTGGACGGCTGCCATACACTGGAGTTTTTCTGAGTCTTCAATTAAGGTGCACACCCAATATGCTTGTCGCCCTTGCTGAATGGCAGCTTGCAGGCGAACCACAATTTGCTGATATTTGGCTTGATTTAGAATTGTGGTGATCACTGGGCTGCGACCTGGGGGCAATTCATCAATGGTGGACAATTCCATGTGTGCCAATTGGGTCATGGCTAAAGTTCTGGGAATTGGGGTGGCCGTCATCAGCAGTTGATGAGGAAAATGATCGATTTGTTGGCCTTTTTGTTGTAATGCCAATCTTTGTTCGACCCCAAAACGATGTTGTTCGTCAATGATAATGAGACCCAATCGCTTAAACAGTACTTCTTCTTGAAATAAGGCATGCGTGCCAATAATCAAATGGCATTCATGTTGTTGCAAGGCTTGCAGAATTGCTTTTTTTTCCTTGCTTTTTAAGTTACCCGTCAGACGTTGGACCTGAATCGCGAAGGGGGCAAGCCAGGCGCTGATGGTATGGTAATGTTGTGCACTTAATAACTCAGTTGGTGCCATCAGTGCTACTTGATGGCCCTGGCTAATAACTTGCAACGCCGCAATGGCGCTGACGACTGTCTTGCCTGAGCCGACATCACCTTGGACTAACCGTAACATAGGGCTAGCTTGGTTCAAGTCTGTTTGAATATCATGCAAGACCTTTTGCTGCGCCGTGGTTAAGCTGAACGGCAACTGTTGTAAAAACTGGTCGAGCAGCGCATGCTCCATTGGGATTGGTGGGGCATGCAAACGGGCACGATCTTGTTTAGCAAATTGCATACTCAGTTGATGCGCCAGTAGTTCATCAAAGCACAACCTTCTCAGGGCCGGATGATTGCCAGAGAGCAGCGCCTCGATTGAAATATCAGGTGGTGGACGGTGAATCTGCAGAATGGCTTCTTTTAAAGGATAGAGGGCGAACTCAGTTAACTGCTGCTGGCTTAGCCATTCAAGTTGTTCTAAGGTCTGTGCTGCCGCCGCAATCGCCTGTTGAATGATTTGTCGCAAACGAGTTTGACTTAAGCCCGCGGTTGCCGCATATATTGGGGTCAGCGTTTCTTCCACATGATGCGGTTGGTCGCGCTCAAGCAAGTGATATTCAGGATGAATCATTTCGAGTTGATTGGCAAATACTCGTGTTTCACCGAACAAATGAAGCATATTGCCGGTGACTAATTGCTTGATTTGTTGTTGTTTGTAATGAAAGAAACGCAGTTTAAGTACGGCGGTTGTATCCTCGATGTAGCAAGTTAGAGAGGGACGTTTGCCTGATTGAATCTCGGTTTTGCAAATTTTCCCCACGACCACCGCCCAGTCATGGGCCCTTAAGTCACGAATAGCGGTGATGCGAGTACGGTCCTGGTAGCGAAAGGGCAGATGAAAGAGTAAATCTTGTATGGTGTGAATCCCGCATTTACCAAGTTTTGTGGCAATCGCTGGACCTACACCTTTGAGTGAATCGCAAGACTGAGAAAGCACGTAATCCTCGAGTATGGCCGGATTGGCTATCCTATAATGCATGTGCTGATGAAATCAATTGGATTTTAGCTTTGATTTCTACCATAATAAGCTATTTTTCATGACGGTCAAAAATAAGCGATAGTTTTTATGAAATTGATGATTGAATCACTGTTACAGGAAGCAATGGCTGCTTTGGTTGCCAAACACTTGTTACCGGATGTGCAGCTGACAAGCGCAAAATTGGAGCGTACCAAAGATGCTACCCATGGGGATTACGCGAGCAATCTTGCTATGGTGCTGGCCAAACCTAGTCAGTTACCGCCACGCCAGGTAGCGCAGCTTTTGATCGACGTCATGCCAGCGCATCCCACCATTGAGCGCATCGAAATAGCCGGGCCTGGGTTTATTAATTTTTTTGTCAAGGCTGATGCGCGCCACCAAGTTATCGCCTGCATTCTTGAGAGCAAGGGACAGTATGGCTGCAGTCAAACAGGGCAGGGCAAAAAAGTGCTGTTGGAGTTTGTTTCTGCCAACCCTACCGGGCCATTGCATGTTGGACACGGGCGCGGTGCTGCTTTTGGTGCTTCGTTGGCAAATCTGTTGCAGACGGTAGGCTACGAAGTAACCCGTGAGTATTATGTGAATGATGCGGGTCGTCAGATGAATATCCTCGCAGTCAGTGTGTGGTTGCGTTATCTGGAGTTATGGCAGGAGCCAGTAGTTTTCCCTAACAATGCATATCGTGGTGAGTATGTATTTGCCATCGCTGCTCAGCTGCAGCACAGCCATGGGCGTGAGTTTGTCCACAGTTGGTATGTGATCAGCGTTGATTTGCCGGCAGATGAGCCACAGGGTGGCGATAAAGAAGTATACATAGATGCCATGATTGCGGCGGCGAAAAGTTGTCTGGGAGAGACTGGCTTTCAGATGTTTCACCAGGCAGCGCTGCATGCAGTTTTGGATGACATTAAACAAGATTTACAAGCCTTTGGTGTACAGTTTGATAATTGGTTTTCGGAACAAAAACTATTGACGGATGGTTCGATTGCCAACAGTATTGACGCGTTGACCGCAGCCAAGCTGACCTATGAGCACAATGGCGCGTTATGGTTCAAAGCCACCACTTTTGGTGATGAAAAAGATCGTGTGTTGATCCGATCCAATCAACAGACCACTTATTTTGCTTCGGATGTCGCCTATCATTGGGCTAAATACAACCGGGGTTATGACATCGTGATTGATATTTTCGGTGCAGATCACCACGGCTATGTGCCGCGCATCACTGCGGCCGTCAAGGCATTGGGACAAAATGAGCATGCGCTGCAAATTTTGCTGGTACAGTTCGCTATTTTGTATCGTGAGGGTTTGCGGGTACAAATGTCCACGCGTAGCGGTTCTTTTGTCACCTTGCGTGAATTGCGTGAAGAGGTTGGGCAAGATGCGGCAAGATTTTTTTATGTGATGCGCAAACCAGAACAACATATGGACTTTGATCTGGATTTGGCCAAATCGCAATCCAGTGATAATCCAGTGTATTATATACAATATGCGCATGCGAGAATTTGCAGCGTATTTCGACAATTGGCGGAGCGTGGTCATGCGTTTGATGTCCAAGCTGGGTTATCACAGGTTGCATTGCTAGAAGCGCCGCATGAGGAAGCATTGTTGTTATTATTGGTGCGCTATCCGGAAATCGTTGCACAGGCGGCTAATGACCGTGAACCACATCAGGTTGCTTATTACTTAAGAGAATTGGCAAACGGGTTGCACAGTTATTATAATGCGGTAGTTTTATTATGTGAGCAGGAGCCGTTACGTTTGGCGCGTTTGTGTTTATTAGCTGCTGTTCGTCAGGTTCTTGCTAATGGGTTGCAATTATTGGGCGTATCGGCCCCAGAGACCATGTAAGATGCACAAAACATATCATAAAAAACAGCGAGGTTCGGCCAGCTCACTCAAACAAATAGGCCTGGTGCTGATTTCTTTGGTTTTAGGCTATTTTTGTGCAAATATTATGGATATGCGAATGTTCAGCGCATGGTTACAACCTTTGCATCTTACGCAGCAACAAGCCGTGCCACCGGCCACCAGCTTGTCCGTGAATGCACCCAAAAAACCGAAATTAGAATTCTATACGTTATTGACGCAGGATGATCCTCACGCTTCAGCCAACCCCGCCGCTGTGCAGCCAGAAGCCGGACTGGATAAAGCCAGTCAGCCGTCACCGGCACCAATGACTTCAAAGATACAATCCATACCTGACGCAACGCTTGCCACCAACCAGCCAGTCGCGTCGCCGCCAGAGTCCGCAATGCCGACAGCTGTTGCTGTGGCGGCCAAACTTGATAAATCGACCACGGGTAAAGGTTTTTTTATATTGCAGATCGCTGCCTTTAAAAGCAACGCAGAAGCCGAAAAACTGCGAGCTCGTTTATTGATAGCAGGTTTCGATGTTAAAATTATGCCTTCGTTACAAATGAACGTGTATTGGTATCGTGTGATCGCAGGGCCATTTTCGTCGCGAATCGATGCACAAAAAACCCAAGCAAGCTTACTAAAAACATACCGAATGGCAGGGATGATTCGTAAAGCTGACGTCTAATCATTAGCTTGCGCTTGCGCTTGGGCTTGGGCTTGGGCTTGGTGCACGTGCGGATGGGCGTGCAGTTTCAGCGCTGCTGCTTAGCTGACAAGAGTACTTAACATGCGTACGACCCATTTCAAATTTGTTTTTTCTGATATGATCGGAGATTGCTGTGTCACTGGCCATGTGCGGTCGCTGCAGCAGTTGCCACTGGTTGCTGATGGCCTCAGTGATCAAGTACTTACCTTGCGGAATCCTGGTATTTTTACCTCAGATACGCCAGAGCTTACGTTTGATATTGAAGATGATGAACGTGAAGATTTTCTAGCGTTGCAGAAGCGCATTGCAGCGACCATTTGTGCTCACTTCGAGCAAATAGGTTTAGATTGTCAGTTGGTGTTGCCAGCGGATATGTTTGCTAGCCATGCTGCTGCAAGCCAGCACGCATTGACTTGGGACAACTGGTGGCAATCTTGGGTTGACACTTGGCACTTAAAGTCTCACTGGATCCAAGGATCTGTTGGGCTGGTGTTTGGGTTTGGCTCTATGTTGGCTTGTCAGTTCATGAGCTTACCGATAGGGGTGATGCTAACCCTAGCACTGTGTAGTGCCATGCTGACAACAATGCTGGGAATGAACTCGTTTAAACAAGCGTATTTTGCCTTTATTAAAGAAGGGCGCTTGACGATGGATTCGTTATTTGTCGTCAGTGCCACTACCACGATGGTGGTGTCATTGCTTGGCTGTGTCGTGCCGGGTCTACCGATGATGTGTGATGCGGGTTTAATGATTTTTGGTTTTCGACATATTGGCGAGGGTATTAAACAAAGCTTGCGGCATAGTTTAGGCTTGCAAAAGCGTTTTCAAGATAGGGTGCCTGCCACAGTGAAACGATTCACTGCGGATGGTTCTATCGAGAGTATTCGGCCAGATGTCATCGAAGTCGGGGATATGCTCTTGCTTCAGTCGGGTACGATCCCGGTCGATGGTATCTGTTGTAGTGGGGCAAGCTATATCCAAACGAGTTTGATTGATGGCGGTGATGAGTGGTGCCGCGCTGCCGAAAAGGAACCAATTAATGCGGGCAGTTATTTAAAACTCGGTTCACCAGCGATGCATTTTAGGGCAACTGCGACTGTCGCAAATTCTTTCCTAGCTCAAAGAGATGCTGAATTGGAGCATGCGTTGGCGCAATCAGGGCCGTTGCAGGCTGAAGCAGATCGCTGGCTGCAAGTTTTTATTCCAGCAATTATTGTGATTGCGCTGTTATCGGCAGGATTGGTTGGTTATTTTTATACCTTCACCTTGGCCATTCAATGTGCGGTGACGGTGTTGGTCTCGGCCTGTCCTTGTACCTTGAGCATGACCACCTCTTTGGCATTGCGAGAGGGTATGAAAAAAGCCAGCAATGCTCAATTTTCTATTAAATATAAGAATCCAGAGGCTTTGGAGAAAGCCAATCGCATCACAAGAGTCGCTTTTGACCTATTTGGCACGTTGACCGATAAACGCTCAGTCCATAAGATTATTTGCAACGACGCCACCCTGGCGCCACATGAGTTGTTTCGCTATTTTTTGGCTTTGGAGCGAGATGCGCACGATAGTATTGCCGACACGATCAACCAGTATGCGCAAGAACAGCGCATTCCGCTGCCGGAGTTAAGTAGTGGGTTCGCAGTGCAGGTGGACAGCAGTACCCATAGCCGTCGTGCGGTTATTGCAGGTAGTGCCTATCTCATGGGTGATGTTCAAGTACTGCAGCAAAACCAAATAGAGGTTCATCCGATCGCGGACGCCACGAGCATGGATGCCAGTAGTACCATGCTCTATCTGGCTAGAGATGGGCAACATATTGGTACCCTGGTGTTGCGCGCACCTGTGCGCAAAGACGCGGTCAAGAGTTTGTGCGCTCTGAAAAATATGGGTTATAAGCTTAGTTTAATTACCGGTAACCGAGATAAAGCCGCGGTCGAAGCATACCGAAAGGAACTTCAGCACATTGCATCAGAAGACGTATATCTGGGATGCCGCGATAAAGCTGCGACAATACGGCAGTTAGGCGCTGAAAGTACCTGTATGGTAGGCGATGCCGGGAATGATGCGCCAGCGTTAAGCCAAAGCGGTTTTGGTGTAGCTGTGCAGTCCAGTGGCCATGATCCAATAACCGCCAAGAGCGCGGATGTGGTGATCTGCCCAGCTAAAAGTTCTTTATTGTCCATCGTAACAGCATTGGAAGTGGCAAAACAAACGCTCGCGCATGTGCAACAAAATTTACTGTTCAGTCTGGTTTATAACTTATTGGTGATTGCTGCGGCCAGCGGGCTCTTGCTGTCCTTAGGTATAGCGCTCAATCCTGGTGCTGGCGCGCTACTGATGATTGTACAATCGAGCCTAGTGATGTGGAATACGCACTGTTTTGCCCAAGAACCGTTGATTTACGCCACAGCGTCCCCCGATGCGGGCGATCACAGCAGTAGTTTTGGTGCGATCATGGCGTGTATGATGCCATGGCTGACCAAAACAGCGCCTGGGTTCAACCCAGAATCCTCTGCCAAACAGGCGAACAGCAACGCAGCGCATACACCAGCGTACACGCGACATGCTGAGGATGATGAGCTACCGGTGCAACCAGTTATTGGCCTACAGAGAATCTAGCGCTTACTATGCGCGCGCGCTGAAAGTCTCTTCCAATACAAGATGAGCCCGAAATAAGAACCTGTTTCCACCCCATCGTTAAAAAGTGTTAAAATACAGATACAACAGAAAAAATGATCGCATAATCAGAGTGCCGTTGTTAAAAAAATAGTAACCATTCACCACAATCCGCCCCTTCAGGGCGGTTTGCGGTGATGAAACAGGTAGAAAGAAATTTTCTTGAGAAAAAGTTGAAATAGTGCGCCAAAAAGTTGGCGATAAAATTTATCTTTACGAATCAGTCTCCTATCGTAATGAAGACGGGAAGCCGCGCAACAAACGAGTCTCTATCGGAAAAATTGACCCTTCCACCAATAAGCCAATCTATAAAGCTAACTATTTGGCACGGATGGTGGGATCGAGCGTTCAATTTGATAAATCCGCGCCCATCAAGACTTTTACGGTGGATGAAATACGGCAATCCTCCATTTTGGAATTTGGAGCCCAATCTCTATTTAAAAATATTGCACAAAATATTGGTCTGTTAGACGCTATTCAGACATCATTCCCAAATAGCCATCAAGAAATTTTCATGCTTGCATGTTTTTTGGTTATATCGGGAGATCCATTTTTGTACTGCGAAGAATGGCTTAGCAAAACCACTCACCCAAAGATCTCTTCTCTTTCATCTCAGCTCATTATGCCCGAGAAGTAGGGAGTTAATTAGACGCTTACTCTCTATTGCACCATTCGGTAGAAAAACAGGCTGTAAGTGTTCAAAGCATTGTATCCGACCTTCACCACCTTCATCAGATAGAAAGATGTATTCACAATAGTCGCCGATGTCCTGAATAATACGTTCAAAACGATATGGTCGAGGTACGTAGGTGCTGGGGTGCAATTGCACACCCTAAAATGACGCGCCCTCCGGCCGGTCTTTTTTCTGAGACGCAGTTTCATCCAAAGGCGCTGGTGTCGTAAAAAATTTTATCCTTGCATCGCGCAGCGCTTGACGATCACTGATTTCTGGAGTGGATTTTTCCGCCAACTTTTTCGATAATTGTTCTAATACATTGTTAAAAACGCTGCCAAATTTAATGACATGATTTGGCGTTATGGTAGATAAATTAAATTGCTTTTGAATATATTTGGTCGCATCCTCATCCCATTGTGTTTCATATTTTTGTTGCAAACTGGTTAAAAAATCTTGCTGATCTTCAGCTGTTACGTTCAATTGCACGATTAATGCCATTTGCTCTTCTGTAATACTGCTACTATTGCCATCAATCATTTTATCCCATATTAACTGTATGTCTTTGATTTTTTCTAACGGAATATGTGTATTAAAATGTTCATGCATAAATTGATTCATAGCCTGATCAAGCAGTGTCTCTGAAGTGGTATTGGCCATCAGCGGGTGGGCTCGGACTGATTGAATAAGACGCGTTTTTACACCCCAACGACAACTTGGGGCATCGCCTTTTTCATCATCTAAACCCTCATCTCGATTTGAGCGTGCTCACGTAATTTGATGGTGATTTTTTCACGATAATTGATGGATTAA
>DAIOSQ010000032.1:0-18136 GCA_036752465.1 Legionellaceae bacterium | reverse complement strand
TAATCCATCAATTATCGTGAAAAAATCACCATCAAATTACGTGAGCACGCTCAGCGATGCTGCAGAAATAGTTTTATGTTCAACGCTAGCCGCCTGTTTGATTTCGTAACCAATGGCCGCAGCAGCGCCCACGGCCACACTACTCGCCAGCTGTAGCAGCAGTGAAGGAGCGACCACTGCTATGGCCGCGTTTATAGCGGTGCCCACCAACACAAGAGCGGTGGTCGCAGGGTATTTTTTTGCGGCAACACCCAGAGTATCCCCCAAAAAACTCGCAGCGTCGCTGAAGAAGCGCCGCGGATTTTTAATAGGAGAAGCAAATTGCATATGTTGCTGTAGATCCTTAAATTTTACTATTGCTTTTTCATCTCCTTGCAGCGCTTGGTGCATTATTTTTAACGCTTTGCTCGCTTCGGTGGGCGTGATGTGCCCGTTCGTTTTTTGTGCTTGAATCTCTTGCATAAACCCCTTTACCTTAGCTATTACCGTTGTTTGATGATTTAGTTCGTCTTTTTGAGCTTGTTGATCTTGTCCACCTTTAACCTCATGCTTTTTGATAGCATGCAGCGTTTTTAACACTTCAAAGCGTTGCTGGTCGTAGGTTTCTTCAGCCGCATTATGCATAAATTTCTTGATCCCTATATGGCAGGCCAAGCCCATAACCGCACTGCCACAATAGAGCGCAATCGGTGCCAATATAGGTGCTGCCGCACCACACGTTAATACGCTGCCGGCAATTGCCGCGGTGGCAATCGCCGTAAAAGCTATCGCCAGGTAAATCGCATTCACACTTTGTTTATAGGCGGAAGAAGGGATCTGATCTGCAAATTTTTTTAAGTGATCCAACTCTTCCGAGCTCATGTTATCAACACCTTTTTGTAAGGATTGTTTGATGGTTTGTAAGGCAGGTATTAATGTTTCATCTGAAACATTTGTTAAGGAATCTGCGATATTGCCTTGAACTGTGGCTTTATACAACGACTCGCTCCAGGTTTTGGCGCGGCTTTCCCGCATAGCTTCGGTGTTTAGCAAGACTTGCTCAATTAATCCTTTCATTGATTCTATATTCGGGTCATTGTCAGAACCTAATAGTTGTCTAATCTCTTGAATCAAGCTAGGCACAATGTCGTAAAATTCAGGATGTTCATTTATCTCACTATTGCGCGGTTCGTATGATTCCAACATCTCAGGGCCCCATTGTCCATGTTGTTTAAATTATAACAAAAAAAATCCATATTTGCTCATTATCGAGACGTTGAGTAACTAAAATGCGCTTAATAGCTCTGGCCAACTATGCTATACTTCAAGCATGTCATATTGCTTCAGAGCACGCTCATTATGAAAATCGCGACCCTTTGCGGTGTTGTGCTGGCTGGTTGGCTGCATAGTCCAAGCTTGTTGGCGGACAAGCCTTGTCCTGATTGTTGTAAACTACACGGTGGTGTGCAATATTGTGACTCCTCCAGTGGCCGTTACGTGTGCAACGATGGTGATTATTCGGTCTGCTATTGCACCAAACACGCCGTTATGGACTTACAAAAAATTTCTGGCTGTTGTCTGTGGCATGGCGGAGTATTTAGAGTAAACGAACACGGGGCGGTCATTTGCAATGACGCTACGGTTTCAGAAGTTTGCACCTACCAAAATCCGGCCGAATCGATAGCGGTATTTTAAGCTGTTGACAGCGCTTGGTTGTCACCATGATAATAGACAATTTTACGGGGCGTGCATGTCTTCGCCATTGCTCGAAATCAAGCAAATATACAAATCATTTGGTGCCGTTCAAGTCCTCGATGATATTACCTTTTCTGTCAATTCTGGCGAGTTTCTCACCCTGCTTGGGGCATCTGGCTGTGGTAAAACCACCCTTTTGCGCCTGATTTCTGGTTTCGAGCAGCCTTCTGCGGGTGATATTTATATCCATGGTCAGTGCGTCACTTATTTGCCGCCCCAACAACGCGACGTCCGCACCATTTTCCAAAGCTATGCTTTATTTCCGCATATGAATGTCTTTGAAAATGTCGCCTTTGCCCTGCGCTGCCAAAAAGTCGCCAAACATGAAATTCAGCAACGGGTGCTAGAAACCTTAGCCATAGTGCGCCTGGCGGGATTTGCGCATCGCCCCATTGCATCGCTTAGCGGTGGGCAACAACAACGGGTCGCCATCGCACGTGCCATCATCAGTCATCCGCGCGTATTGCTGCTGGACGAGCCGTTAAGTTCCTTAGATTATCGCTTGCGCAAAGAAATGCAGTACGAGCTCAAACAATTGCAAAAGTCGCTGAATATCACCTTTATTTTTGTGACCCACGATCAAGAAGAAGCCTTGTCTATGTCCGATCGGATTGTAATTTTCAATCAAGGTAAAATTGAACAAATAGGTACACCACGTGATATTTATGAAACACCGCGCAATCTCCATGTGGCGCAATTTATCGGCGAAGCCAACATCTTTGACATCGAAGTAAAAGCACTGGGCGAGAATTTATTCGTCACGGAAATTGAAAGCATACCGTTTCATTGCAAAAAAATCAGCCGTTTTACCTGTGGTGATAAAGTACATATGCTGCTGCGCCCAGAAGATATTCGTGTCTGGGGTCAGCACGAAGTCCATCAAACCACCGACATGTTGCCTGGAAAAATTGTTGACATCATCTACAAAGGCTCAACCGTCGATCTCAAAGTTGCCTTGCCCTCAGGCAAAATCATCCATGCCACAGAATTTTTTGATGAAGATGATGATACGTTGGCCTATACGCTCAATGAAGCAGTATGGCTGCATTGGTTACCTGGATGGGAAGTGTTGCTACCCTATGAAAAATAACAAAACTCCAGCGATTTATTTTATTTACGTATGGCTATTCTGTTTTAGCTTAATACCCATTCTATTGATGACCATTGCAAGCTTCTTATCCAATAGCAGCTTACATCTGGCCTCGCTACCCTTCACCTTAGACAATTATCAGCAATTATGGAGTCCCGTTTTTTTTCATATTTGTATCCGCTCGTTATGGCTTGCCTGCATCACCACCCTGCTTTGCCTATTATTTGCCTATCCATTTAGTTATCTATTGGTAAAATCAAAACATCAATCCTTGCTTTTATTGCTGATCATTATTCCGTTCTGGACCAGCTCTTTGGTCAGAACATATGCGTTATTATCCATTCTCAAATTCAATGGCATTCTCAATCACCTGTTGCTTGCTCTGCATATCACGCCGGCACCATTGCCTATGTTGTATAGCAATTTTGCAGTGGTCAGTGGTTTGGTTTATAACCTGTTTCCCTTTATGGTACTGCCAATTTTCACCCAAATGGAGTTATTTGATTTTCAATGGATAGCCGCGGCAAAAGATTTGGGTGCAAACCGCATCACTATTTTCTTTCGTGTATTCTTACCAAATACCTTGCGCGGTATTTATTCTGGGTGCCTGTTGGTTTTTTTACCGGCAATGACATTTTTCTACATACCCAATATATTGGGGGGCTCACGCTCTATTTTACTGGGCAATATGATTCAAAACCAATTTTTAGTCCTGGAGAATTGGCCGCAAGGCTCGGCCACCAGCATTTTTTTAACGCTGATCTTGTTGCTGCTCTTGGCCATAAAAGGCTGCAAACAAAAAATCACAAGGCAAACCCATGAAATCACTGTTTGAAAAATCGTATTTAACACTGGTTTATTCGTTGCTTTACTTTCCTATATTGGTTTTGATTGTTTACTCATTTAACAGTGCGCGTTTCTCGCTGCAATGGCACGGCTTTTCTAATCGTTGGTATCTTGAATTGTTTCACGACAGTGATCTCTGGTCGGCATTCTTACATTCTACGCTCTTAGGCTTGACTGCGGCGTTGTTATCCGCACTGATGGGATTGGTGGTGTGTCTGCATTTGTTTTTGCGCAATACCCAAAAAACCATGCTGATTAACATTTTGCTACAATTGATCATTATCCCCGACATCGTCCTGGGCGTGGCTTTATTGATTTTTTTTAATCTGGCGTGGATACCTTTAGGCTTTTTTAGTCTGTCTATAGCACATATTACTTTTTGTTTGCCATTTACCATCCTAACCATCAACAGCCGCATCCATAACGTCGATGTAAATGTCTATTATAGTGCATTGGATTTAGGCGCGAGCCGCATGCAGGCTCTGTTGCGCGTGTTGCTGCCGCTGCTGTGGCCGGCGATTCTAAGTGCGGTATTGTTGGCATTCACCCTATCCTTCGATGATGTCATCATCAGTTTTTTTGTTGCCGGACCAGAATTTAACATTCTACCCTTAACTATTTATTCACTGGTTCGATCTGGGGTGACCCCGGAGTTAAACGCATTGTGTACCATCACCTTGATCATTTCTATGGTTTTGGTCATCATGTCTCATCTTTTATCGCGGAAATCGACCACATGAAGCACATCTTCTGGTTAATGCTCTGGCTGAGTCACAGTTTTGCCAACCCGGTGGTCAATGTGTACTCATGGAGTAGCGAAGTTCCAAAAAAATTGATCCAACAGTTTGAGCAGGCCAGCGGTATCACAGTTAATTTTTCAACCTATGACAGCAATGAAACGCTGTATGCCAAACTAAAGTCCAGCAAAGAAAGCATCTACGATGTCATCTTGCCATCAGGGTATTATGTCGAGCGCTTACGCAAGCAACAGCTGTTGCAAGCCATTGATCCCGGTCAATTACCGAATGCCCGCAATATAGATGCATTTTTTCTCAACAATGAGTATGACCCCCACAATCAATTCAGCGTGCCGTATGTCTGGGGCACCTCAGGGCTTTTTTACAACAGTACCTGGACGCAATTCAAACCAACCCATTGGTCGCAACTTTGGCAGCAGCGCTGGCGCAACCAACTGATGCTGTTAGATGACCCGCGCGAAATTTTTTCTATGGCCTTGTTAGCCCTGCAATATAGCCCTAATGATACCAACCCAAAGCACATTAAAGCCGCCTATCAATACTTATTACAACTCATTGTCAACATTAAACTGTTTGCCAGCGATGGTGTGCAAGCCATCATGATCGATGAAGATGCCCACGCTGGGATTATGTGGAACAGTGATGCATATAAAGCCCATACCGAAAATCCAAACATCCAGTATGTGTATCCAGCAGAAGGATTTGTCATCTGGGTGGATTGTTTTGCCATTCCGAAAAATCCGCCACATCTGCAAGCAGCCTATCAGTTCATCAACTTTATGTTAAAAGCCACTTCAGGGGCTTATGTGGTCAAGGACCAAGGGCTTGCTACGACCAATACCCGAGCACTGGCACTGTTGCCGCCCGCTCTGCGGGACAACCCAACTATTTTCCCAAGCAAAGCTATCCTGGCGCGTGGTGTGGTCCAGAGGGACATTGGAGAAGCAGCGATTGAATTGTACAATCAATACTGGCAGCAATTAAAATTAGCATTTTAGAGTAGGCAGCAGCTAAATCATGACTATTTTAGTATTTGACATCGAGACTATTCCAGATATCCAGAGTGCCGGCCAGATTTATGATCTGCCAACGCTCACGACCGACGATACCCTGCAAGCATTACTGGCTTTGCGACGCGCAAAAACCGGGCACGAATTTATGCCTCACTATTTGCATAAAATAGTCGCCATCTCATTGGTATTAGCCCATGATCAACAATTGCAAGTGTGGTCGTTAGGGGATGAGCAGTCCAGTGAAGCAGACTTAATCAAGCGATTTTTTACCGGCTTGGAAAAATACACACCCAACTTAGTCAGTTGGAACGGCACCGGTTTTGATTTGCCGGTATTGCATTATCGTGCCCTGCTGCACGGCATTGACGCTGGTTGCTACTGGGAGGTGGGCGAGCAGCAGTCGGCCTTCAAATGGAATAATTATCTCAATCGCTATCACTATCGTCACTTGGATTTAATGGACGTATTGTCGGCTTATCAACCCAAAGCAGCGGCACCGCTGGACCACATCGCGACCATGCTTGGCTTTCCTGGAAAAATGGGCATGCGTGGGGATCAAGTCATGGCTGCCTATCAAAAAAATAATCTCAAAGGGATCCGCGACTACTGTGAGACTGATGTGCTCAATACGTATTGCGTGATGTTACGCTTTGAATTGATGCGCGCCACACTCACAACTGCTGAGTACCAGCGCGCATTGCAGCGCTTACAACAGTATCTCCAACAACATCCCGATAAACAGCATTTTATTGAGTTCGCCGCAGTGCTCTCTGATGTTGTTGCGGATGGTAGTTGCTTATAACCCTAGCTTGAATACACTTTGAGTCAACGCATCCGCTTCAGCTTCTAGAGCGATTTGCTGGTTTATTCTGGCCTGTAATGCAGATTTATCTCTACGCATTTCATCCACAACCTGACCAAAGAAATTTGTTAATTTCACTGCTGATTTTGCTTTGTTAAGCGCTTCTGTATCAATATTAGATTCTCGTATTTTGCCTTCTACGTTTTGTTTGTATACTGCTGATGTGCTCAAAAAACCAATACGAATTTGTGATTTTCTCTCGGGTGTCATGATAGTCTCCAAACTATTAGCATTTGTATTTAGGGGAATTCAACCATAGCGTATCATAAACAAAATCGCCAGTCATCCGGTGTTTTCTGAACCCCAAGACCCCTGTTTTTTATGGCTGTGAGCCATTGTGATAAAAAACGCATGTACCATCACCTACACAGTCAAGCTGTATTGAATATACAAGCTTTTCACGAATTTTTTCGGTCACCATAGGGGTGAAACGCCTGTATCTTCAATACAGCTTGCTTGCCTGCTCCCCACAATGGCAACTGCGTTGTTCAGGATTGTGCTATTTCTTGGGCAGATATAAATCGGTAATCGATCCGGCAAACATTTCTGCAGATTGCGCAATGGTTTCGGATAGCGTTGGATGTGGATGAATCGACAAGGCGATATCTTCAACATCACAGCCCATTTCTATCGCCAAATTAGCTTCCGCGATCAAATCGCCCGCGTTGACGCCAGCGATGCCAGCACCCAAAATGCGTTTGCTTTGCGGGCAAAACAACAGTTTCGTCAGGCCCTCTTCCCGCCCCATACTTAAAGCGCGCCCGCTGGCAACCCAAGGGAATACTGCTTTTTCGTATGGGATTGCTCGCAGCTTAGCTTCTTTTTCCGTTAACCCGGTCCAGGCCAGTTCTGGATCGGTATAAGCCACATTGGGAATACAGGCTGGATCAAAGTAATGCTTCAAGCCACTGATAACCTCTGCCGCTACTTTACCCTCTGGAATGGCTTTGTGCGCCAACATTGGTTGACCAACCACATCGCCAATCGCAAAGATATGCGCCACATTGGTGCGCATTTGCTTGTCAACCGCGATAAAACCACGCTCATCTACCTTGACCCCAGCTTTCTCAGCGGCTATGGTCAAGCCATTTGGTTTACGGCCAACCGCAACCAATACTTGCTGAAACAGCGCAGGTTTCTCAGTGCCGTGCTGCCCTTCCATGGTCACATGTATACCGTCTTTTTTTGCTTCCATTGCACTAACTTTGGTTTTAAGCAAAAATTTCACGCCATGTTTGGTCATACGTTTTTGTAAAACTGCTACCAAATCGCTGTCAGCACTGGGAATCAATTGATCAGCAAATTCAACCACGGTGACTTCCACGCCGAGTGCTGCATAAACGTTCGCCATTTCAAGACCGATGATGCCGCCACCCAAGACCAAAAGTTTCCCTTGAATATCACGCAGTTCTAATGCACCTGTGGAGGTAAAAATGCGTTTATCTGCTGGAATAAATGGCAAATTGATTGACTCACTACCCACCGCAATGATGGCATGCTCAAAATCAACCAATACATCCCCACCCTCACTGGCCACACTGATCTGGTGCGGCGTAGTAAATTTGCCAAGCCCGGTGAGCACTTCTACCTTACGTTGCTTGGCCAGTGCCTGTAATCCTCCGGTTAATTTTTTTATTACGGAATTCTTCCAAGCCACCATTTTGCTGGCATCTAACTGCGGCGCAGCAAAAGCCACCCCTTGCGCTGCCATTTCTTTGGATTCATCTAAAAATTTGGCAATATGCAATAACGCTTTGGAAGGGATACAGCCGACATTTAAACATACCCCCCCTAAGGATGCATACCGTTCAACTAAGACCACTCGCTTGCCCAAATCGGCCGCGCGAAAAGCCGCGGTATACCCACCAGGTCCGCTACCCAAAACCACTACATCTGCTTGTATTTGCTTCGTTGTCATTGTTAACCCTACCTATAATAATACGCGTCGAATATCCGACAAATTTTCTCTTAAAAAGTTGCTAAATCGTGCCGCCTCGGCGCCATCAATCACCCGATGATCATATGACAAAGATAGAGGCAGCAGCAAACGAGCCACAAACGCTCCGTCACAGTAGACTGGTTTCAAGGTTGCTTTGGACAATCCCAAAATAGCCACTTCAGGACTATTGACGATCGGCGTAAAGGCAGTGCCACCAATGCCTCCTAGGCTTGAGATGGTAAAGCAGCCACCACTCATGTCTGCTGGCATCAGTCCTTTATCACGGGCTTTGCTACTCAAGCGCGCCATTTCAGCAGCTATTGCAGTCACTGAGAGTCTATCTACATCTTTGATGACCGGCACGACCAAGCCGTTTATAGTTTCAACCGCAATCCCAATGTTGCAATAATGCTTATAGATGAGATGCTCGCCGCTAGCATCCAGCGATGTATTAAACTGTGGAAAAACCTGCAATGCCTGACTAACTACCTTACAAACAAAGGCCAAAATAGTCAGCTTGACGGGTACATCTTGCTGGGTTGGCATGACTGTTTTGCGGAAAGCTTCTAAGTCGGTGATATCGGCTTCGTCAAATTGTGTCACATGCGGTATGGTTACCCAGGCCCGTTGCACATTGATACCGGTCAAACGTTTGATTTTATTCAGCGGCTTGCTTGAGATCTCACCAAATTTAGTAAAGTCGATACTGGGTGCTGGCGCTAGCAGGTTGGGCGTACCCTGGGGGGCCGTTAGCCGCTGCTTCACATACTGTTCGACATCCTCTTTGACAATCCGTGCTTTAGAGCCACTGCCAGGTACCAAATGCAGATCAACCCCCAACGCATGCGCAAACCGCCGCACAGCAGGACCAGCATAAACCATTTCTGCGGATGACTCGGCCACCGCACCAAGCGTCGGTGTTGGCGCTACAGGTGGCTCCTGTGCACTGCTAACTGCGACTGGTATTGGCTCGCTACTTGGAGCTGCTTTGGTTTCGATCGCTTTAGGTGCGGCATTTTCTGGCGCTGTGGTCGGAGGTTGCTCTGGTACAGCAGGCTCAGCAGCGGCAGTTGCTAAGGTTAGGATCACATCACCCTCTGCAACTTTATCGCCTATTTTGACGCTAATTGCCTGCACCACCCCAGCATCAGAGGCAGGAATTTCCATACTGGCCTTATCTGATTCTAAGGTCACCAGTGGGGTGTCGATGGCAATCGTATCACCCACTTTGACTAAAATCTCTATGACATCAACTGCGGTTGCACTGCCAATATCCGGTATTTTTATTGTTTTTTCTACTGCCATAGCGCTGCCTCTTGATCAATGCGTGAATGGATTTAACTTTTGTGGATCAATACCATAGCGTTTCATAGCGTCTGTCACCAGTGACTTGGCTATGATTTTTTGATCGGCCAAAGTAGTCAATGCAGTCAGCACTATAAATTTAGCGTCCACCTCGAAATAGTGTCTTAAACGCCGACGCGTATCGCTACGCCCATACCCATCGGTACCCAACGTAACGAAGGTATTGGGTAGGTAGGGTCTGATTTGCTCGGCATACATGCGCACATAATCCGTGGCAGCAATGATAGGCGCTGGATCATGCGCCAATTGCTGCGCAAGATAACTTAGCTTTTTGTCATCTTCAGGATGCATGCGATTCCATCGATCAATGTTTTGCGCTTCGCGCGCCAGCTCCGTGAAACTGGTCACACTCCAAACATCGGTGCTCACAGCAAAATCTGATTGCAGCAAACGAGCCGCTTCAATCACCTCACGCAGAATGGTACCACTGCCCATCAGTTGTATGTGTGTTTTGGTCTTCTTGCTGGTCTGCAAGCGATAGATTCCTTTGAGTATGCCTTCTTCCACACCTGCCGGCATATCATGATGTACGTAATTTTCATTCATGAGCGTAATGTAATAAAACACGTTGTCATTCTGTTGAATCATGCGATATAACCCATGTTGGATAATCACGGCTAATTCATAGGCAAACGTAGGATCGTACGATACACAATTAGGAATGAAGGTCGCGGCAACATGACTTTGGCCATCTTGATGCTGTAAGCCTTCGCCAGCAAGTGTGGTGCGCCCTGCGGTTGCCCCAAGCAAGAAACCACGTGCCTGCATATCCCCAGCAGCCCAGGCCAAATCGCCGACTCGCTGAAAACCAAACATCGAGTAGTAAATATAGAACGGGATCATCTTGAGCTTATTGGTGCTGTAAGAAGTCGCCGCAGCAATCCATGAGCAAAATGCACCCGCCTCATTAATGCCTTCCTCAAGAATTTGACCATCTTGCGCCTCGCGATAAAACATCACTTGGCTATGGTCCACCGGGGTATATAACTGACCAACGGGTGAATAAATACCAATTTGTCTGAATAGACCTTCCATACCAAACGTACGGCACTCATCAGGCACTATCGGCACGATGCGTTTACCGATGTTAGCGTCTTTCAGCAATATAGATAAAATTCGCACAAAAGCCATCGTGGTAGAAAACTCTCGATCGCCGACATCTTTGGTCAATGCTACAAAAGCTGCTAAGTCTGGCACAGTGAGCGACTCTGCCTCAGTATTTCGACAAGGTACATAACCGCCCAAAGCGGCACGTTGTTGATGTAAATATTTCATCTCTGGGCTATCGTCAGCCGGTTTATAAAAGGGAATATTGGCCAACTGTTCATCGCTGATAGGTATGCTGAATCTATCTCTAAATACGTGCAACTGTTCCTGGGTCATTTTTTTCTGTTGATGGGTGATATTCATCCCTTCACCGGCAGCTCCCATACCGTAACCTTTGATGGTTTTGGCTAAAATAACAACGGGACTGCCGCGGTGCTCTACAGCACGTGCATAAGCAGCATAGACCTTCTGTGGATCGTGACCACCACGATTTAAGCGCCATATTTCATCGTCAGTATACCGTTCAACCAGTTTTTTCAATTCGGGATCTGCGCCAAAAAAATGTTCGCGGACATACGCGCCATCATTTGCTTTATATGCCTGGTAATCACCATCAACACAGGCCTCCATACGTTGCAACAACCGGCCGTCGTGGTCATTGGCCAATAGTGCATCCCAGCGACCTCCCCACACGACTTTGATGACATGCCAGGCGGCACCATTGAAAATACGTTCCAACTCTTGAATAATTTTGCCGTTGCCGCGTACCGGCCCATCTAAACGCTGCAAATTGCAATTAACCACAAAAATTAAATTATCCAATTTTTCTCTGGCAGCAATTGATAAAGCACCTAAGGTCTCTATTTCGTCTGTTTCACCATCGCCCAGGAAAGCCCAAACTTTTCTATCTTCCAATTTAATCAATCCACGATGCTCGAGATATTTTAAGAAACGAGCTTGATAAATCGCTTGCAGTGGGCCTAGTCCCATAGAAACCGTAGGAAATTGCCAGAACGTAGGCATCAGCCAAGGATGTGGATACGACGATAAGCCATCGACTTCAACTTCCTGACGAAAGTTTTCGAGTTGCGTTTCACTTAATCGACCTTCTAGAAACGCACGCGCATAGATACCTGGTGCGGAATGCCCTTGGATGTAGACCAAGTCCGCGCCATGCTCATTATTTTCACCTTTTAAAAAATGGTTAAAGGCCACTTCATATAAAGTCGCAGCTGATGCAAACGTGGCAATATGTCCGCCCAGTTCAGACGCATGTTTGCCTGCCTTCAAGACCATAGCCACCGCATTCCAACGAATCAATGCGCTGATGCGTTTGCTCATCCCGGCATCTGGCGGTATGGGTTTTTCCTCATGGACCCGAATGGTATTGCAATATGCAGTTTGTCCGGTGTTAGGCAACTCAATACCCAATAATTGCGCTTTTTGTATCAGGAAGCGCAGCAAATACTGTGCACGCTCTTTGCCATTGACGGTAACCACGGCTTGTAAAGCATCCTGCCACTCTTGGGTCTCAGTAGGATCAATGTCCTCTCTCATCAAACTCATATGCTAATCCTCTGTAATCATATCTATTTCGCAACTTCTTGGCGCACGAGCCTGTCAACAGGCCCTAAATCAAAGCAACTAACGTCAGCAAAGCCAAGCACACCAACAACAAAATAACGCCATGCGCCACCAAACGTTCTGCCTCTGGCAACAACGCATGGTCGTCAGCAACCGTACCCATAGCACAACTGCCACACTTGCTCAAAAATGACCTATTATTGGACGGGGCCGAAAAAAAGGCTTGCGAATACTGAACATAACCATCCTTAAAATTCCCTACCAACAAATACAGCAAAGCCGTTACGCGAGCAGGCAGCCAATCTAGCAAATTCGTGAGGATAACTGCCGCTGGCTTAGCAATAGGCAGCTCACGTGCCATTGAGATCATCCGATACACTACTACGCCAAGGGGGCCTAGCAGAAAATACCAAAACACCACTGCGAATAACGACCCGTTGACGTCTGCCAAATAACAACTTACCTCGGTAGGGTTGTTATCTTGCATAGCTGTTTGTCGTTTTGGATAAAATGCATTCTGTGGGCCCAAACACATATAAAATATCAGCAGACTCAGCACATATAGGATACTGCCGTAGAGGAGATGTGTGCAAAAGTGTAGTATGAGCGCAACCACAAGGACCATGGGTAATAGCAGCAAACTCAACATCACCCAAGAAAATCTTAGCCAGTGATAGGGAGACAGGTGTTTTTCGAGCATCTGTCCATAGGCGACAAACCATGTAAAGCGTTTATTGGCAAGCTGATGCTGTAAATACCTTTCACTGAGTAGGCACATTAGTACGATCAGTAGCTTCATGAAGACTCCTTTGAGTAATAGTCCACAGCCCTGCTAATCCCTTCTCATTTTTTCTGACAAAGACATGGGTGTGGGGTACTTTAATACCACAACGTATGATGACACAATAAACGTGAGTATCGTAGTGGCTTGTATCAAATTTGAAGCCACATCAGAGATCAACTGCGTGCCCCATGCAATACTGGCAACCAACAAAGAAAATTCACTTGCTTGACCTAACCGAACGCTCACTTCCTTGGATACTGATTTTTTTTCGCCAGCCTTCAACAGCAATAAATGGAAGCATAAAGGCTTAAATATCAAAATAAGCAAGGACAAAATACAGGCGGGTATAATCACTTGAGCAAGATAATCAAAATTAAATGTCGCGCCAACGGCAAAGAAAAACATCACCAGAAAAAAATCGCGCAAAGGTTTGAGACTCTCAGCAATGAATAGAGATATTGGACTGGCGGCCAGGGCCACACCAGCCACAAAAGCACCAATATCTTCTGACAACCCGAGTTTTTGTGCCAAAAAAGATAGGCCTAAGCACCACCCTATTGAAAGCAAAAAGACGTATTCTTGTGTTCTATCAAATTTTGCCAATAACTTAACCAAAATATACCGTTCAAACAAAAAAGCAAATAAAATCAAAGCAGGCAAAGCCACGCCAACCATCAAGATGTCGTGCCATGAAAACCCACTGGTGCTGGATGCACCGTTGATAAGAATTAGCACCACAATCGCTATCAAATCTTGCATCAAAAGCACACTTATCATCAATTCACCCGTGTGCTGATGATGTAATATCGTGGTTGGTAGCAGTTTAAGTCCGATGATGGTGCTAGAGAACATCATAGCTGCACCCAAGACCCATGATTCGGTATTGGTTAGACCGAACCATCTGCCAATCAGATATGAAATGGCAGCAAACGCCACCGAACTAAACAAGGCAATCCAGGTGACCTCTTTGAGCATATGCACCAAATTTTGTGGTTGGAGATGCAAACCGATCAAGAACAACAAAAACACAATACCAATGTCTCCAACCTGGCGCACAGCCGTTAAATCAGGTATCAATTTCAAGCAGTATGGACCCAGTATAATACCCAAAATGATGTAAGCCACTAACAATGACTGTCTGGTGTATAAAACCAGCGTGGAGATAAAGGCAGCGCCCACAAAAATCAAAAAAATAGTATTAAAAACAGTCCCATCATGCACAAAACACCTCACTTATATAATCGCTGGGATAACTATTGACGTCACTTTTTCTACTCAGAGCAACAGCAAGCTTGAGCGCAGCATTTTAATTGAAGATGCGTCAAATTGGACGTTTGCTTGTTAGGTACTGAATAGTTTCATAGCTGGTATGTCATATACCTCGGAGTATAATGCACCTTCTGTTTTTTTACATACTTTTTTCCAGTAAATTATCACTAAATATTCCGTCCACGCCCCAGGCAAAGAGCTTATTAGCCAACCACTTGTGATTGATGGTATACACCAGTACGTGGTACCCATGCGCTTTGATGGCTTCAATCCTGCTTCTGCTGACGATAAACCGGTTAAGATGTATGCTAAAACATGCAAGCTCGCGCGCTAATCTCAGCCAATCTCGATTCCAACGATGCAACAACAGTGCTCTGGGGAATTGAGCAGCCCGCTGCTGACAAATCCTGATGACATCGAGATCAAAACTTGAAATCAAAGGGTACGGCCGATCTGCCGGCCAGAACGAGGCAATGCGTTCTAATACCGTAATGGTGGTGCGCTCTACATTTTGTTTGTGCGGTTTTATTTCAATATTCGCCTGCATACCGGTTTTGACTAACCACTGTAAAACTTCATCTAGGGTAACGATTTTTTGCCCTTGATAGTGCTTCGAAAACCAGGCACCGGCATCCAGTTGCCGTAAAAAATCCGATAGGCTGGTGTGCACATAGCCTGTACCATTGGTCGTTCTGTCCAAAGATTCGTCATGAAAGATAAACGGTATGCCATCTGCGCTCAGCATCACATCACATTCAATCATGCCACAGCGCATACGATGAGCCAACTCAAAAGCTGCCATAGTATTTTCCGGCGCATGTGCGCTTGCACCCCGGTGGGCAATAATGGATTGCTGCAGGTACATGGTAAGCTCGCGTCTGCACGTTGATTTTATCACCAAATCAGACTATAACATAAAACACCAAATATTCTACACAGTACAGTCTAATATCATGCCAATCAGTATAAACACATTGCCGCAGCAGGGCCAGCCATACGCTGGCGATGACATCTTCGAATATGCTAAGCAACATGGCTTTGGCGAGCTCCATTACAAAGTCGATCCAGCCACCGGTATGCAAGCCATTATTGCCATTCATAACACCAAGTTAGGTCCAGCTTTGGGTGGCTGCCGCTTTATTGCTTACGCCAACGCAACGCAAGCCTGTTTGGACGCCATGCGTTTGGCGCGCGGTATGAGCTATAAGTCTGCGCTCGCCCATTTGCCATTGGGTGGCGGAAAATCTGTAATTTTGTACCCGCCAACCAGTTTTGACAGAGCGGCATACATGCAAGCCTTTGGCAAGTTTGTGCATGAACTGAATGGCCGCTATATCACCGCACTTGATAGCGGGACAGATTTAGATGATATGGACATTATTCGTCAACAAACACCTTATGTTGCCAGCTCATCGACGCATGAAGGCGATCCATCACCCGCCACTGCAACAGGCGTGTTGCGCGGTATCGAAGCATCGGTAGCCTTTAAACTGGGTAAACCATCGCTGGTCGGCATTCACATAGCCATTCAAGGTCTTGGCCATGTTGGCCATCTGCTGGCACAACATGTACACCAAATGGGTGCAAAATTAACCGTGGCAGATATTTGCCCAGATAAGGCCCATCTGGTTGCAACGCAAACCCAGGCGCAAGTGGTCAGTCATCAAGATATCCACAAAATACCTTGCGATGTCTTTGTGCCCTCCGCGCTTGGCGCGGTTATCAATGACCAAACCATTGGCGAATTGCAAACTTCGATAATTGCTGGAGCTGCCAATAACCAACTGGCACATCGCTATCATGGCTTGCAACTGCATGAGCGCGGGATTCTTTATGCGCCTGATTATGTCATCAATGCCGGTGGGGTCATTTTCGCCGCCGGCAAATATTATGAACATTCCTCAGCAGAAATTGATGCAAAAATAAACTGCATTCACGCCACTTTGCTGACTATTTATGAAAGATCTGTGCAAGAAAATTTGCCTACCAGCACCATAGCTGACATCCTCGCCGAGGAAAAAATTGGATGAAACAACTCAACCTCACCCCTGCACTGTATGAATATATGCAAGACATTGCATTGCACGAGCACCCAGTGCTCACCGAATTGCGTCACGCCACCCTAGGCATGAAACTCGCCGCGATGCAAATTAGCCCTGAACAAGCACAGTTTATGCAAATGCTGGTGCGCTTACTCAAAGCCAAACGCGTTCTTGAGCTGGGTACTTTTGCCGGGTATAGCGCGTTGGCGATGGCGCTGGCCTTGCCGGCAGATGGTCAGCTCATCACCTGTGATATCAATCATGAGTGGACCGAAAACGCGCGCTCTTACTGGGAAAAAGCTGCTGTATCTGACAAAATCGATTTACGGATGGCGCCCGCACTGGTCAGCATGCAACAATTGTTGGCTGATGGTCTCGCCGGTGCATTTGATTTGATTTTTATTGATGCCGACAAAACCAATTACATAAACTATTATGAACTGGCCTTAGAACTCATCAGCACGCATGGTTTGATTGCGATTGACAACATTTTATGGGAAGGAAAAGTGATCGATCCGAGCATTGAAAATGCACAAACCCGCGAAATAAGAAAACTGAATAATGCCCTTAAATACGACAATCGTGTGTTTACCAGCTTGCTGCCAATAGGTGACGGGCTATTTTTAATTCAACGCCGCGAATGAAGTTAACCGCTCCGAGCTTACCGTTGACGCTTCGGTTGTGATAACCCATTATGCGCAAATACCTAAAGGAGATGCGGTATGATAAGCAAGCATGTAACAGACAATCCCTGCGGACTCGATGGCTTTGCATTTCTAGAATTTTCTGGTCCTATTGAGCTTTTACAAACACAGTTTCAACAAATGGGTTTCCAGTTAACGGCTAAACACTCTCAACAATCCGTTTTCCGCTATCAACAGGGTGATATTCAATTCATCATCAACGATGCCGAACACTGCCAGGCGCAGCGACATCGCAAGCAGCATGGCGCTGGCGCATGTGCAATGGGGTTTCAGGTACACGACGCAGCGCAAGCTTTTCAGATGGCTATTCAACATGGCGCCACCCCCTTTATCGATAACAACCATGTCCATCATGGCTTACCGGCGATCGAAGGCATTGGCGGCAGCGTGATTTATTTTACTGATCACCAACATCAGCCATTTCGCGACGAGTGGCAGGAAATCACTACGCCAACTCACTTGGAATCAACCACTGGGCTAAAAAATATTGATCATTTGACCCACAATGTGCATCGTGGTCATATGACCAAATGGGCCCAGTTTTATGCAAACATTTTCAATTTTCATGAGATTCGTTATTTTGACATCAAAGGGCAAGTTACAGGTCTGCTAAGCCGTGCCTTATCTAGTCCTTGTGGTAAAATTAAAATCCCATTGAATGAATCTCAAGATGACAAATCACAGATCGAAGAGTTTTTGCGCGATTATCGTGGTGAAGGCATCCAGCATATCGCCCTCACAACTGACAATATCTGCCAAACAGTGCGCCAATTACGCTTGCAAGGACAACAGTTTTTAGATGTGCCCGATAGTTATTATACCATGGTCAATGATCGGTTACCTTGGCATCAAGAAGATTTAGCACAACTGCAACAAGAAAAGATTTTGATTGACGGCGCGCCAACCGCTGCTGGTGGCCTACTGTTACAAATTTTTACTAAAAACGTATTCGGACCGGTATTTTTTGAAATCATTGAGCGCCACGGTAACGAAGGGTTTGGTGAAGGCAACTTCCAAGCATTATTTGAAGCCATGGAACGTGACCAAATACTACGAGGAGCCCTATGAAACTTGCCAGTCTTAGCACCCCAAAACACCG
>DAIOSQ010000031.1:0-18441 GCA_036752465.1 Legionellaceae bacterium | reverse complement strand
TGGGAATAGCTCTTATTTTCCTTGAATTTTGTTCCAGATCCCCGGACCTATCTAACATATTGTTATCTAGTTGGTTTTTTTCATTTCTAACATAGCATCATCAAAAAACTTATCAGCGTGAAAGGTATTTTCTGCTGGAATACCCAATTTAGTCGTTTCCTCCAAGTCGCCCGAAAACTGACTGATCACACGAATATCAGAAATAGCTACATCTGATAATTGCTCTTTAACCAGGTGATTAAGTAAAGACATCGTTGAGTGTGGATTGATATTGTGATTCTCTTTCACTGTTTTAAATAGTTGATATCGATAGGACAAACAAAGAAATATATTAGGTGCAATTTCAATGGGTTTCTTATCTTCTTTTACGCCTAAATCAATCGGCGAATAAAATTCCACACTTGGATTATTTTCTTTCAAAAGTTGCAGGATCTTTAAAACATTTAGTTCATTGGTGTTAGAGATCAAGTAAACCCGTTCGGACTGAGCCGCAAGCGATGGAAAACGGGAGAGTCTTGTCTCATCTAGGTCAATGATTTCATTCCATGCCTCTTCCAGCATGGCCAATGCAAAATCATGACTGTATGAGTTTTTACTGCTCATTCGAGTCAAGTCTTCATTTCTCGGCGTTACATCTTCAAGAAAAGAAAAAATGGTTAATAAATTTTTTAAAAATTGTTCGGTAGTAATCGCACCCAATTTGTATGGCTGAATTAATTGCTTATCATTCATACTATGTTGATACATTACCCATGCATAATTTGACCATGATTGAAACAAGCTAGAACAAGAACTAAAACATCCTGTGGAATATTTGTTGCATATCTGTTCGAATGCACGAACACTTTTGCTTATGGGGTGTAAGGTATGTATCGCCGACAAGTTGACTATAAGTGGCATGATTGATTAACTCCATCCGATCAAAGGATTAAAAAATGAACACAGTATACTCTGAAGTTGATATTACGTCATTCTTTAACATGACTAATTTTTATAGTTCATAACGCCAACAGTAATATGAAACATAATTTCTTGCCCTTTGAACGTTGGCTTTGGTGCAAGATGATAGGTTTGTCGAAAAGCCGCTAATGAAGGAGAGTTTACTGCAAGAGCAAAATATTCTTTCATGCAATACTTGGCTTTAACCAATCCACAAATTGAAAATGTATGTTTTTGCCCAACATCATTCTGCATGATACCTTCTTCTGGGTAAATAATGGAAATATGTGCGCCAACATCTTCTGGGGGGATAAAATACGCGGGTTTAACAATATTGCCATATTCAGTAAGCACGGAGTGAAGATGATGAATATAATTATCATCTATTTTCAAATAACAGTAATCCTCTCGTTGCTGGATTACTCCCTCTGTATTTAGCTCTTTTACGACTTTCAGCGCAGCTTCACTCGGTAATTCCGTGAGAATAATTTTTTCAAATTGGTCCATTCGTCCAAAACACTCTATTATTATGACTATTCGTTACTTATTTTTAATCCAAACTTCGACACATATTCGACAGAAAAAATAAATCCGCTTATAATGAACCCTCTACAACCATTACCAGCACTGGTGCCGTTGATGTGAATCGAACACACGACCTATTGATTACGAATCAATTGCTCTACCGACTGAGCTACAACGGCTTATGGGTGGGTGACGCGTATTGTATCAGGTATTTTTTGCAGGTTGAGACAGCTGTGTCAACAACACGCCCAAGGCCCAGTCCATTTGTGCTTCAGGGTCCGTTAATCCTACCACTTCCGTTGGCTTAAGACCATAGCCTTCGGTTAATAAGGCATAGTAGTAAGATGAAATAAGGCAGTATGCATAATTTTTATCAGTTATCGGTTCTATTTTTTGTACTTGCGCCCAAGATTGATGACAAAAATTGGTATTGGCGCGATCTAACATAAGCTCACTGGTAAACTCGATATTGTGTAAATCAATCCATGTGCTCTGCGCAAACATACTTAAGCCGCCTATGGTGTACCATTGGGCAACCGGATGAGCTGCCAACACTGGAATGACTGTATCACGAACGCCCTGTTGATTGTTTATGATTTTGCTTGCTGCACCAGCACAGCCTAAGGCGTCTCCTGCACCTGAGGCGCCATTTTTTAGCGGATAATCTTGAGCAAAGCAAACAGGCTCATCTTGTAGCCGATTGATCATCTCATTTTGGCCAAGACCAAGAAAGCTTTTGACGAATAGATTGATTGAGTGGCCATACAAATTAACTGTGGTGATATCACCTTGCGCCACCTGTTGGGTATGTTGTAGAGGAAAAGCAATTTGCACAGAAGCTCCGCCCATATCCATAACGCCGACGTAATGGCCTGATTGGAAAGCATGGAGCTGGTAATTAACTGCGACCCAGCCATACAGGCCTTCATCCCGACCACTGATGGTTTTTGCTGCTTGTAAACGCCACTGGGTATGATCAGCAAACCATTTGGTTACATAGTGATAACGTGCCATTTGCTCAGCTGGTGACAACAAGCGCATGCCTGCAGTTGCATAAAAATAGACTGGCAGAGGAGGGGTCTGGATGTGCTTAAATAAGGTATCTAGATATTGATCAATGACGGTTTCATCTGCTGGTAAGCTGGCCAAGCCTGGGGTTATTTTTTGCGCAGTGATCTCTTGGATATTGACCGGCCCGGCTGTTTCGAGATCATAAGCAAATATATGTAACCTAGAACCCGAACTGCCGACATCGACCACTGCCATGCATTGATGCGATTGACATGCGGTTACTGTGTTGTCTTCTGCAAGCCCGAGCATAGGCAAAAATAATCCGCAAATAGCGATATACGTACGTAGCATAGCAGTGCGCCCAATTTTTGGTTTACTTATGATACTACATGTATACTATAAATTCAACAAAACCTCAGCGATAACAGTGTGGTTTTTGCCCGAGTTTGGTATCACCTATGCGGACGGTAATCATACCGCAACTGGCGGTATCGTACAGCGGAATTTGTCGCGTTTGATAGGTTTGCAAGGTTGCCTGATGTGGAAAATGATAACGATTACCGACGCCATAAGAGACTAGGGCATATTGCGGCAATACCGTATCGACCAGCAATGGTGAGGAGGAGGTTTTGCTGCCATGGTGAGGTACCAGCATGGTTGTGCTGGCAAGCGCTGCGCCATAGTATTGTACCAAAGTTGTTTCCGCTGGTTTTTCAATATCTCCGGTCAGCAGCAGCGAGCCTGAGGATGTTTTGATTTGCAATACGCAAGAAGTATTGTTGGGGCTTTGCCTGCGTTGTGGCAGTGCAAAAAAACGAAACGTGACCCCGTCCCAGTGCCAAGCAGGATATTGATGACAAGATTTCCCCTGATGATAAAAATTCGGGTTATCTACCAATAATGTATCGATGGGATAAGCTTTTTGTAAAGATTGCAAACCGCCGCGATGATCCAAATCCGGATGACTGATAACCACCATATCTAGTCGTTTAACAGCCATTTGCTGTAGATAGGGAATCATCACCATTTTGCCAATGTCGCTACCATGATAAAATTTTAACCCTGTGTCATATACCAAATGATGGTGTTGGGTATGTACCGCCACTGCAAGCCCTTGACCCACATCAAGGATGTGAATGAGCGCCTCACCATGAGTTAGTGCGGCTGTTGGCGGCAGAATCTGCTGCGCAGTTGCAAGCAATAGTGGCCACACAATTTCTGGCAACGGCAACATTAGCAATGAGCTTGGTAACAACATGAATAGTATCGCGGTATGCGCATGGGTAAGAGAGTAGCTGACATTCAACCATTGATAGTGATCAACCCAACTTAAAAAGCCCAGTAGTGCATGAATGGATAACTGCAAGCTCGGTACCAACCATGTGTTATTCAGCCATAAGCTTGATAGCATTGCCAACAATGCCAATGGGACGATAACAAAACTGACCCATGGAATGGCTACTAGGTTAGCGCAGAAGCCATTTATCGAACCATACGAAAACCAATACAGAGTTAAGGGCATGAGGCCCAAAACACACGCCACTTGCAAGCCAATATGTTGCTGTAACCCTTGCCAGCTAAAGCGCTGACCGACGATCATGAGAATCGCTACCGCAATAAACGATAAATAAAAACCTGGTAACATCACTGCATGAGGCTCTAGCAACAGCACAGTGAGCAGTGCGTAGCGCCATTTTTGCCAGGCGGTGAACCGTTGGTGACAAAAATTTTGATAAAACATCAATAGGCAAAACATACATGCGCGTTGCGAAGGCACACCGAAACCCGCCAGGCCAGCATATAAGCTGGCAGCTAGCATTGCGATGATGCTAGCAACTCTTTGTGCTGGCAAGACCAAAGGCAATTGGCCACAGCGTGACCACAGCCATTTGACCAAACCGTACATCATTCCAGCTACCAGACTGATATGTGCTCCCGAAATCACCATCAAATGGGTCGTGCCGGTTCGTCTGAATAAATCCCATAAGGGTTGGTCGATGCTTTGGGTTAGACCCAGCGTGAGGGCTTGCACGATGCCAATTATGCGATTATCGTGCAAGCGGCTTGCTATGTGTTGCGCCAACCGCTGGCGCATTTGCAGCCATAGATAAGCTGTGTGCGTTGGGTAGTTGGGCATTGTGGCACCGTTTGGCAATACATAGCCTATGTAACGGATGTGTTGAGCCGCTAAACGTTTACGCCAATCTAGCGTGCCTGGATTGGCGTAATTGTTGGCTTGTTTAAGTTTGACTTTGAGTTGAAAACTCTTACCAAGCGTAAACATGGGGCAATGCTGATAACAAGATAACAACAGGTGACAGCGCAAGCGCTGCTGATTGATAGAGTCGGTCAAAAATTGAAACTTGATTTTATCTGTGTTAACTGCCGGAATAGTTTCGACATGGCCAGTTATGATGTATGTTTGTGCGACCTCATGCAAATCGGCTATAGGTTTGATAGCCAACCATTGGTGGAGGTATGCCCAAAACATGCCGCAAACAAACCAAACGATATAGCGTAAGCTTGGTCGGAAAACCAATAGCAACCCTACGCCGCAGCTTAACCAGCTGGTTTGGTGGTACACGCAAACCACTGCGGTAAAAAAACACACTATTTCCATATTTGTGTTGGACTTATTGGATGCACGATCCACTGATTCCGGCATATAGCAAACGGCTATCTGCCAGGACGCTAACAAAGGTCGTTGTGACTACGACGAAAATTGTAAACCAAAATAACGATTGTATATTCTGGCATATGTGCCGTTATTTTCTAATATTGTCATAGCGTTATCAATCTGACTGATGAGGTCAAAGCGATTTTTGATGGTCATCACCCCATAGCCAAAACCAAAGGGAATAGGATCGCCAACAGTTTTAAATGTCCCACCGGTGTTTGTTAGCCAATAATCAACTGACATTGCCTCCATGACCATGGCGTCGATATTGCCGTTGGCTAACGATTGTATACCTGCTTGCATGGTGGTGAATACGTTGATGGATGTATTGGTGCCAAAGCGACGTAACATGGTGGCTTGCAATAAAGGGTCATTAATCATACCTATGTGTTTACCGAAAATGTCTTTGTTGGATTGTATGGCGGAGTCTTTTTGGACAAAAAATTGCACATAACTTGGCAAAAACGGATAACTAAATAAGTAACTCTCAGAGCCTTTCACGATGACAATCGATGCCATGGTGAGATCAACTTCGCCTTTGTCGAGAGCTGTAAACATATCATCATAACCACTCATGATCCTGAAGACGCAGTTTATTGCCATAACGTCACAAATACTGGTCATGATATCGACTTCAAAGCCGACAATCTCACCGGTATTGGTATTGCTTAATTCGAAAGGGGGGTTATAAGGTAAGGTGGCTATTCGAATTGTGGGTCTGGTTACTTGGGTATTGTTATTGACGAAGGGGTTGGTGACAGAACCAGCATATGCACTGAACAGCATCAAAACGGGCAAGAGCCATAGTAGGTGGATTTTGTTGACGCGAGTAAACCAGCTTGTTTGATAGAAGTTAGCTACTTGGTCAAAAAAATTTTTTTGCATGTAAACACTCCGTTGTACATTCAAACCAATAGCGGGCAACCCTTTTGATTATTACATACAACCTAGGCCTCGACAACACATCTGCAATCTGTGCGCCGTTAAGGTGCTCGAAACATAGCAAATAATTTATCAGACGAAAGGGGTAACACTGTTAATGGACAATCTTAACCGTTAGATACGGTCGCGGTAGGAACTAGCTTGACTGATCAGTTTTATACACAAAATTCAATCATATTTCTTTATCTAAGTATAAAGGTTGAGGATTTAGAATAGCGAGTCTCCTCTGTATCACTGGAAAGATAGCCACCTTGTAAATTAATGCTTAAATTGTCTATATCTTCTTGAGTTATGTGACGTTGTGTAATACCAGTATCACCATCAACCTCAGAATGTGCTAACATACCAGCCAAACAATCTGAGCTGTGTACCTCGCTCACTAAAGTCTCTAGGGTATCCTCTTCGAGATCCCGCAGAAACTCTAATTCTTGACGTTCATATAATTCTTGAAAATTATCAAAAACATAACCCCCACTACAATTAGTGCGGTTTCTTGAAGGGCAAGTCAGATCGTGATAGACTATGCTGTAAATCAGTTCTTCTACGCTTCGGGCACGTGACGTTACGAGATTTGATAACGCTAATAATTCGTCAGGGATATCCTCCACTTCATGATCGATACGATCTAATAATCGCTCGTTCCAGTGCCGCAACAAAATATATTCAGCGCCTAATAGCATGAGCAGCTTATTATCAAACACGTTCTTTTTATTTTTTAATATGTGTTCATCTGGAACAATTCTTTCGACTACTTCCTGAGGAGCAGCAGGAACATCATCACGGATATCTGGTCTTTCTTCAGCTAACGTTAAACATACCAAACCATTGCTAACCACCATCGCAATATGACGCAACAAGCCTTCAGAAAAGAAACGTGCGCGCTCTGCAGTCGTCCAATCTAAACAATTGGCATGAAATCCAGGAGCTGCCATACGAAAATACATTGTAGGTGCAAGACTATGCGTGCCTTGTAACGTCACACCTTCACCATAACCAAATCGACTAGCTAAACTATCTATATTCATGCGAGTAATGATCTCAGCAGTGCTCTTAGATTTCATATTTAATTCAAATTGATTATATTTATAACTAATTATAGCTCAAATAATCAATAGTGTATTTTTTAAATCAAATCATGTTGAGTGTTTTTGCTGAGTTCGAAACAAATTTATCACCGGGTGATGTTTTGGTTCTTTGCGTACATCCTAAAACAAGGACCATTCCATGGTCGATAGTCGAGTCGTTGGCACAGGCGGTGGCGCGTATTTGCCAAACAATCAAAACTACGTTATTTTATCGACTCATCGGTTTTTACAATAGGTTTTGGTATGAAAAAAATGGGTTTTTGGGCTATGTTTGCAGTACTTTGTTTGTTGAGCCAACAGTCGCTAGCGAATCCGGCTACGCTTTTTGATTTGGTTGCACCGTATGAAATTATTTTAGAAAGTAATATTCCGCAAGTCTTCCCGAATGTTTTCATGTGGACGGTGAAAGGCAAATGTACCGTTGTAAGTGATCAAGAAGAAAACCATTTAAATGTCATGTTTTTGAAGCGGGCTGGTAGTGTGAATGGTATTAAACTGGCGGAAGGCGGCTCAATTGATATTATTGTTCATCCCAACGAAGTCATGCATGCGACCGCAGAAGCCAATTCGAAAATTCAATTTCTAAATACAGGTGTCAATACCTTTAAAGCAACTTGCGTTTCAGAAAATTAATTCAGTTAATAAAATAAAGGATGATGCTAAGATCTTGAGCTGGGATGATGCATGCTGAAACGTGATATATCCACCACCAATATATTGGTTGCTGCCGCCGGTGGCATGATTGGATCCGGGTGGTTATTTAGCCCTTTTATTAGTGCACAGATGGCAGGGTGCAACGCTTTGATAAGCTGGGTAATTGCGGCCATTTTTATGCTGTTTATTGCCTTGCCTTTGTGCGAGTTAGGCGCAATGTTGCCTATTTCTGGTGGCATGTCTAATTATCCAACCTTGACGCATGGTCATGAGGTTGGCTTTTTGTTTGCGTGGACCTCATGGTTATCGTATGTGGTAATGACGCCAATCGAAATACAAGCGATTTTGCAATATTCTAGTCACTTTTTGCCTATGTTAATTGCCAGTCAAAGTGCAACACTGACGCTTTCTCCTTATGGCTATGTTGCAGCCATCACCATCATGGTATGCGTAGTTGTTTTAAATTCATATGGTATTAAGTTTTTAACAGAGTGCAATAAATACGCGAGTATTTTTAAGTTTTTATTGCCCAGTATTGCGATTGTGAGCTTATTAAAACAGGCTCCAAGCTTTGCCAATATTGCCATCGATGTCTCAACTAAGGACAGCTGGATAGCTATATTTACTGCCTTGTCTGCTGGCGGCGTAGCTTTTGGCTTTACTGGGTTTCAAAATGGTCTGATGCTCGCTGGGGAGGTTAAAAATCCACAAAAAAATATCCCAATTGCTATATTGGGAGCGGTGTTGATTGGTTTCGTTATCTATTTTATGCTGCAATTGAGTTTCCTGGTAGCAATTCCAGCAAAATATCTAACGGCAGGGTGGCATGCATTAAGTTATCCGGGAGACGGGGGCCCATTGGTGGGATTAGCCTTGTTGTTGGGGCTTACGGTGGTCGCAGGGTTGCTGATGTTTGATGCTGCCTTTTCTCCGTTTGGCACAACCTTGATCTACACCGCGGCCACTGCGCGCATTTTGTATGGCATGGCACTTCATCAACACTTACCGCAGATTTTTTTGCGAGTCAATCGCCATAATATTCCGTATGTGACACTCTATGCGAATCTGCTGGTGGGATGTTTCGCCTTTTTGCCTTTTCCTGGGTGGCAAAAATTAGTGGCTTTTCTTTCTTCCGCCAGCATTCTTTCTTATGGTATAGGTCCTATCTGTCTACTGGCGTTGCGCACATTACAACCCAATAGGGCAAGACCGTTTAGATTGGCTGGTAGTTTTTTGATTTCACATATTGCCTTTTATGTTTGTAATTTAATGTTATATTGGTGTGGTTTTGCGGTGATATGGAAATTAGATATTGCCCTGTTATGTGGGCTAGCAGTGTATCTGTCGTATCATTGGCAAAGACCCATACTTAGTGTTGCACCACTCCTTTGGTTCATCACGTACATGGTCTCATTAACCTTGTTGTCCTATTTAGGCTCATTTGGTGGCATTGGTGTATTGGCATTTCCTTTAGATATTGCTAGTTTCTTGCCTTATAGTATTTTGATGCTGTCCACGTCGCAGTGGTTTTTGATCAACAGCGACCCTCACGCCAATGAAATTTTTGCCTAATTCTAGCTATAAACCTGTGCTATTAATTTCGCAAAAGGATTCTGTTGCTTACCTGGTGGTGGTGAATGTGCGGTGCTCATGCCTATTTGCTTGACGCCGTTGTGTTTTTTCCGCAACAAACAGTTATGCCAGCCGCCGCCCAAAGCCTTGACTAAATTGACAGTTGAGGTTAAGCGTTGCCCGCGGATATCATCCGCAGACTTGGCTGCGTTATAAGCGTTTATCTTGGCGTTAAGTACGTTGTTATACGCAATAGTGCCAGCATGATATTGATTGTTTGCTATGGCCAGTGTTTGCTGTGCACTTTTGACGAGAGCTGTTTCGATGATACTTTGCTGCGCCAATACGCGCACAGCTACTAATTGATCTTCAACATCCTGAAAAGCGCTCAACACCGTTTGCCGGTAGGTGGCGACCTGAGCTGTATATGCGGTTCTCGCGGCTTTGACTGTGGCACTGCGTAAACCGCCATCAAAGATAGTATCAATCGCAACCAGACCCAGTGACCAACCACCAATCGGCGAGCGGATCAAATCACCCAAGTTGGTACTGCTGCCATTGCCCGTGCCTGATAGATTGAGCGTAGGGAAATAGGTAGAAATTGCTTGACCAATTTGTGCGCTTGCCGCTTGCATCAAGCGCTCAGCCTGTGCAACATCAGGACGACGCTCTAACCATTGACTGGGTACACTGCTCGGAATGTTCGGTACTTGCAGAGCTACGCGGTGAGTGGGTAAGGCAAAGCTGGATGCAGGGATGCCAATTAATGTGGCAATTGCATGTTCAGTTTGGCTTCGTAAAATATGATTATGCACGGCTTGTGCTTGCGCATTTTCTAGTTGGCTTTGTGCCTGAACAATATCGGCGCGTGATGCGACGCCAGATTGATATTGATGGGTTAATAGCAACACGTTGGCTTGGTTAGCTGTGACAATTTTATCTAACCATTTTTGGTCATTATCTAAGGCGCGGATTTGAAAATATAATTGGGCCAGCGATGCCTCCATTGATAATCGAGTTGAAGCCCAAAGCGCTGCCAGAGACTGCGCATTAGCCACTTTTGACTCAACACTACGGCGTACTTGTCCCCAAATATCCGGCTCCCAGTTGGCATTGAGAAAGTCGACGTAAGCGGTGGTGATAAATCTCTTGGGCGCAATGATCCCCGTGGTTGCGGTACCTACGGTGGTTGACTGTATCGAGGAGGTAGCAATGGTGGTGGTGCCGTTGCCGATAGTTTGGCGGATGATATTTAATGCTGCCGCCACATTAGGATAATAGGATGCGCGAGCTTGATCAACAATGGCGCGTGCGTTTTGAAAATTAGCAGCCGCAGTCACCAGATTTTGGTTGTGCGTGATTAATTTTTTCTCAAGATCAGTGAGTGTATCATCGGCAAAAACCAGCCACCATTGACCGCGGTTGATGTCATCGCGTGGCTCGGCGACTTTCCAATGTTTGGCTGCTGGTTTAGCATGCAGCTGACCTTCTTTAAAATGCTTTGGAACCCGTACAGTAGGTTTGCTATAGTTAGGACCAACTGCGCAAGAGTTGCATAAAGCAATGCCAATAAGTAACATCAGCGCTGATATTTTAATCGTACATTCTCCATGCTTAAGTAAATCACCGGGGTGGTATACAAGGTTAACAATTGACTCAGCAGCAGCCCCCCAAAAATGGCAATGCCCAATGGGTATCTTAACTCCGTTCCAAGACCTTTCGCCAGGATCAATGGCAGCGCGCCCAGCATCGCGGCACAAGTGGTCATCATAATCGGACGAAAACGCACCAATGCTGCAGTAAAAATAGCCTCTTGCGGCGTTTTATGCTGGTTGCGTTGTAAGTCTATGGCAAAATCAATCATCATGATGGCATTTTTCTTAACGATGCCAATTAATAGAATAATACCAATAAACGCGATGATACTTAAATCAGTGCGCATCAACAGCAGTGATAATAGTGCACCTAGGCCTGCGGAAGGCAACGTTGATAAAATGGTGATGGGGTGAATATAATTTTCATATAGCATCCCAAGGACTATATATACGGCTAATAATGCAGCCAGGAGCAAATAAGGCTCGCTTGCCAAGGAATTTTTAAACGCTTGCGCCGTTCCTTGAAATGCACCACGCAAGCCCGGCGGTAGATGCAGTTTTTGCATAGCCATTTCAACTTGATGCACGGCCTTATCTAGAGACGTATGTGGTTTTAGATTGAAAGAAATAGTGGTAGCTGGCGACTGTGATTGGTGGTTGACTGCTAGCAAGGTCGATTGCTCGGCAAAAGCCGCCACCGCAGATAAAGGCACCGTCTGACCGCTGGTGGTGGTTAGATACAGCTGTCTTAGTATCTCAGGATCTTGCCAATACTCTGGGGCCACCTCCATGATCACGTGATACTGGTTCATCCCGGTATACATAGTAGAAATTTGACTTTGCCCAAACGCATGATAGAGGGTACTGTCTATGTCTGTGGTGCTAACGCCCAATCTTGAAGCACTGTCGCGATCGATTGCAACATAGGCTTCTAACCCTCTATCGCGCTGATCGCTGCTAACATCGACAATGTCGTCAATTTGGCGAATGGTCTGGGTGATCGGTGCTGCCCAATCTCTCAACAGCACAATATCGTCGCCAAAGACTGTGTACTGAAATTGTGCGTTGGCCTGCCTTGCCCCTATTACCAAATCTTGCGCGGCTTGCAGATATAAGTTGACGCCAGTAATCTTGGCGGTGATGGGACGTAAGCGATTGATGATCTCATCGGCACTGACTTGTCGTTGCTGTTTTGGTTTGAGTGTGATGTACATGGAGCCTGAGGACGGATTATTGCTGCCACCTACCATGCCAATCACATGCTGCACGGCCGGGTCGGCTTTAACCAACTGTACCAGTTGCCCAAGTTTTTTGTGCAGTGCCTGGAATGACAACGCTTGATCGCTTTGGATGGTGCCATTAATTTGTCCCGTATCTTGTTGAGGGAAAAAACCTTTCGGGATGATCCAGAATAGCAGTACCGTACATCCTACGGTAGCCAGCAGTAAGCCGTTAATCCAGCGTCTATGTTGTAATGACCAAGTGAGTGTTTTGGCATAGAAATTATGCAAACGAATTTTTTTTGGTGGCGTTGGCTGTGTGTTTTGATGGCGCAGTATCCTCGCACACATCATCGGGGTGATGGTCAAAGAAATGACCATAGATATTAAAATCGCCACTGACAAAGTCACGGCAAACTCACGAAACAGGCGACCGACCAGCCCACCCATCCATAAAATAGGAATAAATATGGCGATCAGCGATAGACTCATGGCAACCACGGTAAAGCTGACTTCTGTGGCGCCGCGAATGGCCGCTTCAACTGGCTCAATCTGTTGCTCAATATAACGGCTAATGTTTTCCAGCACGACCACAGCATCATCTACCACGAAGCCAGTAGAAATGATTAATGCCATGAATGACAGATTGTCTAGGCTGTAGCCCAACAGATACATCACACAAAAAGTCCCCAAGAGTGATAAGGGTACGGTAATACCTGGGATCAACATGGCTCGAAAGCTACCAAGAAAAAAATAGGTGACCAGAATTACTAAAAATATCGCAACCAGGAGAGTGAGTTCGACATCAAATAAAGAAACACGGATTGTTTGTGTTTTATCTAAGGCCACAACCAAATCAATGCCAGCTGGAATCAGCGAACGCAACAGCGGTAATGTGGTCGAGATTTGATCCATAGTTTTGATCACATTTGCGCCTGGTTGTTTAAATATCACAATAAATACTGCTGGTTTGCCGTTGAACAAGCCGGCATTGCGTATATCTTCAATAGAGTGTTGTACATACCCAACATCTTTAAGGTAAACAGGACTGTTGTTGTTATAACCAATGATCAAGGAGGCATACTCGGCTGGATCAAACAATTGATCAGCGGCGGTGATAGCGGCTGTGGTGGTGGGCGTTAATTGCAGTTCACCTTTGGGACGATTGAGATTAGCGGCTTGAATCGTTTGTGTGAGCTGGGGCAGACCAATGCCATAATTATTGAGCACTGTTGGATTGAGCTCGATCCGTACCGCGGGCAGCGCGCTGCCGGTGACCAATACTTGCCCCACCCCCAGCACTTGTGACAATTTTTGTTGCAAGATGGTGGCAGCGCTGTCATACAATGCCCCTATGGGTATGGTGTCTGAGCTTAAAGCCAACACTAGAATGGGCGTATCGGCAGGATTTACCTTGCGATAAGTTGGCAGGGTTGGCAGATTCGGTGGCAATTGACTGCGAGCATCATTGATAGCCGATTGGACATCACGGGCAGCCCCATCAATATTGCGATCCAAATCAAACTGCATAATAATCCGTGATAAGCCGAGTGTGCTGCTAGAGGTCAGTTGGGTGATGCCCGCAATGTGGCCAAGAAAGCGCTCTAGCGGGGCAGTTACCGATGACGCCATAGTCTCCGCGCTTGCACCGGGTAATTGCGTGGTCACACTGATGGTGGGAAAATCAATTCGCGGTAAAGATGCCAGTGGCAATAAACGGAATGCGCCTAGGCCTGCGAATACCAGCGCTATTGCCAACAAAGTTGTGGCAACAGGGCGTGAAATAGCCAGTACCGCAATATTCATGCACGGCTCTCCTGCGCCGAGGAGAGGTTGATATAGCGACCAACCCAGCGGACGCTCCATCGTTGCATTCTATCAAAAGCCAGATAAATCACGGGTGTGGTATATAGCGTCAATAGCTGACTAACCACCAAACCTCCGATGATGGTGATGCCTAGAGGTTTGCGTAACTCTGAACCTATGCCATGTCCCAGCGCTAGAGGAATTGCGCCAAACATAGCAGCCAACGTAGTCATTAAAATTGGACGAAATCGCATGGCACAGGCTATGGAAATGGCGGCAAAAGGTTCTCTTTGATGGTGGCGCTCCTCTACCAAGGCAAAATCAATCATCATAATGGCGTTTTTCATGACGATCCCAATCAGCAGAATCATGCCTATCAGGGCGATTATACTCAGTTCATGGCCTGTCAATAGCAAGGCCAAGAGAGCACCGATGCCAGCAGATGGCAATGTAGATAAAATAGTCAGTGGATGGACATAGCTTTCATAAAGTACGCCGAGCACAATATAGACAACGATAATCGCGGCTAGGATTAACCAGCTTTCATGTGCCAGCGACTGTTGGTAAATTTCTGCTGTACCAGTAAACCCCATATCCACGCTTAAAGGTTTGGTGAACGGCACGCGTTCAATGGCATCGACTGCCTGTCCTAGGGTATAAGGCGGTTTTACGTTGAACGAAATGGTGGCCGTAGGAAATTGATTGCGATGATGGATCACCAAAGGTCCAAACTCGTTATGAATGCGCACAAACGTTGTCAATGGTATCGTGGCACCGGTCACGGTGTTCAGATAAATATTGTCCAGTGCGTTGGGGTGCTGTTGCAATGCTGGCAATGCGGTTAAAATGACGCGGTATTGATTGCGCTCCGTATACATAATAGAAATCTGTCTTTGGCCAAAGGCATCATACAAAATATCATCTATCATTTGCATGGTGATGCCCAATCGAGAGGCGCTATCGCGATCGATCTCAAGGTGCGCAGTTAGGCCATGCTCATACGTGTCAATGGTGACATCTGTCAGCTCAGGTAATTGCGCCAATTTTCGCAGCATCATCTGACTGTAATGATGGACATTATTTGGATCTGGCGCAGCAATGCTGTACTGATATTGCGTTTTGCTCAGCTGCGTGGCTACATTAACATCTTGCACCGCTTGCATGTAGACATGCACGGACGGATGTTGATTAAGCCGCTGTTGTAAACGTTGCATGATTGCAGTGATACTGGCTGTTCTTTGATCCCGAGGTTTGAGTGTGATAAGGATCCGTGCGGTATTCGGTGTGGTGTTGATGCCATCAATACCAATAAAAGCTGAGACGTTGGCAATATCGGCATCTTGGCGTATCTCCGCGACCAAAGCTTGTTGCTGTTGTTGGAGTGCATTGAAAGAGATCGCTTCTGACATTTCGGCAACTGCTTGGATGACGCCAGTATCCGCTTGCGGGAAAAATCCTTTGGGGATAATCATGAACAAATAGCATGCCAGCACACAACAAGTTATGGTCAACACCAGCACACGAGTTTGGTGCATCAGCACGCATGCCAAAGAGCGCTCGTACTGCTGCAGCAGATATGTATAGGCCCGACTCAAGCAACGGGTTAGTGAAGAGGTATCATAGCGAGTGGTTTGATCTAGCCATTGGCTACACAACATGGGTGTTACTGTCAGGGAGATCAGGGCTGAAATTGCAATGGTAACTGCCAGCGTAATCGCGAATTCATGAAACATACGGCCAACAATATTGCCCATAAATAACAGCGGAATCAAGACAGCCACTAACGAAATGCTTAAAGAAATGATGGTAAATGCAATTGTTTTAGCGCCATGGATTGCCGCATGGTGAGCGCTCTCGCCTTGTTCTAAGTGACGAGAAATATTTTCAATCATCACAATCGCATCGTCGACTACGAAGCCTGTGGCAATAGTCAAGGCCATCAAGGTGAGGTTGTTTAAACTAAAACCTAACACATACATCACGGCGAAGGTGCCAATGAGAGAAATCGGTACAGCAATTGCCGGAATCAGCGTGGCATAGAACGTATGTAAAAACGCAAAAATCACGAACACGACCAATAAGATAGCAATACAGAGCTCAGATTGAACATTGCGCACGGAGGCTCGAATGGTATCGGTTCTATCACTGACAACCTCAATGTGAATGGACTTGGGTAAGTTTTCGGACATTTGCTGTAGGCGTTGTTGGATGCTATCGACAATGTTGATGACGTTAAATCCTGGCTGGCGCTGTATGGTCACGATAATAGCCGGTTTGCCATTAAACCAAGCTGCTTGCTGGACATTTTCAGCCCCATCAATCACTGTGGCTATGTCAGCAATGCGCAGCGGACTGTTATTTTGGTAGGTCACAATGATTGGTTTGTAATCATCTGCCTGTAATAATTGATCATTGTTGTTGATGGTGTAGGACAACAATGGCCCATCAAAACTGCCTTTGGCAGCATTAACGTTGGCATTAACAATAACGTTATGTAAGTTTTCTAAGGTTAGGCCGTAAGCGGAAAGTGCCATAGGATTGGCTTGCACGCGCACAGCTGGACGTTGTCCGCCACTGAGACTCACCAACCCCACGCCACTTAATTGCGATATCTTTGGCACTAAACGGGTGTCGGCAAAGTCTTCTAGCTGCGGTAAAGTCAATTGATCTGTGGTTAAGGCGAGGATCATAATGGGCGTATCAGCCGGATTGACTTTGCTATATACCGGTGGAATGGGCAGATCTGTCGGCAAATAGGTAGTGGCGACATTAATGGCTGCTTGGACTTCTTGTTCTACAACATCCAGATCCATATGCAGAGAAAATTGTAAGGTGATGATGGATGCGCCATTGCTGCTGGATGACGTCATCAACGACAACCCCTGCATCTGTCCAAATTGCCGCTCCAAGGGTGCTGTCACGGCGGTGGTCATAACCATACTGCTTGCACTGGGATAATAAGTGGCTACCCGAATGGTGGGGTATTGCATTTCTGGCAGCGCAGCCACTGGCAATAAACGGTAGGCAAATAAACCCACGAGCAACAACGATATCATCAACAAAGTGGTGGCAATCGGTTTTTCGATAAACGGTTGCGAGATATTCATGATAAGGTAACCAATGCACCATCTGTTAGTTGGTCAATGCCTTGTATGACTACTTTTTGCCCGGGATTTAAGCCTTTGTGGATCACGGTTGCTTGGTGATAGGTCACGCCAGTTTTAACAGGTATTGCTTGCACGGTAGATTGCGCGGTGACCACATATACAAAATCACCATGTGCATTATGCTGTATGGCTGCAGTGGGCACAACGATTGCATGTTGTAACGTATTGACTAATAACTTAATATTGACAAATTGATTCGGAAATAATTTGCCTTCTGTGTTAGTGAATTTGGCACGTAATTTCAGAGTGCCTGTTTGAGTGTTGACCAAATTATCTATCCGCACAATGCCGCCGCGAGCCAGGAGATGAGTTTCGGTGCGATCATAAGCATCGACTTGCAACTGTTTATTGACTTGCGCGCCGTGTATGATGTGTTGGATATCATCTTCAGGTATGCTAAAAATCACCGTGATCGGATTTAGTGTGGTTAAAATGGCGATGCCATTGGCGTCACTGGTTTGGACAAAATTACCTGGGTCTACCAAACGCAAGCCCACCCGGCCATCTATAGGTGACGTAATATTGCAATATAGAAGATTGACTTTGGTGCTGTCGATCATGCCTTGATCCATGGTCACAGTGCCTTGATATTGTTTGACCAAAGAGTTTTGGGTTGCCAATGTTTGTTGCGCAATAGAGTCTTGCTTCCATAGGATTTGGTAGCGCTTTTGGTCGATCAAGGCATTTTCTAGCAATGCTTGATCGCGGATGAGCTGGCCCTGATATTTTAACAACTGAGCTTGTAACAGCCGGTCATCAATTTTGGCCAACAACTGGCCTTTGCTAACCTGTTGCCCCTCTCGAAACAATACATCCATTAACAAGCCATTAATTTGTGTTTTCAACGTTACTGTATACGTGGCAGTGACATTGCCTAACGCCGAAATATAGATGGGAATGTTTTTTTGTTCGACGGTAGCGATAGCCACGGTCAGTGGTATTGCTGGCGCGGCATGGCGGTGGCGATGACTCAGCCAAAGTATGATGCACAGCATGAGCAGCAAGATTGCGCCGCAGCTTATCCAAAATGGTTTGTTGGGTTTAATTCGCTGCCAGCAGTTAACTGGCCATTGTTGTTTGGCATAACAGATACGTTGGAAAATATTCACATTCAAGGCGCAGTGATGAGATGGAATGGCTTTAAATTGTAAAAGGGTTAGCTATCTACCACAAGAGCTGCAGATGAAATCTTCAGTTTCTTCAGGTGGAATGAGTATATTGCAAGGCAGTATAACCTGTTGGTATGAG
>DAIOSQ010000030.1:0-18524 GCA_036752465.1 Legionellaceae bacterium | reverse complement strand
CAATATAGCTCCAAGCGTGCTTTTACGGGAAACACCTAATATCAGAGGTAAGCCATATGTGTTAAATGCGCTAATATTTTTCACCAACGTCAGGTTGTCGGCAGTATTCTTACCAAAGCCGAATCCGGGGTCAAGTAGGAGGTAGTGCCGAGGAATTCCAGCGCTGGTACAAGCCTCGATGCGTTGACCAAAAAATTGCGAAATTGCCACCAGCACACCACTGTCATAGTGCGGATTTTGCTGCATAGTTTGCGGGCTTTCCCGCATATGCATTAGGCATACCGGCACATTGAGTGCCTTAGCTGCCACCAGCGCTCCCGGGCTCTGTAATGCTCGTATATCGTTGATTAGTGAGATACCAAGACTTGCCAGTGATCGCATCACCTCTGGCTTGTGTGTATCGACAGAAATCGCAATATCACTTTCCTGCCGTATACGCGCAATCACAGGTATCACCCGTGCTAATTCTTCATCAGCCGAAATAGGCAACGCTGCAGGTCGTGACGATTCACCACCAACATCAATGATGTCAACTCCTTCAGCAATCATAGCTTGCGCCCTTTGCCAAGCGATTGCTGGCTGCAAAAAGCAGCCTCCATCAGAAAAGGAATCTGGAGTGACATTAAGAATACCCATGATCAATGGTTTCCGCCACACGGGAGGTGTAATCTTATCCCCAGCTCCTGGTTGTTGAACCCATTGTAAGAATGCCTTGTGATCCACGCGGTTTACATACCTTGGTTACTCTCCAACTTCGTCTTCACCCTGTCTAGCTTGTTTACTAGATCCTGCTGCGGTATGACTTTGCGTTGGTTGCTGATAATTGGTGTGGGCAGCTGCTTTGACCATGCCTTCCCAACCATCAGGTGGTGATGGCTCTTTACCTGCCATAATTTCTTTAATTTGTGATGCATCGATGGTTTCATATTTTATCAATGCCTCTGCCATCAAATGTAGCGTGCTGATATTTTCAAGCAACAACGTTTTGGCTGTAGCAAAATTACGCGCAACTATCGCATGCACCTCTTCATCAATTTTTTGCGCGGTCACATCAGAGATTTCCTTGTTCTGACTCATGGATCGTCCTAGAAAAACTTCACTTTCTTCTTGACCGAAGGTCAACGGGCCTAGCGATGATAGCCCCCAGCTGGTGACCATTTTTCTGGCGATTTCTGTGGCGCGCATGATGTCATTGGATGCGCCGGTGGTCACACTGTCATCACCGAAAATTAACTCTTCGGCAACACGACCGCCAAACAAGCTCGCCAGCTGACTTTCCAAACGTCTTTTGGTATGGCTATAACGATCCTGCTCGGGCAGAAACATAGTGACACCTAATGCACGACCACGCGGGATAATCGTGACCTTATAGACCGGGTCATGCTCCGGGACCAGAAGACCAACAATGGCATGACCTGATTCATGGTAGGCTGTTAGTTTCTTTTCTTTGTCATCCATCACCATGGAGCGGCGTTCGGCACCCATCATGATTTTGTCCTTGGCCTTATCTAGATCGATCATGCTGACTGTTTGTTTATTGGCACGCGCCGCAAACAAGGCTGCCTCATTGACAAGATTTGCCAGATCTGCCCCAGAAAAACCAGGGGTGCCTCGAGCAATGGGCATAATCTCTACAGCGCCATCTACCGGCACTTTGTTCAAATGCACTTTCAATATTTGCTCACGGCCACGAATATCAGGCAAAGGCACCACCACTTGTCGGTCAAAGCGACCAGGTCTTAATAAAGCTGGATCGAGGACATCGGGGCGGTTGGTGGCGGCGATTACTATCACGCCTTCATTGCCTTCAAACCCGTCCATTTCAACCAAAAGCTGATTCAGGGTTTGCTCGCGCTCATCATGACCGCCACCAAGCCCCGCGCCCCGGTGCCTACCTACTGCGTCGATTTCGTCGATAAAAATGATACAGGGTGCCTGTTTTTTGGCTTGCTCAAACATATCACGTACCCGCGAGGCACCGACCCCTACAAACATCTCCACAAAATCAGAACCTGAAATGGTGAAAAAAGGTACTTTTGCTTCACCTGCCACCGCTCGAGCCAGCAATGTTTTACCTGTACCAGGCGAGCCTACCATCAAAACTCCGCGGGGTATACGGCCACCCAACTTTTGGAATTTTGCTGGATCTCGTAAGAAATCAACCAACTCTTTGACCTCGTCCTTGGCCTCATCCACACCGGCGACATCAGCGAATGTTACCTTCACTTGGTCTTCACCCAGCAAACGTGCACGCGATCGGCCAAAAGACATCGCACCGCGGCCACCGCCACCTTGCATTTGACGCATGAAGAATACCCAGACGCCTATCAACAATAACATGGGGAACCAGTTAACAAACAAGTGCAGCAAGAAACTCTCTTGCTGTTTTTCGCGACCGGCAACATCAACTTTGTACTTCAGCAGCTCGCCCAATAACGCATTATCTGGCATTGGCATATAGGTAGTAAAATGCTGATTGGTTTTAGTCACACCTTTGATAATTCGGTCATCTTCGATAACCACCGCAGTCACTAGACCTTGGTCGATCTGGCGTAAAAATTGACTGTAGGATAGCTTTTCCGAATTGAGCTGCCGCGGACCGAAATTACTAAAGACCGAAACCAGAACAATAGCGATAATAAACCAGAGAAAAAGATTTTTAACCATGTCGTTCAAAATAATAACCTCATTTTCATATAGCGATCACGCTTTCACCTTTAAGGTACTACAAATTATAGCCCTTCGCCAGTAAGTACGTTTCACGCGATCGCGATCGGGAAGCTTGTGGTTTACGCACAACCACCTTGGTGAATGTTGTGCGTACCGCCTTCACCAACGCGTCAAACCCTTCGCCATGAAACACTTTCATCAACAGCGTTCCTCCTGGTTTCAGCATGGTATGCGCAAAATCCACCGCCAGCTCGGCCAAATAGATGGCACGCAATATATCCACGTGACGTTGACCACTCATGTTTGGCGCCATGTCGGATAATAGCACATCGACTGTCCGCGGCTGCACTGCCAGTAGCAATTGCTGCAACACGCTCTCTTCACAAAAATCACCTTGAACGAAGGTCACATCTGCAAACGCATCCATAGGCAACAGGTCAAGCGCAACAATTTTGCCACAGCCCGCAAGCTTTTCCACCACATATTGCGTCCAACCTCCAGGAGCAGCTCCCAGATCAATCACCGTCATCCCTGGCTTGAGAATGCGCTCCTTATCATCAATTTCTTTGAGCTTGAAAATGGCTCGACTGCGATATCCCAACTGGTGTGCTTGTTTAACATAGACGTCTGCAAAGTGTTCGTCTAACCAACGTTTACTGCTTTTGGAGCGCTTCATGACAGCATTCATACCAAATAAAATGAACTATGATACTTAAAATATCTAGGCATGCACAGGTTAACGTGCAATAATTTAGCATTTTTCGGAATGACCCGTATGAACCCTGCACAGAAACAAGCATTACGAGCCCAAGCCCACCACCTTAAACCGGTAATATTACTAGGCGCAAAAGGGTGGACCCCCGCAGTCCAGGAAGAAACTGACAGCGCGCTAACGACGCATGAGTTGATCAAAATTAAGCTGACTGGGGTAGAAAAAAATGATCGCCAAGCTTTAGCCCTCACCATCAGCACTGCCGTGCAGGCAGAGATGATCCAGCTGATAGGTCATACGCTGGTTTTGTATCGACAAAATACGCAGTAGAAATAAAACATATGCCAAAAGTGTTGAGTAATTGTTCTTTTTTTAGTACAATTGCGATCTATTTTAATCATTTATATGAGCTGATGTTATGGCTATCAATGACCAAACACTGCTAGACGAACTCCATAAGTATCTGCGTCAAGGCACAGAGCCATTGACATTTCGATTCAACTTGAATAGGATACGCAGAAGCGCAACGGATTCGCTCACAAAAAGTGGTAAAGCGTTGTATACAAACATCCATGCTGACTCGAAAAACAAAAAAGCTATCTTAAGTATGCTGGTGAAAGCAAACGAAGTAGCTACTTTAGAAGCAAGGTTCAATTCTAACAATATTTACCAATTTCTCAACGATGTATATCAAAGCGATCCTGCCAAGTTTTATCGCTTGCGACGTCTGCTGGTAGAAATCAATAGCATCACCCAACCCACACAATGGTGGTGGTATGCCGGTATGGCAGCAACTGCCAGTGCCACAAGCGCTGGCCTGCTGTGTTTACGCCCAGATTATGAAGAGGCCATTGAGACTCTTCTTGCCAATACCATGCCGACTGTCACTGCATGGATAGGGCAGACATTTGCCTTCCTCGGTAATTTACCTGTGTTGGGGATTATTTACCAAACAGCTTTGCTGGCCGCCGCTTGGATTGCGGCTTTTTCGATCAGCAGTTATGCCTCAGATACGAAATGGAGTCGCTTGGCTTTTAAAACACTGGCGGTCGCACTTGCCATTGCAGGATATAGCACGCAGATCATGGCAGCCGGTGTGACGACCCCGCTAGCAGCTGCCTTATTTATCGCTGGCACCGCCGTAAGCTTATTGAAGAGCATCTATAAGCTGGCGCACACCAACAATAACTTCAAGCTTTATACAGAGATCGACAGCAACCAACAACCAGAGTTTGGTGAGTTCAGTCACAAGGAAGGAATCAAGAATCTGCATGATCGCAACTGGAATTTATTTTGGGTGGAATTTGCAACAGCGCTGGCGACCACCGCAGTGGTGGCGGTCCTGTGTACCTTTCCTGTCGGCATGGTCACTTTGGTTGCGTGTATCGCGTGTATGATTCTGCTTGAGCGCTTCAATGCATTACTCAGTACGCAAATACATGATTGGTATGACTTGAGCCTGCAGGAGCGCATACGTAACTATGGTAGGCCTGCTGCCCAAGGCGTTGACAATGCTAACTCATTATGCGGTGCCAGCAATGTTTCCATGTTTGGATCAGGGAACCAAAAAAACAGCAACAATAACCCAGATTTGCGTATTAATAATAACGACGTGTATTGCTCTATGTCATGATGTTCGCTGCAAATAGGCATGCGTATCATAGTCTCAGAGTTCGCATCAGGCCACCAACCAACACTCGCCATCGGATTCTCGTGACAGAAAAGAAACTATTGGCTAAACTAGCATGTGTGCAATGACTAAGCGCAGCTAGAAAATATGCCCATGAACAACATAACCGATAGACAATGATGTGATCCCATGATGCCAAGACAAATACCCAATGCATTGACGTTAATGCGGCTGTTCCTAATTGCGCCATTTCTATTTTTTTTGGTGCAAGGCAGGTACACGAATGCGTTTTATATTTTTATTTTTGCTGGCATTACGGATGCGTTTGACGGCTGGCTAGCGAGGCATTACCAATGGCAAAGCACGTTCGGTACTTTTGTTGACCCTCTGGCTGATAAGCTATTAATAGCCGCAAGCTTTATTGCGTTGGCCTGTATCGGTAAATTGCCGCACTGGTTAGTGGTCTTGGTCTTTTGTCGCGATCTTACCATTTCTTGCGGCGTCTTTGCCTGGTACCATTTTATCCAAAAAAAGCCAGAATTACAGCCATCTCTTATCAGCAAAACCAACACCGTATTACAGTTAACATTGGTCAGTGTTTGCTTATTTGAAGCGGCTTTTTTTCAATTTAATCCTTGGTTTTTTAATACACTGCTCATCAGCACCACCATCACCACCAGTATCAGCTTCATAGATTATCTTTGGACTTGGGGCCGAAAAGCATATCATACAAGCACACAATCTGCGCAATGAACCAACAGCTAGCCATCAACCTGCCCATCAACATCCAAGCCACTTTTGCTAATTTTTGCTGGCACAACAACATGCTGGTGAAACAGCAACTGGAAGCCACCCTGTTATTAACTAAGCCGCAACACACAGACGCCGCCTCATCCGCAGTTGACGGGCTTAGTCATGCGCACATGCTGGACATCAAAGAGCGGTTTATTTATTTATTCGGCCAAGCCGGCTGCGGCAAAACACATCTGCTGCAAGCCTGTTGCCAGGCAGTTTTAGCTGAGCAAACTGCCGTGTACTTACCCATGCGCACGTTAATCCATTGGAGCTGTGAGGTGCTTGAAGATCTGGAGGAGCAAGCACTAATATGTCTAGATGATATCGATGCTGTCGCCGGCTTACCAGCCTGGGAAGAAGCATTATTTCACCTGTACAATCGAGTACGTGCAAACGATCACACCGTGCTTATCATGAGCAGTCAAAGCACACCGGTACTGACAAACATTAAGCTCGCAGATCTTTGTTCACGTTTGTATTGGGGCTGGGTATTAGAACTACACGAACTCAATGATGACCAGAAAATTCGCGTTCTACAAGCACAAGCCGAAAAACGTGGCTTCACTTTGACGGACGCAGTTGGGCATTATTTAATTAATCATTACGCTCGCAATATGCCTGGTTTGCAACATATCCTGGATAGACTGGACAAAGCGTCACTCATAGCGCAACGTAAAATCACCATACCTTTTGTCAAAGAAACCTTAGGAGCTGTTACTTTGGCAGAGCAGGATGCAGCAAAAATTGAGAAATTTTAGGTTACCTTTCCTAGCTAACACCTTGACTGGCCCCCCCTAGATTAAAAGAACAATTGGACTCAGCTGAGCTTGTCAACTCAAGCGTCTGTTTACCACGGGAAAACAGTACACCGGGAAATGACGAACAACTCATCACGTGCACTATACTAATCGGCGACCCCCTGTTAGCTTGAAAGGAATTTGGGGTTGATTGGAGTTGCTCTACTACCACCCGCCATCTTTCGTTTTCTTCTCTTAGTAATACGTTGCGTCTCTTTATCGCTAATTGATTTTCTAAATTGTCTAACTTCAGCGTAAGGGAAGTTTCTTGCTCGAATTTGCGCATACTCTCATTATCAAGCCCCATCAACTTACCTATGAGGTTTTCAATACCTGGTCTTTCGACATGCCAATACACGCCAGCAGCTGCTAGACCTATGGCCGAGCAAATTGCAAGCACGGGTAAGGATGTAACAGAAACCGATGTCAAAAATAGACCGACAATAGTCAAACTTAATGATTGGCTTGCTAAATAGCCACTGCCAAAAGCAATGAAGCCGGCTAAAATTGCGGTTGCAGATTTCAAACAAATCAAAAATGGGTCACGTAGCACCTGCTCAAACTTGTATCTAGCGACATTGAGCCTGTGGTGAACAGCAACCAACATGTCTAACGTAACTTTCAGTTTTTCTAGCTCTTGCAAATTTTCTGCATCGTAAATTTGTCTTTGCAACCATTGCTGAATGGCCTCCATTTCATTAACTTGTTGCAGATATATATCCAACAAATGCAGGGGGGTAATGATTTTAACATTTAAATTTTTTGAAATTTCTTCCAAATCAAACCCATAAAATAACATAATAGATAACATTGCAAAAGCCAGCCCCACGACACACACTACTGAACTGGGAATCCAGGTCAAGCAGCTCAGGATAGACGTCACATAATCATATCCTTCACACACAGCTAGCACCGTACCTGAGAACAACAGCAAACCGAACATCAGCTCATTCACCGAGGAGGCATTATCCCCATCCTCCTGGTTGCTTGCTTCAAGGACAGGTTGTGAAAGTACAGACAATAGGTGTTTACGCAAATTTTTTAAAAGACCTGCACGCAATTGCTCGAGTAAAAAATGCTGATGTTTGTCAGCACAGCTAATATCTTGCGTGAGCCATTCGATAACTGCATCCGGATCGGCACTGTAAGTGTCGTTGGGTTGATCACACTGAAAAAGCGACAAGTTTCTATTCAACTTTTCGCTCAGCTCAATTAAAGAATGATCAATAACCATAACAATCCTTTTTTATTCAGGGTTTACGACAAAGCCCGCAGCCAATTTTGTATGTATTGAGGCAGTTTAGCTGACTATCGGAGTTTTACGTAAGCCCTGTTATTGTCTATCATGAGGTCATCCCACACAGCAGCAGCATACCGCGGACGATTAATACAAAGCGCGATTAACACCACACACAGCCAGCCAATCATAAAGTCAAAACACCCATTATGGCAAAACCATTCGTATACCCTGCTTAGCAGCAATTACCATGAAGAAATAGCCCAATACAAAGATAATCAAACCGTATACCATGGTGCGTCTCTTAACAAAACTGCATCACCGAATAGCCTGTCAGCGCGAATATACCATGAAAAAGATCAAAAAACGAGCCGAAAGTATAATTAAATTCTCCATCGCTCATTCAAAAATCACGGATGATATGCTGCACCCGAATACCCTGAATCATGTTATAGCCAAAACGCTGCCATCTTTCCCGGATATGAACCACCCCGGACGCCTAGTGCAGTTCTCGCAACGCGAGCAAAGATCAGATTCTGCCAAAGTTGTCTTGCCTTAAAGGCTGTAGTCAACTATATTTTATCTAATCTCATCCCAAAACAGACAGTAGCCATGTCAAAAACAGCCCTCTACCTTGCAGGTGGCGGCGCAAGAGGTGCTTATCAAGCAGGCGTGTTAAAAGCAATCTATGATATCCTGCGAACTAAGACCATTCCTTTTACGATGATAAGCGGTGTAAGCGTTGGTAGTCTAAACGCCGCTATACTGGCTGAGCATGCTGATGATTTTCAAACTGCGGTTGCCAAATTAGTTAGCTTGTGGAGTGAAATACACTGTCATCACATATTTAATTCCAGCAACTATGAGCTAAGCAAATCAGTTGCCCGCAACTTTAGCCGCATGTTCATCAAACAACGAAAATCTGGTTTTTTACTCGATACCTCGCCTTTACATCAATTTATCACAACTCACATTGATTTTAATAAAATCAAGGAAAATATTGCGCAAAAGCACCTCGAAACCATGGAGGTGATTAGCAATTGCTACGAAACCCAACAAACCATTTCTTTTTATCACCATTATGATACCTTCGAAGATTGGCATTACCCCCGACATATCAGTCAGCGAACGGATTTGAATTTTCAGCATATACTCGCTTCTAGTGCCTTACCGCTATTTTTTCCAGCGGTCAAAATTCAGGGCTTGCATTATGGCGATGGCAGCATGGGCTTGGTTTCGCCTTTGAGAGGTGTGGTGCGTTTCGATGTCAGTAAAGTATTGATTATTGGCACTCGTCCCTTGCCAGGGTATCTTCGCGCCGAACCCAACGAACAAAAAGACATTGGGTTTGCCAATATCTTAGGCAGCATGCTCAGTGGCCTTTTTCTAGACAACCTTGACCGCGACAATGAAATGGTTAATCGTATGAACGATATCTCACGCTTGTTGTCTATGTGGAAAAAACGCAATTCGCCATGGCGTCCGATTGATACCATATTTCTCAGGCCAAGCGACAACATCTCACAAATTGCTCAAAATAAATACAATAGTATGCCAGCGCTGCTGCGGATGCTCTTGAATGTGTTAGGTGCGCAGAGCCACTCAGGGGACCTCTTAAGCTTTTTGCTGTTTGAAAAAGAATTCACCAAAGAACTCATCACCCTGGGCTACCAAGACACCACCGCGAATAGCGAACATATTGCTGCTTTTTTTAATCGTTAATACGTCCTATAGCCGTCTAGCCGAAGATCTTCAGGGACCTCTGGCAAGACCCCATGCCATAAAAAAAAAGCTTCGGCCGCCTGTTGCCACAGCATACCCAAGCCATCTACGGCGGCGCAGCCATGCGCACTGGCCCAAGCGACTATAGGTGTTTGCCCAGTTTCGACATAGTTAAGGTCATAAATAAATGGCTGATGCTGCGTACGCTCAAGCAAACGTCGTAAGCACTGAAATAATACAGGGTTGCGGCTCCACACGGGAATGGCCACAATCCATAGATCATAAGCACCCCTCACATCGGCTAAGGTTGCTGCGGTGATGTTCAGCTGATCGGTGCTGTATACCTTAGCGAGCTGCTTGGCCTGCGCAAACTTGCGGCTGGCTATCGTCAATTGCATCGGCTGCATGGATATCAAAGCTGGTGTAATCGCTGCAACCACCCCACCAGCGCCTAGTACCAGAATACGACGGTCCGTGATGGTGAACCGTCGTTGCAAATCTCGTAATAACCCGATACCGTCCGTATTGTCGCCCCATAACTGTTGCTGACTGAACCATAAGGTATTCGCTGCTTGCGATAGCCGACATCGTTCCGTCACCTGATCACACATCGCAAATGCGCGCTGTTTAAAAGGAGCCGTGATATTGGCACCTGCGCCGCTGGTTACGAAAAAATCTCTTAAAGTTCGCTCAAACCTATCTATCGGCACTAGAATTTTGAGGTAGTCACACACCAAACCACACTGCTGAGCGAATATTTGATGTATGTACGGAGATAAACTATGCCCAATCGGATTACCTAAGACCGCATATCGCTTATGTTGCATAGGCTTGTCGGCTTTTGGTGATGATTTCTTGCAAATCATCCGATAACACATGCTCAGATAAGTTGGTTAAACACTGCAATATATGCCTTTGTCTCTCGGCATCATAACGCTGACCACGGGTCAGCGGCATTGCTAACCGCGCCGCTACTTGTGGGTTTAGCTGGTCTAGCTGCAACAACATTTTGCTTAAAAAAACATAACCACTGCCATCTTGGGCATGAAAATGTTGCGGATTATACAGGGAAAAAGCACCCAGCAACGCTCGCACTTTATTGGGATTTTTCAGATCAAACTTTACATGCTGCATCAGCGCCTCAATATGGGCAATAGTCCCTAAACATGGGGATTGTGCTTGCATAGAAAACCATTTATCCATCACCAAGTCGTAGCCACTCCAAGTATGATAAAAATTAGCGCAAGCCTCGGCACGCGCCTGCGCTGAAGAAACATTCATCAACAAGCGGCAACTGAGCAATTGATCGGTCATCGTTCGTGCGTGTTGATATTGCCGCTGACACAATGACAGATGTGCCTCATCATCAGCCTTCATCAAATACCACAGACATAAATTACGCAATGCACGCCTGGCGTAGCCCGCATGATTCATCTGATGATCTTCCGCATCCCACAATTTGGCATACATGTTTTGCAAGACTGGCGTCAGCGCTTGACCTATGGTTTTGCTAAGCCACTCACGTGCTTGCTCTAATTTGAGTACATCAACCTCAGTCAAACCGGTCATTGCTTCTTCAAGACTGGGTGGCGTCAAGAGTAGCGCACACAAAGCCAAATCCGACCCATCCGACAATAAATCTTGTAATGTGGTCAGAAATAATGGCGACACTTGGCAAGTCTGGTCTTGCTGCTGGTAACAGCGATGCAGATAAGATTGAAACATAGTTTGGGCTATGCTCCACTTGGCAAAACCATCTGTTTCAAACCGCAGCAAAGCCAATTGTTCAGCCTCTGACATGGCATGATGCAGCACAATAGGCGCGGAAAATTGCTGCAATAAAGACACCAACGGCTCACTTGGCAGCGCGTTAAAAACAAAGGTCTGCTGGGACTCGGTGAGTGACAAAACTGGCGTATCAACCGTCAATTTTTTGCCGCTATGGTCATATAAGCTGATGCGTATGGGCATATGCAAAGGCTCTTTAGGGCTTTGATCGGCAGTTGGTGCACATACTTGGGTCAAGGTCAGAGACAAGGTGTTATCCCGAAACTCACGGGTCACTGTGACATGTGGCGTACCCGCTTGATAATACCAGCGCTTGAATTGAGTCAAATCTATATCATTCGCATCTTCCATCGCAGCCACAAACTCATGAATGGTCACCGCTTGGCCATCATGGCGTTGGAAATACAAATCCATCCCACGGCGAAAGCCATCCACTCCACACAAGGTCTGTTGCATGCGGATCACTTCAGCACCTTTGTTGTATACCGTTGCGGTATAAAAATTATTGATTTGCTGATAAGACTGGGGCTGCACTGGGTGGGCCATACTGCCAGCATCCTCAGGAAATTGCAGATTGCGCAACGCAATCACATCTTGAATGCGACAAACATCTCGTGAGTTCATATCGCGCGAAAACTCTTGATCCCGAAAAACCGTCAAGCCTTCCTTCAAACTCAATTGAAACCAATCACGACAAGTCACCCGATTGCCGGTCCAATTATGAAAATACTCATGCGCAACCACACTCTCAATCGCAAAATAATCTTCATCCGTGGCAATGCTTGGTGTGGCAAGAATATACTTGGCGTTGAAAATGTTAAGCCCTTTATTCTCCATGGCCCCCATGTTGAAATCGCGAACAGCGACAATCATGTAGCAATCCAAGTCATATTCACGACCAAACTTGATTTCATCCCAACGCATAGCCGCTTTTAAGGATTGCATGGCATGGTCACACTGCGATTCGCAACCTTTTTCAGTGTAAATCCGTAAATCCACAACCCGGCCTGAGGCAGTGGTGAAGATGTCCCGAACACTCGCCAGGTCACCCGCCACCAACGCAAAAAGGTAACAAGGTTTTTTGAATGGATCATGCCACAAAGCCCAATGTCGGCCACCCGGCAAATCGCCGCTGTCAAGTAAATTTCCATTGGACAACAACACGGGATAGACCGTCTTATCAGCAATAATCCGCGTGTGATAAACCGTCATCACATCCGGCCGGTCAAGAAAATACGTGATGCGCCGGAAGCCTTCAGCCTCACACTGTGTGCAAAAAATTCCATTTGTTCTAAAAATACCAGACAATGAGGTATTGTCTTGTGGTCGAATACGCGTTGTTATCATCAGTACAAAAGATTTCTCAGGCTCTAAAATGGTGAGCTCTTTAGGGGAAAGATGATACTGCGTAGTCGACAAAACCACACCATTCATCTCAATCGCCAATAATTCGAGTGCTTCGCCATTCAGCTGTAAGACCCCAGGGTGCTGTTGCACAAAATGCATGGTATTGGTGATTAGCGCATGATCCTCAAACAAATCAACCACCAGAGAAACCGTCTTCAAGCAATAATTTACCGGTTGATAATCTTGTAAATAATGTGTTGTATTGTTCACTAAAATTCTCCATTATCAAGAAAGCCATGTGGCCCTTCGTAAAAACTGCCTCATGTTTGCGATGCCACTGAGGCGTTGCCTAAAGGGTAGACTGTTTGCCAGAATTTTGGCGGAAGGTGCGCCACGTTAAAATAAAAAAAATAACGCTCTCAAACACCTTATTTTCGTTCTATACTCAGATATAAGGAAAGTGTCTCGCGTTTGATAAAAAAAAGCAAAGGTTGGGTCCAAGCTCAACATAAAATAAGAAAACAGGGGAACTTAAATGAATACGCAAGATTTTTTAACAAACTATGCGAACCGATTCATTCAAAATCAAGAAGAAGAAATGAGTCTCACCGAATATCTGGAGCTTTGTAAAACCGATCCCGCCGCGTATGCCAACCCAGCCCAGCGTTTGCTCATGGCCATTGGCGAGCCAAGGTTGGTCGATACCCGCCACGATCCCGTGCTATCTCGGATTTTTTCTAATAAAGTCATCCACCGTTATGAAGTTTTCGATGAATTTTACGGCATGGAAGAGCCGATCGAACAAATTGTCGGTTTTCTTAAGCACGCTGCGCAAGGACTGGAAGAGACCAAGCAAGTCTTGTACTTACTGGGGCCTGTGGGCGGGGGTAAATCATCCTTGGCTGAAAAATTAAAAGATTTGATGGAAAAAGTAGCTATTTATGCCATCAAAGGATCGCCGGTACACGAATCACCATTATCTTTGTTTGATCGAGCGGAAGACGGTGCCATTCTGCATGAGCGCTATGGTATTCCGGACCGCTACCTGCGTTATATTATGTCTCCCTGGACTATCAAACGCTTGCATGAATTCAATGGCGATATCAATCAGTTTCGCGTGATCAAGGTCAAGCCATCACGCAACAAACAAATTTCCATTGCAAAAACTGAGCCTGGCGATGAAAACAACCAAGATATCTCCTCTTTGGTCGGCAAAGTCGATATTCGCAAACTCGAACAACATTCGCAGGATGATCCAGATGCTTACAGCTACTCAGGTGGGCTGTGTCGCGCCAATCGTGGCCTATTAGAATTTGTCGAAATGTTTAAAGCACCCATTAAAGTGCTGCATCCCTTATTGACAGCCACTCAAGAAGGCAATTATAACGGCACTGAAGGGCTGTCATCGATCCCATTTGAGGGCATCATTCTGGCGCATTCCAATGAAGCCGAGTGGCAAACCTTTCGCAACAATAAAAACAATGAAGCGTTTATCGATCGTATCAACATCGTCAAAGTACCCTATTGTCTGCGGATCAGCGAAGAAATCAAAATCTACAAAAAGCTTATTGACCATAGCTCATTAGATAAGGCGCCATGCGCTCCCGGTACTTTAGACATGCTGGCACAATTCTCTGTGTTGACTCGCATCAAAGAACCACAAAACTCTAGCATGTATTCTAAATTACGCGTCTATAACGGCGAAAGCCTCAAAGACACCGATCCTAAAGCAAAATCATATCAAGAATATCGTGATTTTGCTGGGGTCGATGAAGGCATGACCGGTATATCCACTCGCTTTGCTTTCAAAATATTATCTAAAGTGTTTAATTTTGATCACGCAGAGGTCGCCGCCAATCCTGTCCATTTGCTGTATGTGATCGAGCGACAAATTGAGCAAGAACAATTTCCGCAAGAAATACATGAAAAATATTTGAATTTCATCAAAGAATATCTCTCACCTAAATATGTTGAATTCATCGGCAAGGAAATTCAGACCGCATATCTTGAATCATACTCAGAATATGGGCAAAACATTTTTGATCGCTACATCACATATGCCGATTTCTGGATTCAGGATCAAGATTATCGCGATCCTGATACCGGTGAGATTTTTGACAGATCGGCTCTAAATACTGACCTGGAAAAAATAGAAAAACCTGCAGGTATTTCCAATCCCAAAGATTTTCGTAACGAAGTGGTGAATTTTGTCTTGCGTGCCCGTGCCAACAATCATGGCAACAATCCAAGATGGAACAGTTATGAGAAGCTAAAAACGGTAATTGAGAAAAAGATGTTCACCAATACCGAAGATCTATTGCCGGTCATTTCTTTCAATGCCAAGGCCTCGGAAGAAGATAAGAAAAAGCATGACGAATTTATCGCTAGGATGGTCGATAAAGGCTATACCGCGAAACAGGTGCGTTTGCTATGTGAGTGGTATTTGCGCGTCAGAAAATCACAATAAACCTTATGGGCCTGTATCATGACGCAATTGATTGATAGAAGATTGAATGGTGGTAAAAAAAGTACCGTCAATCGCCAACGGTTTTTAAGGCGCTATAAACATCAAATCAAACAAGCGGTCTCAGAAGCAATTGGCAAAAGAAGTATCCGGGAAATTGAACGAGGCGAGCAAATTAGCATTCCGGCTAAAGATATTGCGGAGCCACGTTTTCATCATGGCCCAGGGGGCCGGGTGGAACGGGTATTGCCAGGAAATGATCAGTTTATTGCCGGTGACCATGTGCAGCGTCCCAGTGGTGAGCAAACTGGCGGCAGTGGTTCTGCCGCCAGTGACCAGGGAGAGGGCCTAGAAGACTTCGTCTTTCAAATCTCCCGGGAAGAGTTTCTCGAACTCTATTTTGAGGATCTTGAATTACCCGACTTGGTAAAAAAAGAATTGGCACGCATCACCACCTATAAGCAGGTTCGGGCTGGGTTTACCTCGAGTGGCGTCCCTACCAACATCAATGTGCCGCGTTCCATGAAGCAGGCGACCGGCCGGCGTGTGGCGTTAGCCGCGCCCTACAAAAAACAATTGCGCGAGGCAGAACAGGCTTTGTTAGCCCTAACCAGTTCTGATGCTGATACCCCAGCAGATGAAGCTGCTGTCGCGACACTACAGGCACAAATCAAACAGCTGCAAGCAAAAATCATGGCCATCCCTTTTGTCGATACGTTTGATCTGCGCTTTAACAATCGTGTCCGCTTACCAGCACCCTCTACCCAAGCGGTGATGTTTTGTATTATGGACGTATCAGGCTCTATGGACGAAATAAAAAAAGACATCGCCAAACGTTTTTTTATTTTGTTGTATATGTTCTTAAACCGCAATTACAAAAAAATTGAATTGGTATTTATTCGCCATCATACCAGCGCCAAGGAAGTCAACGAAGAAGAGTTTTTCTACTCACGCGAAACCGGAGGCACGGTGGTTTCTAGTGCATTAGAATTGTTGCAAGATATTATCAGCAAACGCTTTTCCCCGGATGCTTGGAATATTTATGTGGCACAAGCATCGGATGGCGATAACTGGAATGCTGACTCACCGTTTTGTCTGGAGTTATTGCAGCGTCAGATCATGCCTAGCGTGCAATATTTTGCCTACATAGAAATTATGCCGCGTCACCACCAAAGCCTTTGGGAGGCTTACCTGCAAGTCCAGCAACAATATGCTAATTTTGCCATGGAAAACATCGATACAGTTGCCAACATCTATCCTGTGTTTCGCGAACTATTTAAAAGGAAAACAGCATGAGTGCACGACGTAGGCAGCCATTATCCACGACAGCCGAGTGGACCTATGACCTGATTGAAACCTATGACCAAGAAATTGGCCGGATTGCGCGAGATTTCAAGCTAGATACCTATCCCAATCAAATTGAAATCATCACCGCCGAGCAAATGATGGATTCCTACGCAGCCACTGGTATGCCGATTGGCTATCATCATTGGTCTTTTGGCAAGCATTTTGTCGGCGTTGAAAAAAGCTATCAACGCGGGGAAATGGGCCTTGCCTACGAAATGGTGATCAATTCCAATCCTTGTATTTCTTATCTGATGGAAGAAAATACCATGGCCATGCAAGCCTTGGTGATTGCGCATGCCTGCTATGGACATAACTCTTTTTTTAAAAACAATTATTTGTTTAAAATGTGGACGTCTGCTGACGCAATTATTGATTATTTGGTCTTCGCCAGAAACTATATCAGCACCTGCGAGGAAAAACATGGCATTGATGAAGTAGAAGCGACACTAGACGCCTGTCATGCATTGATGAATTATGGCGTAGACCGTTACAAGCACCCCAATGCGTTGTCGATCAAAGAAGAAAAAATCCGCCAACAAAATCGCGCGGCTTACATTCAAACGCAAATCAACGAATTGTGGCGTACCATTCCGACCCAACCGCAACATGCCGCAGCCGATCAGGGGATCCGCTTTCCTAAGGAACCACAAGAAAACATTCTCTATTTCATTGAAAAAAATGCGCCGCTACTCAAACCTTGGCAACGCGAAATTGTTCGCATTGTGCGAAAAATTGCGCAATATTTCTATCCACAAGGTCAAACCAAAGTCATGAATGAAGGCTGGGCTTGTTTCTGGCATTATACGTTGATGCACGCGTTATATGATGAGGGCTTAGTAACCGATGAGTTCATGCTGGAAATCCTGCAAAATCATACCAATGTACTCACGCAGCCCACCTACAATAGCCCCTATTTCAGCGGGATTAATCCGTACACACTCGGGTATAACATGATGCAAGATATTAAACGTATTTGCGAAAATCCCAGCGAGGAGGATCGGCGCTGGTTCCCGCAACTGGCCAACACGCCCTGGTTAACATCGCTAGACGGCGCGATGCGCAACTATAAAGATGAAAGTTTTATCGCACAGTTTCTCTCCCCACGCTTGATCCGTGAGCTGCGCTTGTTTCACTTGATAGATGATGATCAACATCCGGATATCATGATCCAAGCCATTCATAATGATGCCGGGTACCAACAGATCCGCGAGGCCTTAGCCAAACAGTATAATCTGAATGAGATCGAATTAGATATTCAAGTGTCTGCTGTCGATATCGAAGGTGACCGCTCACTCACACTGCAGCATACCCAACAACATCGGGTACCGTTAAGCGATAGCACGCAGGAAGTTTTAAAACATGTATATTATTTATGGAAATTTCCTGTATTCATCAAAGTACTCAGCCAGCTTGGCGAACTCACCACCAGCTATCGCTGTCCAGAGATAGCTAAAAAAAACACGAATGATGTTCATATCTAAACCTAATCGATATTGATAATCATTTTCATTTAGAGTAAAGTAACCCCAGACCAGTTGGCCGGGCTTTGCTATGAAAATAAAAAAAATCCTCAAACAAATCACCCTATTATCACTGACAGTTGGCGCAAGCTTAATCGTGGGCTTTCTCAGCTTCAGCGGCATGTTTGCGCTCTGGCCAATCCTATCATTGGCCACCGCATCGTTTACCCTGGCAGTGGCATTCGAGTCTGAAGTGTATTATCAAAATATCAAACATGCACTACGCAAATTATTCAAAGCGGACCATGTGACAGAACAACTGGGTAAAGAGTACTTACGGCAATATTTTCCACAGGAGCAAACAGAGCTTGAAGATTACAAAGTAAAAGTTACGGAATTAAATAAGCTCTTGTATTTAAAAATAAGGCCCATAGGTTGCCGAGCTCGCATAAAAACTTTGCAAGAAGAACTCAAAGAATTGCCGAAAATTTATCAAGCGTACGAAGACATACACAATCAGCTGACAGCCTTACCCAAATGCGGCGATGAATCGGC
>DAIOSQ010000029.1:0-18595 GCA_036752465.1 Legionellaceae bacterium | reverse complement strand
TCACCAGTTTTATCAAACAGACTTTTGTAGGTACCATGTGGCATAAAATAACTTATTTCTCTCAAAAAGAAATATTGTACTTATTAATTACACTTTTTTCAATAAAAAAACATATATACAGCGTTGCTTTACCTTAGACCGCCATCAGCGCCGAGCCGCTGTCGCAATGCCTCGTACAGACTAATACCGGTCGCCACCGACACATTCAAGCTGCTAACCGCACCACGCATAGGCAATGCGAACAAACCATCACAGCGTTCTTTGGTCAACCGACGTATGCCCTGACCTTCGGCCCCCATCACCAACGCAACCGAAGATCGCAAATCCAGCGTATAAATGGATTGCTCGGCCTCACCACACGCACCATAAATCCATACGCCGTGTTGCTTGAGCATCTCCATCGCCCGCACCAAGTTGGTGACTCTGACCAAGGTTACCGATTCTGCCGCGCCACAAGCAACTTTACTGACCACCGCAGTCATGCTGGCATTGTTATCTTTAGGCATGATCACCATATCCACTTTGGCCGCATCGGCACTGCGCAAACATGCGCCTAGATTATGCGGATCCGTAACTCTATCTAAGATTAAAATCAAGTGGGGTTGGTGACAACGCTGTAACAATACTTCAAGATCACGTTCGCCATAGCCAGGCAAACTTTCTGCTTCAGCAACAATGCCTTGGTGAGCACCATTGACAAAGCGCTGGTTCATACCGGCAAGAGAGAGCGGCACAACGGTGATATTTTTCGACTGGGCTTGCTCAATTAAACTCGCTAGGCGCGCATCATGCCGCGCTGAGTTGACATATAGTTGCCGCACCAGACGATGCGGATTGGCCAGCAAAGCACCGACTGCGTGAATCCCATAGATATATTGCAAACTCATACGGCAGGTTCATCCAGCACAGGTTCAAAATCTATTTTGCGCTCATCAAGGTCAACGCGCGCAACCAAGACGGTCATCCTATCGCCGATGCGATAATCTTGGCCGCTTCTTGCGCCAATCAAACGATGTTTAACCGCATCAAACGTATAGTAATCATTTTGTAGGGATGTCACATGTACCAAGCCTTCTACATAAATTTCATCCAATTGGACAAATAAGCCAAAGCTGGTGACTGTTGCAATCCGACCACTAAACACTTGCCCTAGCTTGCTTTGCATATATTCACATTTTAGCCAAGCAACCACTTCACGGGTAGCCTCATCGGCCCGGCGCTCTGTCATAGAACAGTGCTTACCGAAACGACCCATCTCTTCATCTGTATATACCCCGTCATCAAAGGTTGCATGACTTAAAGCAATACAGATAGCGCGATGAATAAGCAAATCAGGATAGCGCCGTATGGGTGAGGTAAAATGCGTATAGGCTGGATAAGCCAAACCAAAATGACCGGCGTTCACTTCGACGTATTTTGCTTGTTTTAGCGAGCGCAACATAACTGTTTCAATCAAGTGCTTTTCCGGCTTGTCAGCAACTGTCTGCAAGGTGTACTGAAAATCTTTAGGACTTGGCTTTTTACCACCACCTAGGGCATATCCCATTTCCTGCAAAAACTCGCGCAAGGCCAAAACTTTTTCTTCCTCTGGCGCCGCATGCACACGATATAAACTTGGCACACCGGCTTTTTCTAAAAACCTCGCGGTGGCGACATTGGCGGCCAACATACACTCTTCAATCAAACGATGCGCGTCGTTGCGGACAACCGGGACGATACGCTGTATTTTACGATTGTCATCAAATTCAATGCGCGTCTCGGTGCTATCAAAATCCATCGCACCGCGTGCTTTGCGCGTATGGCAGAGTATCGCATACAATGCATGCAACACCTGAATATGCGGCCACAACTGGCCGTACTCTGCCGGGCACTGTTGCTGTACGAGCCAATCATTCACCATTGTATACGTCAAACGCGCCTGTGAATGAATAACTGCCTTATAAAAGCGCGAGCGATTGATTTTGCCTTGCGGGTTGATGCTCATTTCCGCAACCATACACAAGCGATCGACCTTAGGCTTCAACGAACACACGCCATTCGACAAAGCCTCAGGTAACATCGGTACCACTTTGCCTGGAAAATACACCGAATTACCGCGCATAGCAGCTTCTTTATCTAAAGCGCTCTCAGGCGGCACATAATGGCCAACATCGGCAATGGCGACGTATAGTTGATAATTGCCGTTGTTCTTTTTTTGACAAAACACCGCATCATCAAAATCTTTGGCATCTTCACCATCAATGGTCACAAATGGCAAATGGCGCAGATCGGTGCGCTGCACCAAGTCGGCTGCACTCACCTGTTGTCTGATTGCGGAAACTTCTTTGATGACTGCTTCGGGCCACTTATCGGGTATCCCATGGGCCAGAATGGCCACTTCAATTTCCATACCAGGCGCCATATGATCGCCCAAGACATGAATGATTTTACCAATGGCCTGCATTTGTTTGTCGGGGTAGGCCAACATTTCGACCAACACAATTTGTCCGCTTTGCGCGCCTGAGATATGTTCAGGCGCAATTGAAATGTCTTGCGTCAAATGCTTACTGTCCGGAATCACAAAGTTTACGCCATGTTCACAGATGTAACGACCAACTACCGTTTGGTTGACGTGTTCCAAAACTTCGTGGATTTTGCCTTCAGAACGCCCACGACGATCAACGCCTATAGGATAGCCTAGCACCTTATCCCCATGCATGACGTTGCGCATTTCTCTGGCGGACAACAACATGTCATCACCCTCATCATCCGGAATGAAAAAACCATAGCCATCTGGATGCGCATGCACCGTGCCTGGACGCAAATTGATTTTCTTGAGCAAACAATAACGATTGCGTCGATCCAGCATCAATTGACCATCACGCAACATCGCGCGCAACCGAAAACTCAACGCCTCTTTGCGCGGCTCTTCTGTAATTTGCAGGGTATCTGTCAATCGACTGCGCGACATGGGCCGACCATACTCCTCCAGTACCTGAATAATCCACTCCCGGCTGGGGATAGGCTCTTTGTACTTTTCACTTTCGCGCTGATAATGCGGATCCAGCGAATGAGATGCAGTTTTTGATTTTTTAGTCACGAATCACCTAAAGAATGTCGCCTACGGCATACAGGTATACAGCGCGCCGTTAGCAATGAAAATAACTTAAGACTTTAACATTATGGTGAATAAATGCAAAATTCTATTCATCACTCGGCAAAAGCTCGAAACCCTGACGACCTAAATAGGCGATAAGGGCAGACAGTTGCATATTTTCGCCAACAAATGCTGTGGATGGGGCGTTGTTGGGATTTTTCGCCGCAGGCCACTGACAAACTGCAAACACATTGGAACACGAGATTTGCTGCTCATGTCCAGGCCTTGATTCAACACACTGCAACTCAATGGGTGCATCATCGAGGGTCAATGCACTCCAGCGGCCTTTGGCCAGTTGCGTACTAAGTTGCGGACTCACCAACCAGATATCGCCCGCTGATAAGTTGTGCAGCATAAACACTTTTGCGGTGGTTTTGGCCGAAAACTTGATGCTGTCGCCATGAATCGCATACGCTTTGCACCCAGGTGGCAATACTTCTTGTGCATACGTGGTGCTACTGCCCAGCCACAGCATGAGCCATACCAAACAAATTTTACAGAACACGGTGTATGATTGTATATTACCCAACAACTTCTCCTGACTGGCTGTATCTAGCTCGAATGACACCTGCATTTAAAACACGTAGCAAGCACACAAACACTTAGACTGTTACGCAAACAGCATCACCTGCGCTTTTTCCATATTTATAATCTGCTATGATTGATACTGCAATCCTCTCTTGTTCCGAGTAACAGGCTGACGTAGCAAACATACCGGTTTTGACCAACGCTTGCATAGCAGAGATTGTTGCAACTGAATCTGTTATAGCGATTTTAGCGGCTGCTTGATCAGGATTTGCCTCAGAAAACTCGTAAGCCCTGTCAGATGTTAACATAATTTTTGCTTTCTCATAAGACAGCAACTCAGCAACGGGCACTTCTATGCTACACGACACACGATAAACATCCATGCTAGCGTTGCGTGGCTGCTGAGGCTGATGTAACTGTGCTGGAAGGGCAGCATCTGTGCCAAGTACCTTATGGTAAGCACAGCCCATTGCATAGACTACATTGGCCAGCACCGGCAAGCTCATCCACACGTAGCAGGCCACAGCAACTGAACTGGATAACGCCATGCTGCCAACCATCAAGGCCAATAGCGCAGCGCCCAACAAGCTTTGCGCTACCCAGTGTTGTTCCCGTGCCCAGTATAGCGACTGGCAAATAATTGAATCGGCTTTTTGCCAAATCATATCTTGCAGCACTGCCCATACCACATGGCCAAATGCACCACAAAGCAGCGCATTGAGAGTAAAATTGACTACCCAAGATGTGCCAACCAACGGTACAACTAACGCCGGAAAAGCAGCAAACAAGGCCGCGCCAGCCCCCAAAAACAACATGTCGTGCGGGTGCGCGAGCATATAAGATAACGACGTGCTAAGCACATAGACTCCGGAGATCAGCGTACCATACAGTATGGTGCGGCCGATGGTATACACCATGAGATTGTGCCACCAGCGCGCAGCGTTGTCTTCTGCTATATCACCTTCCTTGATTGCAGTCCCCAAAAAACCAAGGTAATTTATAAAATGGTCGAAGAAAGGATTGGGGCCTTTTTGGTTTGCTGGTGCCACAATATCTAGCAAGTGCATGCCTGGTTTGTAATCACCAAGACGCGATACCGGATCATTATTTTGTCGTTGAATGTAAACGGGTAATTTTGTATCTGCAGGCCATTGATCAAACTCGCTGCCGCCCCACAACTGGTGGAGCCCAGCTGGATTTTGCACGTACACACTATCCAGTATCGTATGTTGATGAATTGCCAACAACAACGACAACGAGCCACCGAGACTCACGCCACACACCATAGGCTTATGCGGTTGCTGCTGGTGGATCCACTCGCTAATACGACCCACACCGGTACGATATAACTGGGTACCAACGGTTGCAAAAGGTTCTAGATCGGTGGCGATTTGGGTTAAAAAGCCTTGCCCGGCTGGATAGGTTGTCCCCATAAACAACAGCCACGGCTGCGCTTGCTGGTTATTTACCGGCTCAAGACCATACGCAAATACTCTACGCGCATCGTTAAGCCATACTGTAGCCCAACCACTTTGCGCAGTTAATTCAATCGGAGTTACCTTAAAGGTAACCGATTGCCAGCTCCCTGCTACATATTGCGGAATTTTAAAACATTCATACGGACCGATATCGGCAAATGGCAACAGCGATAGGCAATTGCTCAAAAATAATTGCGCTTGCAATTGCTGATTGGCAGTTAATGTTTTGCCTTGCAGCTGTGTATACAGATGCTCGAACCCTTGCTGAAACGCAAACCTAAAACCGCGCATCAAGTGCGGATCCCTGGCATAAAAAATAGCACGCAAGGTGCGAAAATTCAGGATTTCACCCGCATTCCCGCGCCAGCTAGACGTCAAAATACGAAGAGCGTTGCGACCGATGATGTTGTCATGTTCAAGACCATCTGCTAGGTTTTCGTTTTCAAGGTCATTGCTGGCAAATAAGCTAAATTCGATATCAGTGGTAAAAGCAATAGCACCGTTGGATGTGGTGCTCGATACAGCGCCGCACCCGTCATGAGATCCATGAACACTTGAAGGGGCATACACTGGGACACAGCCCGACTGACCAACATTATCACAAGGAGGAATTGCTTCTTTTGAAAGCATAAATTTCTTATAAAATACATTTAGTGCCAATTCTAATTATTTTGGCAGGCAATGTCAAATAGTGGCAGGACGCGGACGCACAACAACTATTTGAGCCAACAGGCATTCATACGCACCACTCCCATATTAGGCTATTTTTTATCGCATGGGCCGTAATTGGACAAAATATTAACTATACTTAGCATAAGATGATCAAAGAGACTTATTATGACCACAGTCGCTGAAGTACTGATTGGACTCCTCCGTCAAGCAGGCATTGCACGCATATACGGGATTGTCGGTGACTCCTTGAACGAGATCACCAAAGTATTGGGACAACAGCAGGCTATACAGTTGGTGCATGTCCGCCACGAAGAAGTGGCGGCGTTTGCCGCAGGTGCTGAGGCACAACTAACTGGCCAGTTGAGCGTGTGCATGGGCAGCAGTGGCCCAGGAAATTTACATTTAATCAATGGGCTGTATGATTGTCACCGCAGCCAAGCGCCTGTATTGGCCATTGCTGCAGATATTCCTATGGCTGAAATTGGCAGCAATTACTTTCAAGAAACCCATCCGCATATGCTGTTTAAGGGCTGTAGTCACTTTTGCGAGGTGGTTTCCTCGCCTGAGCAAGTCCCGAGCTTGCTAAGACTCGCTATGCAAACCGCGATCACCCAGCGCGGTGTAGCGGTATTAGTCATTTCTGGGGATATCGCCAAGCAAAAAATCAACCATGACAATCCTACCCATTGGACTCACCTTGAACCACCGATCATCCAGCCAGACAGTGCATCCTTGCAACAAGCAGCGCAACTGTTGAATAACGCAAGCAAAATTGCCATTTTTGCCGGCATAGGAGCAGCTGATGCGCGCGCTGGTTTGCTAACCCTTGCCGAAAAATTACAAGCACCTATTGTGCATACCCTACGTAGCAAACCCTATATTGAATATGACAACCCATACGATGTTGGCATGACCGGTTTTATTGGTTTTGCATCTGGGTATTATGCCATTGAAGATTGTGAGGTGTTGGTCCTGGTGGGCGCAAGCTTTCCATATCGTCAATTTTATCCAAGCAAAGCACGGATTATTCAAATTGATATTGCTGGGCCACAGCTAGGCAAACGCACCCCGATTGATATCGGTTTAATCGGCGATGCTGGAGCGACCTTACAAGCACTGCTGCCGTTATTGACCACGCAACATGATAAAAAGTATTTAACAAAAGCCCTAGCACATTATAAAGCTTCCCGTGCAGAATTGAGTAAATTGGCCAGAACCGATGAGCATATTATTCATCCGCAATATCTGATGACCTTAGTTGATCAGCTCGCCGCCCAAGATGCCATCTTTTGCTGTGACGTCGGCACACCGACTGTTTGGTCAGCACGTTACTTGCACATGAATGGCCAAAGAAGGCTAATCGGCTCGTTCAATCACGGCTCCATGGCAAATGCACTGGCACAAGCCATTGGGGCGCAAATCAGCCATCCCGACCGAGCGGTGATTGCATGCTGCGGTGATGGTGGCTTGAGTATGCTCTTGGGTGATGTATTGACCCTTATTCAACATCAGTTGCCCATCAAAATCATCGTTTTTAACAACCAATCGCTGGGCTTTGTAAAATTAGAAATGCACGCCGCTGGTATGCTAGATTTTGGTACAGATTTAGCACCCACCAACTTTGCCGAGATTGCTAAGGCTGCTGGCATCTTCGGGGTACAGGTCACACACTCCGCTGAGTTAGCCGAGGCCTTACAACTGGTGTTACAACAACCAGGTCCTGCATTACTCGATGTATTGGTAGATCCCAATGAGCTCATTATCCCACCGGCAATCAAGGCGCAGCAAATCAAAGGGTTTGGGGTGTATATGATCAAAGCAGTCCTTGACGGCCAAGGCGGAACCGTTTTTGACCTGGCTAAGAGTAATTTGTGGAAATAATAGCACCGATAACAACAACATCCCTGATATCCGGGATCATATGGTGCGCGTTATGCTTGTTGCTATCCTTAGCAGTATGGTCGTCGTATCAGCACTACAAACACACATTACAAATCACGCGCTGGAAAAAGCGCTGGCATATAGACAAACACCAGCTGGTATTTGCAGACGTGTATCGAAACATCAATGGCTTCACACTTTCGCAACAAGCCCGCGCAAAAAGCGATGCTTTTGAGTATGTCTATGGTGAGATCGATTTTGCCGCTTTCTGTGCTTTATTTTCTTTGGTTGCGCCACCCAAAGAAACCATCTTTTATGATTTGGGCAGTGGTGTGGGTAAAGCAGTCACCGCCTGCGCGATGGTATTTCAAGTAAAAAAAAGCATAGGCATTGAATTGTTTCCACAATTACACCATGCGGCCATAAGCACTCAGCAGGCACTGGCATCCCAACCGGACTATCGCAGGATCGCCGCCAGCATCTGTTATATTCACGGTGACATTTTGCAACATGACTTTGCCGACGCCCATGTGATTTTTATCAATGCAACGGCATGGTTTGGTGACCGTTGGCAGGCATTAAATCAGCGTTTAGACCATGCTCATTATTGTCACACCATCATTACCATCAGTAAAAAATTACTAAATCCTGCCTATCAGGTAACCGACAGTCGTACACTCGCCATGAGTTGGGGCGTCACACGCGCCTATATTCATAAAAAAATATAATCTCCATTTCTTGGGGGACGCCAGCAATCCTAACTTTAAATTTTTCACAGAAGGTGATGTGGTGGCTTTGCATAATTTTTTTTCAAGGCTATACTAACCGGATGGGGCTAGCAGGTATGTCGCATAACCGCCATCTAGGTGAATCATCCAAAACAAGTTATCCCCATGGATACAATACTCAACACGGAAAATGAGGGTAATATGATCAAAATGAGGGTAATATGATCAAATCGGAGCTCATTGCAAAAGTTTCTGAAAAATGCACCCACCTCCCAGAAAAATTAATTGCAGACAGTGTAAATCACTTGCTCGAACTCATGAGTCAAGTCTTGATAGCTAACCAACGCATTGAAATCAGAGGATTTGGCAGTTTTTGTTTACATCACCGCCCACCACGCAAAGCTCATAATCCTAAGACGGGCGAGAAAGTTGTCACCATGTCAAAATACAGCCCTCATTTTAAGCCAGGTAAAGACCTGCGCGAGCGCGTTGACCAAGCAAAAATAACCCATCCTATCATTGCAGACGACGAGGATTGAGTGCACAAACCAGCAGCGCCTGGGCAAAATCCGCTGCCCCATACAGGCCTCATATATTCAAGTGGTGGGCAAGGTAACCCCGGTTTGCCCCTGATATTTACCGCCGCGATCCCGATAGGAGACGGCGCAAACTTCGTTGGCTTCAAGAAAAATCATTTGTGCCACCCCTTCATGCGCATAAATTTTAGCCGGCAAAGGCGTGGTGTTAGAAAATTCCAGCGTGACATGACCTTCCCATTCCGGCTCTAAAGGCGTCACATTGACGATGATCCCACAACGCGCGTAGGTTGACTTGCCAAGGCAGATGGTCAAGATATTTCTAGGGATCCGAAAATATTCCACGGTGCGCGCCAACGCAAATGAATTGGGGGGAATAATACAGACGTCGGCTTTAACATCAACGAAACTATTGGCGTCAAACGCTTTGGGATCCACAACAGCTGAATTGATATTGGTAAAAATTTTAAATTCATCCGCGCAACGTACGTCGTAGCCATAGCTTGAAACCCCATAAGAAATTAGCCTCGCAGCCCCTTGTTGGCGGATTTGATGACCTTGGAACGGCTCAATCATGCCGTGCTCCAAAGCCATTTTTTGGATCCATTGATCTGCTTTTATTGACATCGTTTCACTTCCTCTGGCTAAAAATAGACTCCGATTTGCAGCAGGACTGTATCAGCTGCACTATTTGTACCAACAGTGTTGATATTGCTGCCGCCCGGAGGCGCTGCCCCATTGGCAAATTGCCTACTATTAAAGTCAATATCATGTCTGTATTCAAGCGTTTCAACTGTATCTTTCCATATCGAAATGTTGTAGGCCGCATTGACGCGCTGCTCGGGGATATTCAATGCCAAGGTTTGTCTAGACCACTGATAGCCAGTGGAGACCGAGGATGGCCGATCAAATAGCATAAACGTAACACCGCCTTCTATTTGACCAGCTTGCGGCTTAGCGCCAATGCCATTATAGCTCAAGTCCTGTGGACGAAACGCATCTAAGGCCGTTACCCACTCAGCCATCAGCGTATAACGACTGATGCTCAGATTTAAGTGCACATCCAGCCCAGACACTTTACGCACGTTTTCGTTACCATGCGAGACTGACCCGAACCCACCAAATAGGCCGGACTGCGGGCTGGAACCGTTATTTTGCATACCAGCCGCGTCATTAAGTGCGCTGATATAACTTATGCCAATCTCACCCGTACCTTTCTTGGTATCAAATATGTACCCCAAATTGCCCCCGCCTATGCCGGCAGTCCCCAATGTGGTATCGCTGCGAAAGCCATAGATGGCAGCAAAAACACCGGCATCTTGTTGCGATTTGTAGCCCAGAATAAATGGTCGGGTGCGCGTACGTGATAAGCGCATCGGTAAAGTTGGGCTTGCCATACTGGTAGAGTAACGACCAAATGGTACATATATTTGTCCAGCGGTAAAGTAGATCGGTGAACGATCCAGATCGCCAATATTCACAAACCCGAGGTTAAGACCAATACTACCGTTGGCTACCCTTGGACCAGACACATAAGCTGGGGCATCGTTATACGCAATGCCTATGTAAGCTTCCACCACATGATTAACCGCAGCTGCCAAGTCAATCTCACTGGAGCCCAAGGTAATGTCACCGGTAGTTTCACCAATAAAAGGACGCCCAACCAACGCGACCGGCTCAACTTTACCGCTAAAGGCCAGGATGGGCGTATTCGGCGACGGATAGCCAATTTGCTGATAGGCGCGATACAAGCGCCGACGTTGCTGCATCAGTCGAATATCACGGTTAATACTGGAAATGTTGACAATATAGTCGGATCCATCGAAGGCTGGTCGGCTACCTAAATAGGGCGAGCTAACAATAGGCGTACCGGCAATGTAAGTCACCACATGCTCATCAGCCATCAGCGCTGCTGGATAGAATTCCAGTGATTCCGGATCACCATCAAACTCGTTGACTGTAATGGTGGTGGTATGGAACGCTTTTACTGGCTGCGCAACGATGGTGACCCCTGGTTTTGGCGCAGTTTGCGCCGCAAGAGGCGGTGTACTCCCTTTGGGCGGCGTGCTAGCTTTGGGCGGCGTGCTAGCTTTGGGCGGTTTGCTCACTTTGGCCGGTGTTGTCTGCTGTGGCATTTGACGCGCTAAACGGTCAATTTGTGCCTGTAACTGCTTGGTCTGCGTGCGGAGTCGTTCAATTTCTTGCTGCAATGCCGGGTCAGTCGCTTGCGACCATAATGGCATCGCAATTGCCATGAAAAACAAAAGTACAGCACCACGCATCATTTCAGCCACTCCGGGTAAATTTTTTGGACGGCCGATTATACCTGGATGCTTACCCTGATGCTACCTTGTTTTTTGGCGGATTACTGAGCACTGAAGCGAGCTCATGGCAGAATCACCTATCTCATACAGATCCCCTCCTGCAGGCAAAAAAAAACCCGTCCTGGGACGGGTTTTCAAGAAACAAGCGCTGCTTAGACAAAGTTTCCTTTCCATTTCATACCGAAGTATGGACCAGTCAAAGCAAAGTTCTTGCTCACAGGTGTCAACTGAGCTTGTTCAGCACCCATGTTAGCTTGGAAGTAATTGATCCACATCCAACCGGCATTTAGAATCAAATCACCTTGAGCAATTGCGTACGTGTAAGTACCACCCAGTTTAGCTTCAAGCTCTGGCACAACAATTGTAGAAGATCCACTGATATTCAGACCATTGTATGTTGCATTAGAACTTGAGACACTGTTGTTGAACCCGGAAGGACCGACAAATAACGCAGTTGCTGCATTTGCGTACATAGACAAGCCATTGCCCCAACCATAATTCATATCCGCGCCAACACGTGGACCAAAACCGTTGTAACTGTTATTAGCGATCAGTTTATTATACACGCCAGTACCGGTTCCAGTGACTGTCAGGTCATTGGCAACACGCACCCATGCAACACCACCATGGAAACGCAAGGATTTCAGATCACCAAAATCAACGTGTTGACCAAACTCTATGTTAACTGCATTCCAGCTAGGTTGCGCTTGGAATTTAGCAGTTGTAGCTCCTGTTGCAACACCACCTGCTGTGATAGCGCTGCCGCTGAAAGTCTTATTTGCTGTACGCTCAACTTCATACCAGTTGATATTGATGTCATTGCCCGTATTGAAGTGGTATGCACCTTCAATTTCGAAGCCCCATGAGTATTGTGGGTTGACACCCATGTATGATGTAGAACCGTTGGTTTTGGTCAGTGTGCCGTAGAGGTTGCCGCCGGAATTAGAGGTTTGCAAATACAACGCGTGACCGCCAACTTCCCAGGCTGAGCTTTCGCATGGAATTGTGACATTTACTCCGCTGCAAACAGGGCCCATAGTACCAGCAAACGCCACACTGCCACTTAAAGCCAGAACAGCAACTGCTGTTTTTTTGAAATTTAACATACTATTATCTCCACTTTTTATTATTAATTTCCGTTTACTTTCAAGCCACAACGTTGTATCAATAGATTGAGTACGCCATTATCGCCATGCTTCCGAAAACGTACTTAATCTCGATTATCAATCGCCGTCGCCACGTTGTCAACACAATTGCTATAAAATTATCGCTTGTTTCGTACTGCCAAATTTTAGCAAGTATGACTCCTTTGCAAGATAGCTTATCAATGCATTATTTCCAGCCAGTCACCTATTGTCAATCGATTTTTATGAAAACAACATAAATATGTTATGCTGGCTTACTTGCTGCTTACTTGAGAAACCCTTGAATACTCTGCTATTGACCCGACCAGACGATTGGCACGTCCATTTACGTGATGGGCCTGCTCTTAGCCATACGGTACCAGCCACGGCCGCGCATTTCAGCCGCGCCCTGGTTATGCCCAACCTGTCGCCCCCCTTAACAACCCTGGCCAGCCTAGACGCTTATAGAGAACGCATTCTGCAGCAAACATTGCCACAACATGCTTTCACCCCCTATATGACTTTTTATCTTAACGCTGCCGTCAAGCCAGAAGACCTAATCGCCGCCAGCCAACATCCGTATGTCCTGGGTGCCAAATATTACCCGGCTGGCGCCACAACCCATTCGCAACAGGGCGCTAAATCTATTGCGGAGTTATATCCTCTACTTGAGCTGATGCAACAACTAGGTCTGGTGTTACAAATCCACGGCGAGACCACTGCTGGTGATATCTTTCATCGTGAGGCGCAATTTATCCATGAGGTACTGAGCCAAGTGGTCACACAGTTTCCTAAGCTCCGCATCGTTTTAGAGCATATTTCTAGCAAAGAAGCCGTAGCTTTTGTCCAGGCTGCGCCCGACCACGTAGCGGCCACCATCACCCCGCAACACTTGCTGTACAATCGCAACGATATGCTGGCAGGAGGCATACGCCCACACTACTATTGCTTACCCATCTTAAAAAGTCAGCGTGATCAACACGCATTGCATACGGCGGTGGTCAGCGGCAACCCAAAGTTTTTTGCCGGCACAGACAGTGCACCGCATGCAAAATCGGATAAAGAAGCGGCTTGCGGATGTGCAGGGGTGTACTCGGCACCCTATGCAGTCGCGCTATACGCACAGCTTTTTGATACCCTAGACGCGTTGCCCAGACTCAATGGCTTTCTAGGGGAGCATGGAGCACAGTTTTATCAGTTACCTGCGACCACCCAACAGCTAGAATTGGTTAGAAAGCCGCAAACCATCGCAGGCTCGCTGCCTTTTGGCGAAAACATAGTGGTGCCAATCGCCGCCAATCAAACGCTGGCGTGGAGTGTGTTGACATGAATATCAAAGATAGATTTCGTGGCTTTTTACCGGTGGTCGTTGATGTGGAAACAGCTGGAGTTAACCCCGCTCAAAACGCCTTGTTGGAAATTTGCGTAGTGCTGCTTGACCGCAATCCTCAGGGTCGGTTCATAGTATCTGAGCATTATTTTGAACATATTTTACCGTTCGAGGGTGCCGTGCTGGATGAGCGGTCTCTGGAGTTTAATCAAATAGATCCCTACCAACCATTGCGCTTTGCCGTGCATGAAAAAATAGCCTTACAAAAAGTATTCGCGCCAATTCATGCAGCCATCAAACAACATCAGTGTCAGCGCGCGGTATTGGTCGGTCATAATGCCTGGTTCGACCTGCTTTTTATCAAGGAAGCGGTCCTACGCACCAAAATTAAATCACCTTTTCATGCGTTTACCTGTTTTGACACAGCCACTCTCGGCGGTTTTCTGTATGGTCAAACCGTGCTGGCAAAATTGCTCAAAATTGCCCATATTTCGTATGATAGCAGCGAAGCGCATTCGGCTATTTATGACGCTACAAAAACAGCAGAATTATTTTGCGTGATGCTGAATGAGTACGAGCCAAAATTTTTTCAATAGGTGGTTGGCTTAAGACGCGCCAAAAGTGGCGCATCTTAGCTGACTGCTGAGTGGTTACATACACTCTATAAATTTTCTGAATTTTCTGCTAGATAGCTGGCAACCCCAGCTGGTGATGCATGCATACCTTTTTGTCCTTTTTTCCAGCCTGCTGGGCAAACCTCACCACTGACTTCATAAAATTGTACGGCATCGACAATGCGCAGCAATTCGTCAATATTTCGCCCTATGGGTAAATCATTCACAATTTGCGAACGCACAATGCCCTGTTTGTCTATGAAAAAAGCTCCCCTAAACGCCACACCAGCAACTGGATGTTCAACGCCATATGATTGACAGATAGAATGGGTTAAATCTGCAGCCATAGTATACTGAACAGCGCCAATGCCACCTTGATCAATTGGTGTATTACGATAAGCGTTATGCGTATACTGCGAATCGACTGACACGGCCACTACCGCCACTTGGCGTTCTTTAAAATCTTGCATCCGGTGATTAAGCGCAATCAATTCTGATGGACACACAAAGGTAAAATCTAATGGATAAAAGAAAACCAGCCCATATTGATTATGTAAATGTTCATGCAAATTAAACTTATCAACTATCTCACCCGTGGCAAGTACCGCAGGCACTGTGAAATCTGGGGCTTTGCGACCGACTAATACACTCATGTTTGCTCTCCTAGTTAAACAGCTACAGCGGCTCGAAGTAAATTTTCCAGCTCACCTTGCTCATACATTTCCGCGATAATATCTGAGCCGCCAATCAGCTCGCCTTTGACATACAATTGCGGGAAGGTTGGCCAATCAGCATATTGCGGCAGCGTTTGACGAATGTCTGGATTTGCTAACACATCGACCGATGCGAATGCCACACCACAGGCCTCGATACATTGCACCGCACGTGCAGAAAAGCCACATTGTGGCAGCTTCGGGCTGCCTTTCATATATAACAAAACCGGGTTTTCAGTTATTTGTTGCTTGATCTTATCTATTGTCTCCACATGACACCTTATTGCTCGTTTAGCCACACCTAATTATGGCGAAATGGCTAGCGAATCGCAACAGCTGTGTTACAAAACATCTGCCGGCTTGAAACTCATGCTTTTCCTGCTACACTCTATGCTTTGATTGAGTCAATCCACGGAGAACACCATGACAATTCTATTGCCACCACTGCCCTACGAAATGAACGCCCTTGAGCCATATATTTCCAAAGAAACCCTCGAGTATCATTATGGCAAACACCATCAAGCTTATGTAAACAATCTCAATAAATTGATCATAGGAACCCCGTTCGCCGATCAATCACTGGAAGAGATTATCAAAAACGCCACGGGTGGTATATTTAACAATGCCGCCCAAGTATGGAATCATAGTTTTTATTGGCAGTGTTTAACCCCTCACGCTCGCCCCGAGCCGCACGGCAAGGTTCTAGACGCCATTACTAAAACCTTCGGAACGTTGCCAGCATTTGTTGAGCAATTTTCACAAACAGCAGCAACCACATTTGGATCGGGCTGGGCTTGGCTGGTACAAAACGAACAGCAGCAATTGCAAATTATCAGCACATCAAATGCTAACACCCCCCTGCAGCAAGGATTAACCCCGTTACTAACCTGCGACGTGTGGGAACATGCTTACTATATCGACTATCGCAACGCACGACCAGACTATATACAAGCTTTCTGGAAATTGGTGAACTGGGAATTTGTCGCCCATAATATGCAATAGGAACGCAACCATGGCTCTAATCACCACCTACAACCCCATGCCAATTTCTTTTACTCATGGCCAGGGGATGTGGTTGTATGACCAAAATAATAGGCCATATCTAGATAGTTTCGCAGGCATTGCCGTGACCGGTCTTGGTCACGCACACCCAGATATAACCCAGACAATCCAGCAACAAGCTGCCAAACTCATCCATACTTCAAATGCCTTTCACATCCAGGAACAAGAAAAACTTGCTGAAAAACTGTTATCGATGACAGGCATGGAACAAGTTTTTTTTGCTAACTCTGGCGCCGAAGCCAATGAGGCAGCGGTCAAATTGGCCAGACTTTATGGGCATAAAAAAGGCATAACAACACCGGCTATTATCGTCATGGATGGAGCCTTTCATGGTCGTACGTTAGCGACTTTGTCCGCTTCGGGCAACCGCAAAGTCCAAGCTGGTTTTGAGCCCTTAGTCCCAGGTTTTATCCGCGCACCGTTTAACGACCTCGACGCGCTGCAAACCATCGCCCATAATCGCCATGACATTGTCGCTGTTATGCTAGAGCCAATCCAAGGTGAAAATGGTGTGATCATGGCTGAAGATGCTTATTTGCGCGCGGTAGCTGCTTTGTGTGAAAAAAATGATTGGTTGCTGATACTAGACGAAGTCCAGACGGGCAACGGCAGGACAGGTAAACTATTCACCTGCATGCACCACCATATCTTGCCAGATGTCCTGACAACAGCCAAAGGCTTAGGTAACGGCCTGCCAATTGGCGCTTGTCTGATGAAAAACAGAGCCAAGGACTTATTCAAAGCTGGCAACCATGGTTCTACCTTCGGAGGGAACCCTCTGGTTTGTGCCACAGCACATACGGTGTTATCGGTGATTGAACGGGATAAACTGTGTCAACAGGTATTCACACTGGGCAACAAATTCAAAGATAAATTACAGACGCTACTGGCCGATCATCCCCACATCAAGGCAATTCGCGCCAAAGGGTATATGATCGGCGTTGAGCTTGACCGAGCGGCACAAGAAATTAAAACCATTGGCTTGCAGCATGGGATTCTACTCAATGTTACGCAAGAAACCGTCATACGTTTATTGCCCGCCTTGATTATGACTGAGCAAGAAGCCGATGAATTGTTATCACGCTTGCTGGCCAGCATCCATACCATGTACTCATGACCAACAAGCTAGCGTAATCTATGGAACCAGCGCGTGGCCAGCATCCAACCAACCTTGTAAACCACTGCTTAACGACATAACGGTTGTGTAGCCCATGGCCTGCAAGCTCTCAGCTACCAGTGCCGACCTGAATCCACCACTGCAATAAACCACAAGGCTTGCCTGTACATCAGCAATGTGTTTTTGAATATCCCGCTCAATGATGCCTTTGCTAAGGTGCAAGGCGCCCGGTATGTGACCAGACAACCATTCATGGTCCTCTCTCACATCAATCAGATAAAAAGCAGCATGCTGGTCAATCATGGTTTGCAGGCCAGCGGGTGTAATTTCTTGAATGTGCTGTTTTGCTTGATTAACTAAACCCAAAAATCCCTGTGCATGTTGTTTCATGGTAGACCTCTTATCAATGGATGCTCTGATTCTCGCGTCCTTTGGCGTTACATTCAATAGTTAATAAGAACTTTTTCTCACCAAGGCATCACCAGCTGGCTTTGCTTGACGGCCAGAAAAATCTGTGCGCGCTGCAGATCCAGCAAAAAAGGTATCTGCACCACCTAATGGAAAAGGAATAGCAACTTTTTTACGCTTGATATGGGGGTCCGCATCGTTCTGCTCGGCAGCATCATCCAACAGAGAGAGCACCTGATTGGGGCGGTGTTGTACACTCCCTTGACTTGGCGGGGAAAAAAATGGACTTGGTTTTGCCGTGGTTAGCGAAATTCTTTTTCTTGGGGGGCTAGACAACGAAGATGCCTGGCTCTGGCTATTTAATGCTGCGATCTGATCTAAATTAATGGTCTCCGCATAAAGAACACCATGCGTCCCCCTGGTTTGCACTCTTGGTCGAGCTTGCATAAAGCTATGGCAAGTCGCGCAACATAATCTAGATATCCCAAACCTTATCAAGGTACTCGCCTCTTGCGGCTGCAAATTCAAATCTTTCGTTTGTTGCACATATTGTGCCAGCAGTTGTTCCGCATGGAAATGGCTGATCAAGACTTTTGCTGCAAAGTTGCCAAAGGACAAAGTCATCGTGGGCGCAGAGTTTGCTGCTGCGACATTCACCGCCAGCACCAACATGCCCGAGTCAACCATTGGCTGTGACTGTTGTTTTCTGCCATAAGGCAGGATAAGCGTGAACTGTTCTGATGCCAAAAGCGCTTCTCGTTCTGTGACGGCGAAATCATCGGCTGTAGATAGCTCCGCGGTCGAGACGATCAGCTTATATAACGCTTGCTTTAAAAGTTGGTGATTTTGGGTACTCCCACCCGCAGTGACCAATGCAAACACCGCGGCTACTAACTTCGCATCTAGTTCTTCACTGTAAGGCCATACGGTTGATGTCTGGTGCA
>DAIOSQ010000028.1:0-18733 GCA_036752465.1 Legionellaceae bacterium | reverse complement strand
GATCCCAGCTTCAAGGTTGGTGATTTGGGGGCTAAATGGTGTAATGTTTCTAGCAATACTAAAGTGAATTTGTTTCTAAAGTTTTTGTTGGGCTCCGCTGCGTTTCAATACCAAGCATGCGCTGACAACTATCCAATACACCAGCTTAATCCAAATGAAACCTGTTTGTTGCAATATGCCGTCGACCCCTTAGTCTGGGTCACCCATCGGCTGAAATCACAAGTGCATGCCATACAATCTTGTGTACTAAAATTGAAGATGGAGCATGCGCACTGGCAACTGAGCTTACAAGAGCACAACATCAAAAGCAAACACGTCATTTTAGCCATTGGCGCCGAACCTAATCAAATGCCATCTGCAGTGCCACTTATCCCTCTGATGGATGCGTTAGATAAAAATCGTCTGCACAAGTGGGTTGACAGCCATGATCGGGTCGCAGTTTTTGGCGCTTCTCATTCCGCCATCATCGTCATCAGACATTTATTAGAACTGGGCGTGCAACAAGTCATTAATTTTTATCGTGGTCCTTTGCGTTATGCCGTTTATCTTGATGACTTTATCTTGTTTGATAATACCGGACTTAAAGGTGAAACCGCAAAATGGGCACGCGAACACATAGATGGCAAAAGCTCTGATAAATTGCTTCGAGTTTGGTCGAATGATGACAGCATTATTTCTTATTTGCCTCAATGCACCAAAAGCGTTCAGGCCATTGGTTTCACACGCCGCCCCATTTATATCGAAGGGTTGCCGCAGATCAGTTACAATGACAAATCTGGCATCATAGCGCCCGGTTTGTTTGGCTGTGGTATTGCCTTTCCCGAGACCACCACGGATCCTTTTGCTAACATTGAAAGCAGTGTCGGCTTGTGGAAATTTATGACCTACTTAAGGCGGGTCATCCCAGTTTGGCAACGCTACAGCGCTTGAGCGCGCAAGCGTCAGCGCACTTGATGCCATCTGCGAAGCACTTCATGTTGATGGGTACCACAAGGCCAACAACTCCGGAGAATCAAATGGGCCAGGGGTAGGGGACAGGCAAGTTAATGCACCGCTAGAAGCGACTTCGCATTGTGAGATTGAATTGTTATAGGTATTGGCAACATACGCATACGTACCGGTAGGGTCAAGGGCAATACCAAACGTCGGCAGAGCTTGGCTCCCACCCGTTAGCGAGCAGTGAACAAACAGGCCTGTCAGCTCCTCTATTTGACAAAGATTGATGATGCTGCCCAATCCTGTCACATAAGCATGCGTCCCTGCGCCATTTATAGCAATCCCATTGGTGACGTCAAAAGATCCTGCAACAATACCCGGACAGGTTAGATCACCTGTCTGCTGCGAAATGTCACACATAAAGACTTCGGAGCTTCTGGACTCAGTGAGGTACGCCCGCGTGCCTGAGGGATTCAACGCAATGCCCACAACGTATCTGTCAAAAGGAACCCTAGATTGAAATGTTAAGCTCCCATCCGATTCAACACGGTATGTATTTACCTTATACTGATTCGTCACATAAGCAATGGTACCCGCCGCATTAAAGGCAATTCCATAAGGCGTATTTAAACAGTTAGGGGTTGTCTGCGTACACCCACTTAATTGTCCTGTTTGTGACACACGATCACAGATGGTTATGCTATTATTTCCGTTATTGGTGACATAAACTTTCGTCCCCGCTGGGTTAACAGCAATCCCAAACGGCGATTCAAAATTATCACCTGTGTTAGCTGAACAGCTCAACGCTCCTGTATTTGCAGCAATGTTGCAAAGTGTTACTGTATTACTTGACGAGTTGGCAACATAAGCAAATCCAGCTGCAGTGGTGTTGGTAGTTGCTGAAACATTTAATGGTATGTTGTCACTGCTGGTCACACTGCTGCCTTTGGCTATAGCAAAATTATAATTAACCACTTTACCCGAAATATTCAGCTGCTGATTACAACTTGCTTTGCCATCAAGCGCTATAGGCGAGGAGCATGCGGGTGCAGGACAATGCGCTCCGACCGTATCGACCGCAATGCTGTTAGTTGCGGGCAAGGTCACCACATAGTTGGAAAGCCGGATATTGGTGTTGTTGGTGATCGCATAGCAAGCATATACGACCCCACCTGCTGTTACAGTGGTTGGTAAGCTTGTGCCAGGAGCAACAGCTAAGGTAAAATTGCCGGCACAGCATATCCCGGAGCAACACAGCATGCTCCACTGCAAGACTCGCAATATAGCTGTCAACGGATACAGTTTCATCATCATCGCTTCATTCCAAAAAAGTAAGGTTTAGGCCAAATAAGCCAGCTGTATAACCAGCTGATTCATATAAACTCTGGGCGAGCTGAGCGCAAAGTTAAGGGCTGTGCTGTAAGCATTCGTGGTGATGATGCCGTTCTGTAGCGTTGTTTGGCCTATATCGGTAAATCGATACCCTAATGCCAAACGCGCATGATTCGTTAGCACGGTGTCTATCCCAGCACCCAGTGCGTAGCTAAATTGTGCGGAGTTGTTATCCGCAAAGCTTGGGGTGAGATTGATGCTATCGGTTTCATCGGTGACCGCACCAAACTGCTTCATGGTATTAAACGCCGCACCCACACCCGCTGAAACATAAGGGTGCCAACGTTTCTCTGGAAAGCTTAATAGTTTAACGACACCCAGCAATTGTTGCGACTTGAGGGTATAGCGATAATCATAAAAAGTAGCGGTGTTCGGTTGAATCCCAACACTATCGCTACCACTGAGAGACGTATTTCCCAAATAGGTGTATTCTAAACCAGTTTGTAACAACAGCGCTGGCATATATTTAACGTGCGCCCACTCAGCACCTAAAAAGCCGCCTATCAGTCCATTGTATAGGGTATTGTTGGTGTTTTTGTACCTAAAAACAGTATCATCCGTGCCTACATAAGATTGTGAATAGCCTGCAGACAATCCAGAAAACCCACCAAACATCGCCAGTACTGGCTGAGGAGGCGTATTAAACCACTGAGTGCTCATGGTTCCAGCAAAACCTTTGGCCACAGAGAGCGTCATAGCAACCATCATGCCTAGCATGGCTGCTAACCTAATAGAAAGAAGAGATTGCATACCCTGATCTTAAGAAAAATACTTATTTTACGATAACACATAAAATAAAAATTGACGACACCGCGATCACTCAGCAAAATGCTCTCGGGTAGCCGAGAACTGTATATCAGGATATCTTTCTGCCGCCATCGTTAGATTGACACGTGTCGGCGCCAAATACATCAAAGTGTCGCTGCCATCCAGGGCTAAATACTCAAAAGCTTTGTTACGAAATGCTTGCATCACTTTGTCGTCTTTGGCATATACCCAGCGCGCGCACGCAACAGCTGCAGTCTCGTATTGGCAATCTACTTTATACTCATGCTTCAAGCGGTGGGCCACCACATCAAACTGCAACACGCCTACTGCACCCAGAATCAATTGATTGCTGCAGAGCGGTCTGAACACTTGCGTGGCGCCCTCTTCTGACAGCTCGATCAAGCCTTTCATCAAGGCCTTGCTTTTTAATGGATCCTTCAACTGCACCAAACGGAATAATTCTGGTGCAAAATTAGGAATACCGGTAAATTTTAAGCGCTCTCCTTCGGAAAATACATCACCAATGCGAATCGTGCCATGGTTATGTAATCCTATGATATCTCCAGCACGAGCAATTTCGGTGTGACTTCTGTCGCCAGCCATAAAGGTCAAGGCATTGGCTATTTGCACTTCTTTGCCTAAACGCACATGGAGCAGTTTCATACCTCGGGTAAATGTACCCGAACAAATCCGTAAAAAAGCCATGCGATCACGGTGTTTAGGATCCATGTTGGCTTGAATTTTAAAAACGAAGCCAGATAAAGCAGGCTCTTGTGGCTGCACCACACGTTCCATGGCTTGCCGTGGCCTAGGCCCTGGAGCAAAATGCGCAAAGTCATCCAGTAATTCTTTAATGCCAAAATTATTGATGGCCGAGCCAAAATACACTGGCGTCATTTTGCCATCCAGATATGCTTGCAGCTCAAATGCATGCGAAGCACCTTTGACCAAGGCTATTTCTTCACGCAATTCATTGGCCATATCACCAATTTTTTCGTCCAACAATGGGTTATGTAAGCCAACAATGGCCAATGGTGCCTGTCTTTCTGCACCTTTCGCCGCTTGATATAAGTAAATAGTATCTGCTTGCAGATGATAGATTCCTTTAAAACGCTTACCCATGCCGACTGGCCAGGTCACCGGCGCGCAACGGATCTTCAGAATAGATTCGACTTCGTCTAATAAATCAATCGGCGAACGACCTTCGCGATCGAGCTTATTGATAAACGTCATGATGGGCGTGTCTCGCAATCGACAAACTTCCATCAATTTGACCGTGCGATCTTCCACACCCTTGGCCACATCTATCACCATTAACGCTGAATCAACCGCGGTCAACGTACGATAGGTATCTTCAGAAAAATCTTCATGTCCTGGCGTATCCAACAGATTCATCACGTGATCATTATGGATAAATTGCATCACTGAAGTGGTAATGGATATACCGCGCTCTTTTTCCATCGCCATCCAGTCAGAGACCGCATGACGGCTGGCTTTACGGCCTTTGACTGTCCCCGCCAATTGAATAGCACCACCAAACAATAACAGCTTTTCAGTCACTGTCGTTTTGCCCGCATCAGGATGCGAGATAATTGCAAACGTTCTGCGTTTGCTGGCATCATCATAAAAATTGTTCATGTACTGCAAGCCTTTTAGGTTAAATCAATGGAGCTTTTGCTCCGCGTAGCGCCGCGAGCAGAACTCACTACGAAACGCTAAGGTGAGCTGCTGCAGGCGGTGTTGGATTTGATGGTTGCTCATGCTGATAAAAAATACCAAATCGGCGCACTTTTTCCACCATATTGGGAGTTTGTGTCAGCGCATTGCGCATGTTACGTTCTAAGGACTGTTCCTTCCAATCGTGATTAGATGAACCAGGCCACAACACTTCTTGCACGTTGCTTAACAATTTGAGCACGTAGTCTAATTGCCCATTATTTTCCTCGCGAAATTGCACAAAATTCTCGTAAACCTGTATATTATTTCGAATAGTGGTTTGAATAGCCGTCATTCTCTCTCCTGGAGTTTGCGATGCCCCCTTGGCAATAGCAAGCAAAGTATCCATTTCGTCCTGCTTATCGAACCATTGCTCAGCAACATAATAGCTTCGTAAGTTCTGCAAAGCAGTTATCACCGCCTCTAGCTGATAATATTCTTTTATATGCTCACTTTCTATAGCGTAGATTGTTTTTGTTATGAGGTCTGCAAGCGCTTCTTCATCAAATGAGCTAGATAAAGATTGGGCGTGTACATTGGGACAAAGCGCTTGACTAGAGGACTGGTATTTGATTCCCAACAACCGCAAGTACTCTTCACGCAGATAGGACATACCTAAGTCTGCAGGAGAACGTGCACAAAGTTTTTCACCACGAATACGGAATTGTTGCTCAATGTATTCCTGCTTTAATCTAGCCACCTTGCTTGCCATTGTATCCTGTGCAACCTTGTGTAAGGTTATCAACTTGCTGTCGATTTTCGCTAATTGCCCCTTCGCAGCCCTTAATGCCCTCGCGTTTGCGTCATCATGTTGATGCGCACCGTTGAGTTGGTTAATCTCACGCATACACGGCAACAGCGCAGTTTTGCGGACCATGGCCAAACGCGCTTGTACAGAAGTCTCACCAGATGACAGAACACCTGTTTGCAGTTGTATTCTTTGATTCACCGTAAAATTCAAGTCTAAACAAAGTGCTGCTAAAAACGTATTAAATTGGTCGTGTAAGTATGCACTCAGCTCTGATGAATCATCGCCAGACTCAATTTCCCAGGCATCCACCGCTAGCAACAACGGATGCAAAACATTGTTTTGATGCTGCATCAGTTTGTCAAAAATAGCATCCGATGTATCAGCCAAAGAAAATGATGGGATAGCTTGTAACAAACCTTGTACCTGCGGTCTGCTGAAACATGCACGCCATTTTTCACTGGGATAGCTACGTAGAACAAAGCCCGTTGATGCTAAAAACATCGCTGTTTCGCTGAGTACCGGTGTATTGGTTCGCGAATAATGCTGGGCATAATGGTGTTGAATAACAGCTATTTGTCCTGGATTAAGGGCACAAAAAACCAGCTGTTCTGGCACATCGAGATCATCCTCCTCTGTCTGATCATCCTCCTCCTCCTCTGTCTGATCATCCTCCTGTATCAGATAACCATCATCTCTCAGACCCTCATCACCTGCTTGCGGCTGGCTAGGTTGGTCAGCGAGCAACAAACCAAATTTTTGCTGCAAAACCTGCATATCCGGCTCTGTATGCGCAGCTTGGTTGATATCGTTATAATATTTCTGCCGAGAAGGTACATATAACCCTAAGAATGAGCCAACCTCCACAAACCACGCCAACACTTTACCCCAAAAGCTTGTCTTAACTGTGCCTACCGTGATGGCCCGGCCTTGTTCATCAATCATCGTTTGGATTTGTTTAAATTGATCGGCGACGTTCGTATACAATTTTTCTTCATTTTCCCAAAGACTTTCACACCCATTAATAAAGCTTTCTTTATCTTGACGCACAGCAGCAGCACTTCGAAATGCAAGCTTCGTCGGATCACCCGCGGCCCCTGGCCTATCGCGATAATAATATTTTTTATACTCAAACACCGCGTTAGCAACAGCATCAATTTTATAATATTCGCGCAGATTTTGCGTTTCAAATGTCCTGACCCTGGCTGCTATGTTCGTGTCTAAGGCACTATCAATGTTGGCTACAGCAGACACTTCTGCCAATAGCTGATCTTGCTGGGCCAACAAAAATTCACGCAGCGCTGCAGCATATTTTTTATCCACATGCAACAGACCAAGATTACGCGCAGCATATTGCGCAATCTTCGTTTCCAAATATTGCTTGGCGTATTGTTGCCTAAACTCAAGATGTTTTTGGCGTTGTTTGTCTGCAAACGCTTCTAAATAGCTAAACTTAGCTGTTGCAATCGCCAACTTGGTTTGATGCATCTTGCCTTTGGTTTGATAAAATCTCATACAATTATCAAGGAAAGCTCTACATTGATGCAACTCCTCGACTGTTTCTAACCTGCCCTTTTCAAAAGCAAAATCGCGCGCTGGAAAGTTGAAATCGTTCTCACAGCAGTAGCGCTGAAAAGCCAATAATTTTGCTTTAAACTCATGTGCAGGCAGCTGCATATCATCAGGCACAGCCAAATAGTTGTAAATTGGGCATTCCGTTCGCCGCTGCAGCGCAGCAAGCAAGGCTTGCAGTTGTGCAACAAATTTACTGGTAGAAGCTTGCTCTATCGTTTGCTCTTGATAGCATTGCAGGACCTTATCACAACGACGTTGATGCGCTGTCATATCAGAGATTAATTGTTCTTCCTCACTAAACGACTTGCCCAAAGCAGATACCATGCCTTGATAGAGTTCGCTCAGAACTGCTGCGATGGGCTCTGACAATAACCCGGGCTGCAAGCTAAACTTTTGTTCTAGATGATCAAGTTCGATTAAAATATCAGCAAATATTTGATTGTTGATATCGGCAATATTATCGAGGACCGCGTTATGCACACTGTCCGTACATTTTACTATCTTCGCTCGCAGCTGATTGTAAATCGTATAAGCCAATGGCAAATCTAACAGTAATTTCCCATAGGAAGCGCTGGCATCGCGGATAATCTTTTCTATCTGTAATGTGGCTCGTTTAGAAGCTTGTTGCATGCGCTCAATTCGCAAACTTTTCTCTGACGGACACATGTCTTGCTTAGCCAGTAAATTCTCGAGATGGTCTGGCAATAACGTGATAATATTTATTGTGTACCATATGCCTGAATATTGCACGGGAACACGTGGTTTTAGTTTGGCCACCTCGGTAGACGTGCCCGCATTCACTGCAGGAATAGCTGGTTCATGTTCGACTTGTTCCGCAGACATAATGTAAGGGCTTATTTGCGGGCCCACTTGATCGACTATAGCCGTAACCTTTGCCAGCATCTCTTCAATGATCTCGCGCAAATAGGGATCTTTACAGAGATAACTGCCGATAGAATACATGTTATTAACATGTGGCAAACAGCCAAGAATACTGATCGCTTTTTTCTCTGTGAGCGTGGTTGTATCTTCGCCTATTTGCTCAAGCTGCAAAAATAGTTGCTCCGCCGTATAGACAAAATTGAACACCAGCATGGCTGATAAAGCCTCACCTTGCACATGTAATAGTCTACGAAAATCCGAAGTGATATTATCCAATGCGGGAAATGGCACCCCTCTTTCCTTTGGCATTAGCTGGTCTTGTATCGGTTGCGCGAGGCTAGCACGCAAATAGACCAAACCAGCGCGCAAATCCTTTATGAGTTCCGATCCTTTGGTATGCTTAAGCAAATAACCGTCACGCGGAGATTGTTCTTGCACCAGCAAATGCTGCGTCATTAATTCGCGTAGTTTCCTTGCATAAACATTCGCTTTTTCTGTACATGTCTGCTGATGCGCATCCAGAAACGCCACAAAATATTCATGACTCAGCAGGTCGAATAAGGTTTGTGTTTTAATGGGCCTGAGCTTTTTAGGTATCTTGGTAAATGGCTCACTCAACACATAGACCAATGAGGTATCAAACTCGCGCGCGTCTTTTGACGTATTATAGCTGAGCAAATAAGGTTGAATCAGACTGTAGGACTGACGACAAATAGTTCTCAAGACCTCATGCTTTTTATCTCTCTCAACCATTAACGTACATAAGGTAGACTCATCAGGAAGTCTAGCCAGCAGGGTGCTGCGTGCTGATTTGACCTTGCTGATATCTTCAGCTTGATTGTGATAGTAATGATACAAAGCGCTGGCCTGCTTCAAGCTCAGAGCCTCTGGATTAGCAACCCATTCGGCGGTCACGTTATTCGCAAATTGCAAGCACCCATGCTCCAAGCCAGCTTCACAGAGCGCCGCTTTATCGGATAATTGCAGCACATTTTTGGTTTGATAATAGGGAAACAATACGGCAGTGGCATCCCGTTCTATGCGGTCAATTTTGTCCAGTGCCAGCTCAATTTGCAACGTTTGCGTTGCTCTGGATAGCTCGAGATAATGCAACATGGCATTCTTTTCCACTGAGCGCAAACTCGCCAATATCTTGCTCACAACAGAAGGGCCTTGACAATAATCGCTTAATTGGCCGGCAGCAGTGTAACATTGACCACCGTATTGCTGCCATGCTTGCATATCGCGCAACCGACCTGCAAAATCGGACCAATTGCCAACACATGCTTGCCATGCTGGTGCACTCAAATTGCTGAACAAGCGACCACGCAGCACAGAAGCAGCTGTGGCCCACACATACCCACACGTGCCACCTACACCCGCCTTGAATGCTGAGCTAGATGAAACAACACTTGCACTTACCGCTTTCTGCACCGAGCCTGCGCCAATAACCAGTCGACATTTGGTCAAGCAGTCTTGCAATAGTTGCGCTTGGTTTGTATCAACTTTGCTCATAAATGATTTAAATATATAAAACTTTTGCAATAATTGTGCTTTAACTGCTGGTGGCAACTGAAAGAGGTACAGGTGCTGATACGCAGGAGCGGCAACTATGTCGCAAAATTCTGCTAAGGCTGTTTTTGCTAGATCGACTTGTATGCGTTTATTTTCAGCCTCATCGATCATTTTTTGAATGTTGTGTGTGCGTTGCTGCATAAACACGGCATCGTGCAATTTCAACAAAGATTCTGCTTTTTCGTCAAAATTAGCGATATCACGGGTATAACAAACCACCCATGCTTCATACAGATGACTCAGGGCATCCCGCAATGGATGAGTTATCTGCCCCGGTTGCAGCATAAATTCTAATTCAACTTTATCTGCAAGCGCAAACACATGCTGACAATAGCTTTTCAACTCGCGCAGGCGCTGCTGCACCCAGGCTTGACTGGCATCGTTCAACAGCCCGGTTTGCCCCAAAATGTCCTGAGACATCGTGTAAACATGGGTAGCAATGTCGACATAATTCAGCGCTTGTAGGACACCTATGGAATGACTGCTCTGCGAGTTTTGAATTTCATACAACAAGCGGGCTCCTTCTGCGCGCATTTCGTTTATTTTTTGCTCGCTGAGCGCCTGTCCCGCGGTGGTTTGATTGCTGTGTTTATTTATAAAATTAGTGAGTTGATTGATGTAGCTGGGTAGTAAAGCGCTAAAATTGGTCAAAAAGTCATAATCTAAATTACCTTGACCGTCAGGGTTTAATTGATCGACCCCCACACCTATTGCTTTACCAGCACGATAGGCCAGCGGCTTTTGCGTATGGTTGCCAGCAACTGAGGGATCATTGGTTAATTGTGCTGTCACCCATTGATAGCATGTGCTCAAAAGCTGTATCGCATCTTCAACATCATTGCCGAAAATATGCGCAAAGTTAACCCCCAAATTTAATAACTGCGAGGCTTTGTCGATATTAATACGCGTTTTATTGTTGCTTTGGGCGTAGGAAAGAAAGGCGCTGAGGCCATAGTGCTCAAGATCGATAAACAAAACTTCTAGAAAATAAAGGGCATTGATGACTTGCTTGTAGTCAGCAATTTGCAGGGGATCATCCGCATACTGCGGATAAGGTTCGCTCACGCGATGGGTATGGGCCACTTGAACCGCAATTTCTTCAAACAACACCGCTAAGCAACTATCATAGCGCAAGGTTTGCCGCCTGCTGACATCGACTCTAGCTGCCGTGAGCGCTGCCGTGACCACACTCCCATCCAATTGAGTGAACGCATACTGCTCAGCATTCCAGCCACCACCATTGCCATACAAATAATAGTCGTCGCCACGCTGAATAATGGTTGGCTGTTTAGCAATATCGGCAACCGCGGGATCATCTTTAATCTCGCCAGGACCTGCTGCAAGCGGTAGGAAACTTAAATCGTAATGCTCTTCTTCGGGGGCAATAAAATAATCAGCAACGATGGCACTGATCTTATCGCTGCGCAGCGCTTGCATGAGCTTTGTACGAATCTGACGCGCTATAATAGAGTACTTAGCCTTGCGAAAACTCTCAAACGCTGAGACTCCAGGTATCATCCACTCCACATAACTCTGCTGACTCATTCAAGAACCTCTCACCATAAGGTTGCTGGGCTATGCAACATTTGCTATAGCGCAATTATGCTGTCATAATAGCAAAATTATATTAATTTAACCTTAAAATTATGCATAAAATACAATGTGCAGTCATTGGCGTGGGTTATCTTGGCCGCTTTCATGCTGAAAAATACCTGCGCCTGGAGCAAGCACAGTTAGTCGCGGTATGTGACGTCAATGCCGCTGTTTGTCAGGCGGTTGCAGATGACTTGCAAGTGGCAGCATGTTGTGATTATCGGCAGTTATTTGGCAAGGTGCAAGCGGTAAGCATCGCCGCCACCACCCAGCAACACTACCAGATCGCCAAAGACTGCATCGAAGCCGGCATTCATGTGCTGCTAGAAAAACCGATGACTGAAACCGTTGCGCAAGCCAAGCAGCTGATTGCGCTGGCTACCAAACATCAGGTCAAACTACAAATAGGACATCTCGAACGTTTCAATGAAGCCCGCCTCGCCCTAGAAGAGCACCTAGACCAACCCCTATTTATCGAATCGCAACGCTTGGCACCGTTCAATCCGCGCGGCACCGATGTCAATGTGATCCTAGATTTGATGATCCATGACATTGACATCATACAAACCATGGTCAACAGCCCAATCAAGCACATAGACGCGCAAGGCGCACCGGTGTTATCGCAATCAACCGATATTGCCAATGCGCGCATCACCTTTGCAAGTGGCTGTGTGGCCAATGTCACGGCCAGTCGGATTAGCTTCAAAACCGAACGCAAAACTCGTATTTTTCAGCACAATAGCTATATTTCAATCGATTATCATCATAAACAGTTCGCAATTTTTGCCAAAGGCACCGGTGAAATGTTTCCTGGCATCCCTGACATCGCCCGCCACCAAGCGGAATTTGCAAAAGGCGATGCGCTGTTGACACAAATCCAAGCATTTCTCACCTGCATCAGCAACGACAGCACCCCTATGGTCACCGGTGAAGAAGGCTGTGCCGCTCTAGCAACCGCAGCGCAAATCTCAGCACTGATTGATAAAAATTTGTCAGCACAATATGAAAAAATTTAAACATATTGTCATCGTAGCTGGCGAAGAGTCTGGGGATAAACATGCCGCCCGCTTTGTCCGCGAGCTCAAAAGCCGCCATGCCCATCTTAAAATCACCGGTATTGGTGGCAGCCATATGCAACAAGCTGGCGTTGAGCTCTTGAGCGATTTGGCGCAATTTGCCGTCACCGGCTCTTCTGAAATTATTCGCCATTTGCGCACCTTATACAAAGCTTACCGCTTGATCCAACAACACCTGGCGCACAGCCGCCCCGATTTGCTCATTCTGGTGGATTATCCCGGATTTAACTTGAAGCTGGCCAAGTATGCCAAGCGCCGCCTAGGCTTAAAGATTATTTATTACATCAGCCCGCAAATATGGGCCTGGAAGGCCTCGAGGATCCATTTGATTCGTGAGTGCGTGGATACCATGGCGGTCATTTTGCCATTTGAAAAAGCCATTTACCAGCAGGGGCAAGTGCCAGTGGCCTATGTGGGCCATCCTTTGGTCGCCGATATACGCCTGTGTGACGATGTACCGCGCCAACGACAATCCTTGCAGTTGCCGGCAAACAAACGCCTCATCGCCATGCTGCCTGGCAGCAGACGCAATGAAATTGAGCGTCACATGCCGGTGTTGATAGCCAGCAGCAAACGTTTGTTGCAACGCTATCCCGACCTGCATCTGGTGATCCCAGTGGCAGATACCATCAAGCCCGCCGTGATCGCACGTTATTTCGAGGGCCAAGACCTGCCGCATACCCTCTATCAAGGCAAAGCAGTTGATGTGGTCAGCGTTTGTGACTGCGCGGTGGTGGCCTCTGGTACCGCCTCACTCGAATGTGCTTTGCTTGCAATCCCGATGTGCATCATCTACAAAGGCTCAACCTTAAGCTATGTGTTGGCTTTTATGTTAATCAAAGTACGCTACTTTGGCTTGTGCAATTTACTGCAGGATGCCATGATTGCGCCTGAATTGTTACAATACGATTGTAACCCCACCGAACTAACGCACATGATCGAGCAACTGCTGCAAGATATACCCAGCAGAACGCGTATGATCCAACGATTACAACAACTAAAAGAAGCATTGTCAGCGCAACACGCCGATATCAGCATCGCAAGCCTTATTGAGCAAGCGCTGTACCCTACCATATAAAAAATTCACATGGTGACCATGCAAAGTGTAGCTTGTCATTTACACTTCATGTAGAATTAATTTTTGAATGCAAAAGCAGCATGATTCGCTTCTGCATACGATGATTAACCACCAATAAGGAAATTAGAATGAATGTAACTGAAACACAAACCATAGCAGAGAGCGTTAAACAAGAACAAGGATTGCAAGATTTGGTTTATGGATTGGTCACGCGTTTTCTCGCGGAAAATAAAAACAAATCAATCAACGATTTATACGACATGATCCTCTCTGAAGTTGAACCACCGCTGCTGCAAGCAGTGATGGAAAAACGTCGCGGCAATCAATTACAAGCTGCCAAAATGCTGGGAATAAGCCGCGGAACCATCCGCAAGAAATTATTGCGCTATTTCGGCACCAAATATTTTCGTCTCACCGACGAATAAAAAAAAGCCCGCATTGCGGGCCTTTTTTTTAGCAGGCTTCCATCAACAACTGATTCACGCGTAAGACAAAATCGGCCGGGTTTTCTAACTGGCCACCTTCCGCCAACAACGCTTGTTCAAACAACACCGTGACCCATTTTTCAAAGCGCATATCATCTTGAATGTCATGCAAGCGCTTGATCAGGACATGATCAGGATTGATTTCAAAGATAGGTTTGCTTTCCGGGAATTTCTGCCCTGCAGATTGCAAAATGCGTTGCATTTCAAAGCCCATATCATGTTCATCCGCAACCACACAAGCGGGCGAATCAATCAAGCGATGGGTGATTTGCACTTCTTTGACCCGCGCTTCTAAGACTGCCTTGATTTGCTTCAACATAGGCTCTAGCGATTTTTCTTGCTCTTTAACAACTTGCTCATCGGCATCCAGATCGACCTTGCCTTTGCTGATAGATTGTAGCTTTTTGCCTTCAAATTCGCTCAAATGCCCTACCAACCACTCGTCGATACGATCACTTAGCAACAGCACTTCTAGTCCTTTCTTACGAAAGATTTCCATATGTGGGCTATTTTTGGCCGCATTATAGCTAGAGGCGGTGATGTAATAAATTTTATCTTGCTCTGCTGGCATACGCCCTATGTAATCGGCAAACGTAGTTGTTTGTTGATCGCTGTTGCCATGCGTAGAGGCAAAACGCAGCAATTTAGCCAAAGCCTCGCGATTGCTGAAGTCTTCGATGATGCCCTCTTTCAACACCAAGCCAAACTCATTCCAAAATTTTTGGTAGCCATCGTCTTCCTGTGCTTGCATTCTTTCCAGCATGGCCAGCACGCGCTTGGTGCAGGCGGAACGAATGCCATCAATTTGTTTGTTGTCTTGCAAAATTTCGCGTGACACATTGAGTGGCAAATCACTGGCATCGACAATCCCTTTGACAAAACGCAGATACTTTGGCAAAAATTGGGTCACATCATCCATAATAAACACGCGTTTTACGTATAATTTTAAACCATGTTTGGCTTCTTGCTGCCACAAATCAAACGGCGCGTGCCCAGGAATATACAGCAAGCTGATATAATTGCTTTTGCCTTCAACATGGTTGTGCGACCAGATCATGGGATCTTGATAATCATGCGAAATGTGTTTGTACAGCGCTTTGTAATCCTCATCGCTGATTTCCGATTTTTGCAAGGTCCACAACGCGGTCGCTTTGTTAACCGACTCAAAGCCATCGCTGTCTTCTGGTTTTTCAGGATCGGCAGGTTTTTTCATCACAATGGGCCAACAAATATGATCAGAATATTTGCTGATGATGCTGCGCAAACGCCAGTCACTGAGCAATTCATGTTCATTGTCTTTCAAGTGCAACACCACTTCCGTACCGCGCTGCGCGCGCGTCTGCTGCGCAATGGTGAACTCACCTTCACCTTGTGATGACCAGACAATACCATCTGCGGCCGGAGCACCTGCGCGCCGACTGTGTACCGTGACTTTGTCCGCGACAATAAATGCCGAATAAAAACCTACCCCAAACTGACCAATCAAATGCGAGTCTTTGGCTTGCTCACCTGTCAGCTGGCTGATAAATTCTTTGGTGCCGGACTTGGCAATGGTACCTAAATTCTCAACCGCCTCATCCCAACTCAGACCAATGCCATTGTCGGTAATGGTCAAAGTTTTCATTTTTTCATCGTATGCAACCATGATGCGCAAATCAGAATCATTCTCATACAACGTTGCATCCGTTAACGCCAGAAAACGCAATTTATCCAATGCATCTGACGCATTAGAAATCAATTCGCGCAAGAAAATCTCTTTGTTGCTGTACAGTGAATGCACAACAAGATGTAGCATTTGTTTGACTTCAGCTTGAAACCCCATCGTTTGATGTTTACTGGTCATGATGATCAACTCCTCTTAGCAATACGTTGGCTGAGATAACGACTATCCTCAGATAGAATGGGTATATACTCATTCCACCTGAAAAACCAAGATCTTCAGGTGGAATGAGTATATGATGGCAGATAGGCAAAATTTCAAGGGGGGCTGCGAAATTTTGCCGGGTAAGAACCGCAGGGATTCACTCTGCGATTATGATTTTCGGGGTGTTGACGGCGGCAGCGTCTCGCCTGCTAATAAATTGTTTTCTGCGACTTTTTGGGCTCTGCAGGAGGCTCTTATATGGTTAAACGCATGTTTATAAGGCTTATCTTTCGTTGGTACGGTTGCCGCTGCTTTTTCCTGTTCCAGCGCGTCTTTGATGGCCAAACTTTTCGAAGTACGAGCAAAAGGAGTATGGTCGATCATTCTATCAACCGTTCGCGGTAAATTTTGTTTCACGTAAGAACGGCACTCGCTACCAGTCATTTGCAAAGGACACACATTACCCGTGATGCCATAAGACAGCCCAGGCACCACCAATGTCGCAGTTGTTACCAAACCTACCAATCCCTTGACAGCCCGTATTCCAACATCCGCTTGCATATGCGGTGTTTTAAAGCCAGGCACATTACATTTTATTTGATCCGGCTTTATCTCATAGTTACTGAGATGCAGCAGCGCAGCATACATCCGCGCGGCTCGTTCCGGCGATGAAGACTTTATACAAATCGGATCACCAGGCTTATAATTACGCAAAAACTGCTGTGCCGCTCGAACCGCAGCTTCTTCTAGCATGTCTTCGCGCTCGGGGCCTGCGTTGAATTTTCTAGCAGTTTGTTCTATGTCCTTAATGGATACACTGCCCTTATGGTTTTGTTCAATAATGATTTGCCTCGGTTGACCAGGGCTAACATCCCCGGGTCCCTTGTCCACGATCGTTCTAAGTTTATCGCCAGGCCCCAAATGCACACCTTGAAAGTGGACTGGTGATTTATTTGACGAATATGCGCTCAAGATACGGTCATCAGGATTAGCTTCCCCAGCAAATTTAGGCTTATCATAGTCATCTTGACCCTTGCGCACGATATAGGTGTGCACAACTTGATTCTCATCACTGTCAACTTCAGGGTAAACCATTTTCCAAGCATTGGCCTTCTGTTCTTGCATCACCTCACCACAGCTGAGGTGGGTAACATTGCAGCGCCGTTCCAGGCGTCTGCAATGAGCGGTGAGTTTTTGTTTGGCACTATCACGCTGAGCTTCATTCGTAGATGTTTTCATTCCCAGGAAAGCTAATTTCGCCTGTGTTGCCTCTTCTAGAGACTCGCGCGCAAGCCTCAAGTATTCTTGGGCACGGGCTTGCTCCTCAAGGTAAACACGAGCAGCAGCCAGTTGTCTGCGGGCTTCCATTTCGGAGTGGAGAGAGTTTTCGGTGAGGTTTGATCTTGCATTTACGTAACTACTAATATTATCGAATCTTGCTTGTTTAATTTTTAAAAGTTCAGCCACACGAGAATTATTGTCAAACATCGATACTGGTGCTGGTTTAGTTGCGATAGCTTTTAGAACTCCAATTGCCTGATCGTAATTACTATGCGTCTCAAACCTACTAATTGCCATCAAACCGTCTTTATAATCTTTCTCTGATATTTTTTCCGCATACCGAAGATAAAGTGGGTTTTTTGGGGTTGATACCGAATTGAGCATCTCTAACATCAACTTCAGTTTTTCTTTTTGTATGCTTTTAGTTAGTTCATCTGCATCTAGGGTCGGAGGCTTTGATTCGTGCTGCCGCTTCAGTTCCAGGACAGCTTGATCAAAGACACGGGTAGCCTCGGCTAGATTAGCAAAATCTTTTTCTGAGTAAATCTCTTTTGACAAGGCTTTGGTGCAATCAAGATTATTAAGCTTATCTTCCTCTGCACCCAAATTATTTGTTGCTTCTTCTAACGTCGCGGTCATCCCCTCGATGTCAGCGTATTTGCTTGGAATTTCAACATCTTGTTGTTTTGCAACTGCTAGAATGGCTGCCAGCATATGGTTAGGCTCGGCTTTAGCTGGTGGTAGTGGTGGTGGTGCTCCTCGTTTTGCTATTTCCACAACCCCATCAGCACTCAATACGAAGAGGTCTTCCAGTTGATTTTTCCTGTACCACTCTGCAATTTCTTCTACTGGTAATGATATCGAACCACCATCATGGCTACATATGACTTCAGTACCTATTGCTTCAAGCTTTATATCCCCTGGTTCAGACAAATCATCGACCACCTGGTATCTCTTCTCAACAAACGACCGCACATATTCATCCAGCGTTTTTCGATAAATCTCTTTTGCGTCTGATACAGCCTTCTCTGCTTTAAAAACTTCTTTAACAACTGCTTTCCCAGTGGCATCTAATGCTGGGGAGGCATTGGCGGCGATGAGGGCGGCGTTTGCGGTGGCGGTTATGTCGTTGTATTTGGTGGTGAAGTCTTCGACCTCAGGTTGTGTGAGGGGAGCAGCAGAGCCGATTTTCGTTGTGATAGAAGCTTCTAATACACTGCATTTATTTACTACCTCAGCTAGTTGAAGTTCAGCTGCGTCTTTTATCTTTCCGAGTGACTCTGCCATGTGGTGATGGGGTGCCGAACCTATAGTGTCGGGAGAAGAATCTGCTTGTGTTTGATGATCTGTAATTTCGAGTTTGAGCTCTTCTATTTTTTTCTTTAACTTCGATATTGCTACATTGGTTTCGTTTATCGCAGTTTGCATTGCTTGAAACTTATCATGAGCAATGGCAGGCGCTGGTACATCTATGGCATCGATTCGCGCTTGTATATCTACAACATCAGCCGCAGCTAGCTTATCAACAGTGTTTATGGCAAGTAATTCAGTTTGTATGGCGGTTGCTTGCTCGTTTAAAGGAGCCAGCTCGGCATCGCGTTGGCCCTTTAGATTGTTATATAAGTCTTTTACTTGCTGATTCCAATCATCATTAGGCTCACCAAGCCTGGCATCTGTAATTGCGCGTATCTTGTTATTAGCAGCCGCTTTGGCATCAGACAGGGCTTGGAGCTTAGCAACATCAATAACGGGCGGCGCTGGTAC
>DAIOSQ010000027.1:0-18785 GCA_036752465.1 Legionellaceae bacterium | reverse complement strand
TTACGGTTTGGGCGCGCTTGACTTTATCATAGGCGCTTGGCACAGACAAACATCCTTCCTGGTACTCCGCCTCACCAATAGCTTCAATAATTGCGGGATTGATGATGACCAGTTGCTGACTCTGGTCACCGATAATGTCAATAACCGACAATTGCAAATTAATGCCTATTTGTGGCGCGGCCAAGCCAACACCTTTGGCGTGATACATGGTTTCGAACATATCCTCAATCAAGACGTGTAATGTGTCGTCAAAACAATCCACCGGCTTGCACACATTCCGCAAGCGAGGATCAGGTAAATAGATAATTTTACGAATAGCCATAATGATCGTTTCTCAAAAAAGCGTGGTAATATAGTGCGCGCGTCATATTATCCCTAATTCAAGCAGGAACAACAAGACCAAGCGGGAATATGGCCGGCAAAATCTCGCGCTTAGCCAAGGAAGCATATGCAAAACCATCAATTGCCGCATCGCGCTCATGCCAATACCCCCTTTCTGCTGGCATTAAACCATATTCCGCACGTAGGGCCGCAAAAGATACTCAAATGGCTTAAAATATGGCCAAATTTGCAAGACCTATTCAGCCAATCCGCCACACAACTAGAAGCGCATGGCATTGCCGCGCCAATTGCGCAACAAATTGCCACATTTGCCTGGCACAAAGTCGACCACGACCTTCGCTGGCAAGCATCTGCTAGCCAGCATCATATCATCACCTGGTGGGATGAAGCTTACCCGCAGATGTTGCGCGAGATTCACGCGCCTCCGCCAGTATTGTATGCGTGCGGCAACCTCGAAGCACTCACGACCAAACCCATGCTGGCAATGGTCGGCAGTCGTAAACCCACCCCAGTTGGTGCAGAAACGGCGTTTCACTTTGCCAAAACATTAAGCAGCCATGGCACCACCATCGTCAGTGGCCTAGCCCTTGGGATTGATGGCGCGGCACATCGCGGTTGCCTTGCAGCGAATGGCACCACAATTGCAGTATTAGGGTCTGGATTGAACCATATTTACCCTCGCCAACATCAAACATTAGCCCAACAGATAACCGATCGCGGACTGATTATTTCCGAGTTTGCGAGAGAATCTTCACCAATTGCTGGACATTTTCCACGCAGAAATCGTATAATAAGTGGTTTAGCATCCAGTGTTCTGGTTGTGGAAGCAGCAATAAAAAGTGGCTCACTGATCACCGCTCGTTATGCCTTAGAGCAAAATCGTGACGTACTTGCTATTCCTGGCTCTATTCATAACCCACAGACTGCGGGATGTCATCATTTACTAAAGCAAGGCGCGAAGTTAGTATCACAGATCACAGATGTTTTGGAAGAGTTAACACTAGATCCTGCAGTAACATCGCACAGCAGTACCGCTCGTCATGCATCCCTGCTTGCTGACGACCAGCAGACTCTAGTCGCGTGTATTGATTTCGAAATGACATCAATCGCGCAAATCTTCGAACGTTGTTACCTGGATCTTGAGCAACTCATGTGTCGTCTTGCTGAGTTAGAACTACTGGGTATTATCAGAGCAGTACCTGGTGGCTATACGAGGTGTATGTATGAAAGATAATCTACTAGAATTACTGATGAATTTGTTTGAGAAAACATTGTCGCAATTAAAAGAACAACACGTATGTATCAGCCATCAAAAAGAGCACGCCATACTGGATGAATTGGCCATAAAAACCCATGATCATGAGTACCAACCGGAGTCTATCGCTCCTTTCCACCCGCAAGCATTGCGCGTTTTTACTGAGCAAGAGCAGCGAAAACTAACCAAAGTTAGCTATCAATTTTTGATGCGCATGGTCAACATGGGCGTTGTTATCGAAGATACCTTAGAAAAAGTATTACACCGTTTGTTTTTCTCACAATCAAGATTTGTCGGTCTGCAAGAAACCAAATGGGTCATCCGCAGCGAACTGGAGCACAAACTCAGCCTTAAAGAACTTGCGTTTTTAGACTTGGTGCTTTATCACAGTGAAGACAACCTAGAAACACATTAGGACTGGGCACTCGTGCAAGCCCCTCCGGGCTTGCGCCACACATCCGCCGAATCTTAAAGGCCGCGACCGCAAATAAAACTGGCTATTTGTCACAATCAAGTTAATATTATCGGTAATTACTCACTTCGAAGCCGCAGCAAGCGCCCGCAATTAGATTAAAAGGTTTGTGTAGCATGACAAAACATTTGGTTATTGTCGAATCACCGGCAAAGGCAAAAACAATACAAAAATATCTCGGTAACGACTATGAAGTGCTGGCATCATATGGACATGTCAGAGACTTGCCTGCCCGCAAAGGCTCTGTCATACCAGAACAAAAATTTGCCATGATTTACGCACCTATTGATAAGAATGCTCGCCATATCGAGCTCATTGCCAAAGCCCTGAAAAAAGCCGATTCGTTACTACTAGCGACCGACCCTGACCGTGAAGGTGAAGCGATTTCTTGGCACATCTATGAATTGATGCAAGCTCGTCAGTTGACGACCAACAAAACAGTCGCCCGGATATTTTTCAACGAAATTACCAAAGCTTCTGTTTTAGACGCCATAGCGCATCCCAGAGAAATTGCGATGGATTTAGTCAATGCCCAACAGGCACGACGTGCACTAGACTACTTGGTTGGCTTTAATCTATCCCCTTTATTATGGAAAAAAATTCGTCGCGGTCTGTCTGCGGGACGCGTACAAAGTCCAGCACTGCGCTTGATCGTCGAAAGAGAAGAAGAAATTGAGCGCTTTGTCGCACAAGAATATTGGCGCATCACCGCGCAATGTCAACATCATGCGACTAACTTCGAAGCGCGACTGACGCATTTCAATCAAGAAAAATTACAGCAGTTTAGCATCACCCATGCAGCACAAGCCCAGGAGTGGCAGCAAACACTGCTGCAACAAGCTCAAAACCAATTACAGGTTACCGCCATCGAAAAAAAGCAACGCAAACGTAATCCAGCGGCGCCGTTTATAACCTCTACTTTACAGCAAGAAGCCTCACGCAAATTAGGGTTTACTGCACGCAAAACCATGATGGTGGCACAGCAGCTCTATGAAGGTATTGACATAGGTAGTGGCACCATGGGTTTAATCTCATACATGCGCACAGATTCGGTCCATTTAGCCGCTGAAGCCGTGGCTGAAATCTGTGCATACATTCAAGAGCGTTACGGCAAGGATTATACCCCCAAAGCACCACGCATCTACAAAACCAAATCAAAAAATGCACAAGAAGCCCACGAAGCCATTCGACCGACTTCTATCAAACGCACCCCTGAGATGGTACAAAAAGCACTCACTGCCGACCAGTTCAAGTTGTACAGCTTGATTTGGAAAAGAACCATCTCCTGTCAAATGGCGCAAGCCATTCTCGACACAGTTGCGGTAGATTTTTCCCCAGCAGGCGATACAGCACAGCAATTCCGTGCCAACGGTTCAATCATCACCTTTCCTGGCTTCTTGGCCGTATACGAGGAAGGCCAAGACGACTTAAAAGAAGACACGGGCAATACGCTAATATTGCCTGAGTTTAACGTAGGTGAAATGGTGACTTTGCTCGGTTTACAAACGTCGCAACACTTCACTGAGCCGCTCCCCCGTTATTCCGAAGCCTCTTTAGTGAAAGCGCTAGAGGAGTATGATATTGGTCGACCATCCACCTATGCCACCATCATTCATACGCTGCAACAAAGAGAATACGTCATTGTCGACAAAAAGCGCTTCTTCCCTACAGATGTGGGAAGAATTGTCAGCCACTTCTTAACAGAATATTTTAACCGCTACGTCGATTATCAATTCACGGCCCAATTAGAAGACACCCTAGATGCGGTAGCCAGGGGCGAAAAAGACTGGATTCCGGTACTGGAAGAGTTTTGGCAACCGTTTATCCAAAAAATTGGCGATGTCGACACCCAAGTACAACGCAAAGATGTGACCACAGAAGTTTTAGAGGAACTTTGCCCCCAGTGTCAGCAAGCCTTAGCGATTCGCTTGGGGAAACGCGGTCGATTTGTTGGTTGTACCGCATACCCAACATGTGATTATACCAAAGACTTATCCTCCCCGGGCGCAAAAACCGAGCCTGAAGTGGTGGACAACAGAGCATGCCCAGAATGCCAAAGTGCATTGCACATCAAAACGGGGCGTTATGGCCGTTTTGTTGGCTGCAGCAATTATCCTAACTGTAAATTCATTGAGCCGTTGGAAAAGCCTGAAGACACTGGCGTCAGTTGTCCGAAATGCCATGGGCACCCCATTTTAAAACGGAAATCACGCAAGGGAAAAATATTTTTTTCCTGCCAAGGCTATCCGAAATGCAGCTACGCCTTATGGAATGAACCGGTCAACAGAGCCTGTCCCAAATGTGCCTGGCCTATATTGACCATCAAAGAAAACAAGCGTTCAGGGGCACTCCTGTTATGCCCACATGAAGGCTGTGGCTATAGCGAACCCGCAGATACATCGGCATGAACAGGTAACAAAGCACTTGCCAATCTCTGCTATACCACCAAGCGTCAGTGATGTAAGCACATACAAACCATGGTTAAATTTTATTGTCAGTACCTCTTGACATGAACTTGATGTTAGTTGAAAATGCTTAAGTAAATTTAAAAATGCTTAGGAGCAGTAGAAATGGCAGAGAAAGTACGCGGTACGGTAAAATGGTTCAACGAAAGTAAAGGTTTTGGTTTCATTGAAAGCAATGGCAAAGATTACTTTGTTCACTTCAGCGCAATTTTAGGTACCGGTTTCAAAACACTACAAGAAGGCGCGAACGTCACGTTCAAACCAGGTCAAGGTCAAAAAGGTCCACAAGCTGAAGAAGTTGAATTAGTATAGGCAGTAGCGCTATAAACTTTCGACCTGTTTCTATATGATATAGAAACACATATTATGAGATCATTGCTTGTATCATAAAAATTTTTTTATATTTTTTAATCCAACAATGATCCACATTTAGTAGTCCCCCGGAAAACCCATGTTACGTAAAATGCTCAAGTCAAAAATCCATCGTGCTACCATTACACACGCCGATAAAGACTATGAAGGCAGCATCACGGTGTCACCTAATTTATTGCAAATTGCCAATATCTTACCTTTTGAAGCAGTGCACGTCTGGAATGTCTCATCAGGTAGCCGTTTTGAAACCTATGCTATCGAGGGTGAGCCCAACAGTACCGCTATTTGCGTCAATGGCGCGGCAGCTCATCTGGTAACACCCGGTGATATTATCATCATCGCCACTTTTATAGACTTACCTGAAGAACACTGCAAACAACACCTGCCGCTGGCAGTGTTTGTGGATGAGCACAATCAAGTCAAAGAAATTCGACCTGAAGTATATGCTTTTTGTCAAATTCCTCTGTCTGTATAAACACCACAGCTAACGACCCATCATCAAACCCAACTTGACCTACACCCAACGAGTCACATCAGCCGGTACAGCGGCATTGAAAGCAAAATATTTTACAATCAGTGTATTTTATGTTAATTTGTGCAGAGAAAATTCTTAGATATGAACCTTTACTATGCCTAGCAAGAAACGACAAGCACCCATACAATTCATGATCAGTTCTCTCAACAGCAAAATTAACTCAGGTTTTTTTCATGATTACATCCCTGAAGCGCATCATAACAAAGACATCAGTGCAGAGCTGGAAACAATACTACGTGATCATATTGAAGAGGCTTTTGGAATTACTGAAACTGTCAAAAAAAACCGCTATCAAGGGATTAAGATAGAAGATTTGAAAAAGCTGTATCATGAACTTGCCCGCAGTCTAAATACTGATCATACTAGCACAGAACCCTTTATGGAGCTCTTAAGAGCACATGGCTATGCCAGAATGCCGCAAGCTCAATTAAATAAGGTGTGGGCGGAATTACAGCTTACTGCCGCAGGGTTTCAGCAAGATTTGTCTTTATATAACAAATTTAACTTTCTTATAAAACAAGCTAATATTTTTGGATTAACTATTAAGGCCATAGATGCTTCAACGGATAAAAGTGAGAAATTAAAAGAATATTTAAAACAAAAGGCATTTAAGACCTTTGATGACGCTTTGCGCACAAGTTTCCCGAGTTGGTATGCATACGAAAACTATACCTCATCCCGGGCAAAAAATTTCGTTATCTATTACGCAATCGTCATAAATACTCTTCTTTTCTCAGCTTATGTGGTAAGGTTTGCTGCATATGCTTTATACGGAATCATAGTGGATGTTTTAATTACAAACACCCTCTTGTCTATCGCTCTCATGGGACAACATCTACCCCATGCCGCAAAATATCTCGCACTTAGGCGCATCCTGATGACTCATGGGGTAGGTCTAGAAACCACGCCTGAAGAAGAATATATAGATATCTACAATACGCTCTTTCACATGACACCTGCCAGCCAGGACAAATATTTAAACAATTCTTTTAGAAATTTATCTACTGTTTCACAGGAAACACGAGCCTCGCTATTTGAGTGCTGCTATATCTATGACCTTTTAACAGACATAAATCAAAAGGACGCGACCAGATCTTTTATTGATGTCGGTGATCTGGATAAATTCGACCAGCTTAATTTTCAAAACAAAAAAGATATTATCCAGTATCTAACAAGCAACACTCAGCATTTTCAGCAACAACGCGCACAGACATTAGATGCCATGCTTAAAATATATATCCAAGTAAGGAAATCACAAGCCTCTAGCTTAGCTATGGAAACAGCGTTCAGTTACATGGATTTGTCCTCTTATCAGAAAATATATTCAGTTGCGTGTGGATTGCAAACTATGCTAGCAGATGAGCAGCAACCGTTGCTGCATAAGATTTTACGAGGCTTGTTGTTTGTGGCAACATCACCCCTATTTTTTGCATCTTGTGTTTACAGCGAACTCAGTGTGTACTGCTCAGCATTGCTGATCGGCATCAAAGAGCTATCGGTTCAACTGACCAATGCCCCATTGAATATCCATGCTTTTTTTAGTCCATCTCCAACGGAAGATGCAACAAATAATATGACTGGGGAAATGAAACTAATTTTAAATGGTGGCAACATTTAAACCCTATTATTTAAGCGGTTTGGTAACGGCTGCGTCGCTGTTGTTTCAGTGCAATGCTGAGCATAACTGCGGCAGCCAACACCCACACCAACAGCGCGGGAGCTGCTGCAATTGCCGTTTTTTTAACCAAAAGCAATGACAATAAGGGCGCCAAACCTGCCGAGAGACTGGCAGCAATAGAGTATAAAATCGACAGTACCGTGCAGCGTAAATTAATTGGGAACATTTCAGCCAACATTACTGGTACAGTGGCATAATATGCCCCAGCTGGTATGGCAATCAAAGCCTGGCTTAACACCAATTGCCAATACGTCCCATGCGATAGCACATTAAAAAAAGGTGGCGCGAGTAGCGAAAAACCGCAGCTGGCTACCAACACAATTTTTTCGCGATTTATTTGATCTGACAAACGTCCTACGATAGGAAACACCGCCAACAACACCAACAATGAAATAATGTTGGACAACATAATTTGATGATCGGTGTAGCCACCATACATATGGGCTTGCATGGGGGCATAGATATACAGTTGCGCGGTGGTGGTCACCCCCAGGCAACTTAACAAAAAAACATAAGCCGTTTGCCGCTGATTGGCTTTGGCGTACTGCAGGGAGGCCTGGAATAAATTGCCAGCCTTGGGCTTGCTGCGGTCAGCATAATACATCACAAATTCCAGGCTCTCCGGCACACACAGACGTATATACAAGCCTATCGATGAGCCCAACAGCGCAAATACAAAAGGCACCCGCCAAATGATCCATTCCAATTCTGGGTAGGTATGGTTGTAATGAATCACCACTAGGGCCATCAGAGAGGCTACTAAATCACCTGACACTGTACCGAAAGAAGCCCAACTGGCGGTATAGCCTTTGCTAGAAGACGGTGCATTTTCTACCAAATAGGCTGAAGAGTTTAAATACTCACCCCCACAAGAAAAACTCTGCATCACCCGCAATGCCAGCAGAATACATAAAGATGCCCTGCCGATATGGCTATGCGGCGGCACGAAGCCGATGGTAGCCGTGGCGATGCCCATGGATAACACCGAAATAGCCAAAACAATTTTTCTGCCGTAAATATCGGAAAACAAACCCATGACCAGCGCCCCAAGCGGCCTGGCCAGGTAACCGATAAAAAAAGTCAAAAACACCAACAGGATACCATCTGCGGTGTCGCCGATCAGATATTTTGCTAGATATACTGATAATAGCCCGCAAATCGCCATATCGAATGACTCGATTAAATTGCCCAGCATACCGGCTAAGATGATGCGTGTTTGATGTTTGATCATCGCTACGACCTACTCGCTGGTTCGGCCAAGTCTTGCATAGATGCCTGTCCCCAGAGACGCATCAATTCCAATACTCGCACCGCCAGTGCAAGCATGTCCGGTAAGATGGGATGCGCTTTATTTAGCAGTAATTTCATCAGGCACCTAAGTTTGAGAAGCCATTCCAGCCACTACAAATATTAATATGTTATTAATAGTCTTATCAATGTGTATTTTATGTTAATTATATTGATTTATGCTAGCCAAATGTTTGATAATATTTTCGCAACAACACAATCCTGGATAGCGCTCCGTGAACAAATCTTTGGTGTGTAGCTAAGATTTGCGCACGACAACAAGGCAATAGGCTCAGCATGACCAGCAAAAAATATACAGCATTTGCTAGCAGGCTCATTGATGCACTGCAAGCCAACGGCCACGGCGCCTCACGCTCGCCCAATGGTATCTGCATCACCACCCTAGCGAAGATTTCCGGTGCATCGCCGCAAATTTGTCGCCGTTATATTCGCGGCGATGCCTTACCAGACTATGAGAAAACTTTAAAAATCGCTGCTGGCCTCAACATTTCTGCAGGCTGGCTGATCTATGGGGAGCCGGCAGCCCCACAACCCATCGCCAAATTCAAAACCCTTGACGATGACCTACTCCATTATATTTTGCACAAATGTCATGCGTTGTACCGTGAGGAAACTAACCATACCCATGCTTTTGCTAATTTTGTGGTAGAACTGGTCCGAGATGTGCGTGAAATCGATACATCAAAAGCAAATTTGGAGAAAATCATTGATTTGGCTATCAGTTCGATTTCCTCTTACTATGCACAGCGCAACCAAAATACCCCTTAGGTTAAGATGCAATGGCACTATGGAATTAAGCGACCGCAAACTCAACATGCACCCCCAAGCGCACAATTTATTGTTTCAGTCTTATCAGCCTGTAAAGCACATATTTCTGGACGTATTGGGCCTGCTTGAAATTGACTATATCGCCATCATGCTGCTAACGCCGCACAATGAATGGTTGCTATTCTCATCGCGGCCCTCGATTGAATCTAACCTCATTGAAAAAAATCTTTGGCCATTTGATGCGAGCTTTAGTCACGAGTTTCTCTTGCAGGGCCAAGCCCGCCTTTGGCCAGAGCTTTACCACGACCAGCATAAAGACATCCTATATTTTTACAAACAAAAAGTTCCGGAATTTAGCATGGGGATTGCTGTACCCGCAACATTTAACGACTACCGGGTGGTATACTCGTTCGCTTTAAAATCCACTGATGTGCGCATCCACCAGAAAGTCGCCAACAAAGCTGACACACTGATAGGCATGGGGAAATACTGTCTGCAAAAAATCATCCGCATAATAACGCTACCTGCACAGTCACAGCACATCCCCACCCCATTAAGACTGGTGATTAATCATTAAGGAAGTTTTTCATGTTCTCCGTGGCTTTGCTTAGTTGCGCTACAATTGGTTTTTCTTTTGCCGAATGGCCGGCACGATCCACAAAAACCAACTGCGAACCCGGCCATACTTGTTGAAGATCAAAAGCACTTTGTGGCAAGGTGATGATATCGTAACGCCCATGTACCATCACCAGCGGTAAATGATTGATCTTGCCAATATTATCAATCAGTTGATTCTCTTGCAGAAAAAAATAATGGACACAATAATGGATAAACGTACGCGCTAAGCCAAGATTGGCGCTATCATCTGCTATGGCTTGCTGCAGTTTTTTGGCAGATAAATTAAGATAGGAGCACAGATAATCATATTTAACAAAGGCTCTTGCGGCAAGAGTAGCTATCTGCAGATCGGTGCTCATGACGCGGCGGTAATATGCTTGGATTAAATCATCCCGCTCGGCCATAGGAATATGCGCATTAAGTTCCTGCCATGCCTCAGGGAAGATCTTACCCATACCAAACCATAGATGCTGCGTCTCATGTGCTCGTGCCAGGAAAATACCACGTAGAATAAAGCCCAACACGCGCTGTGGATATGTTTGCGCATATGCGAGCGCCAGTGCGCTACCCCACGAGCCGCCGAATAGCAGCCATTGATCAATGTGTAATGCTGCTCTAAGTTGCTCAATATCCGCGATGAGATGCTGGGTAGTATTTTCCGCCATTTCCGCAAAAGGCGTGGAGCGCTTTGCAGCTCGCTGATCCAGTAAAATAACCCGCCAAAACTTGAGATCAAATAGTTTGACGGTCTCATCATCACAGCCAGCACCCGGCCCGCCATGTAACACAATTACAGGCAACCCTTCTGGATTGCCGTATTGCGCATACCAAACCGCATGCATCGCGGAGACTTGCAAATAGCGTGCTGCGACGGCGGGTACACCATTCGCCAGCAACGTGGGTTTTGACGCAATATCTGTCATATTAAGCCTTGCTCGTCGCAGTGACCCTATGTTACCTAACGGATCAATAGCACATGGCGGGTCAATCATCTTGAAAGAAAAACATGCTAACAGATCGCAAGCAACCCAGCAAACATGCTCCTTATTCACGTCAAGCGCACCTTATGCCATCCTGATACATCACAAATAAGTCTATTTGCTTTATAGTTTATCTACTTATATAATATAAGTACATATATTTGCACGGAAGCGTTCATGAAAACACTTATTATAGCGATCAGTCTTATCTCTTCAGCAGCTATACTTTCTAGCTGCACTTCGAACACAACGGCCTATAGTCCAGCGTACAGCAACTATAATACGGTTGGATATGGTTACCATAACGGCATTTATGGCTACAGCCCCGGTTGGGGAGCCCCGTACTATACGAATAATTGGCACAGAGCTTACTATGGTAGAAGCGCCTACGTCGGCCATACGGGATACTATGGTCACACAGGATACTATGGTCATAGGGGGTACTATGGCCATGGCGCCGTCCGCAGATAATACCCATTATCAAATGGCGGTACGATGCAACCTGTCTTATCACGGCATGTTGCATTTTCTTTGATCACTAGGCAAAAAGAAGTTGCCGCGCCTCTATCTGGATGTTTACATGAAATATATGCCCCATCCCACAAGTTATATAAGCTAAGGTGTCTTATCCGTGCTGTCATCGGGCGCTGGATCTGATAGTTGCTGCTTGGTGGCCTTCAGCTTTTTCTTTAAGCCCCCGATCCCCCCGGCAGAAAGAAAAGGAGGTAAAGCTCGTGTTGGTGGCGCGGCTTGGTGAAAAATGGCTGCTCTAGCCGCCATCCCTTCGTCATCAAGGATTGGTGCTGGTGCAGCCTTGTCTGTCATCAGAACAGCATAGGTACCTCTGTTGCTGTAGAGGTTCTTACCTAATTTATTATTCTCATCATCAAGATTATGGACGTACTTTTCATTTGCTAATGGATCCGCATCATCATGTCCATGAACATATACTAGGCTATATCGATCGTTATTAAACGGACGGTCAATTTGTCGATAATTTCTATTCCACATCAAAAACACCAAAGGTGCATCACTGAGGTCGGGACTATGTAAGCCTTGATTACCTTCATAACCTTCTATCATTTTATGTTCCGGGCAAAGCTGACGCACACGATTTGTTTGCACATACTCCAATTGAAATGTCTGATTGATGGCATCAATCGTTCTTGCCAATGCCTGTGGCGTCACATCAACATAACTGACATGAAATAACGCTGCAAGTTGCTGCACGTTCGCTAGACCGATCGCTGCATGGCTATAAATCGTGAGTTCGGGATGATCCCCATTCGCCTGATTTAATGAGTAAGATAGAACCTTGAGATTTGGCTTGTAAGCATATTGCGCGATATTATTTATTTCTTCTCCGTCAATAATTCCTTTTTCTAGCAGTATGTTTAAATTTTCTAAGGAGTTGGCCAGGCCATCGCGTAACATGGGAGCATGATAATGAGACTCTGTCTCATGATGTTGTTCGTGGGCTTCGAGAAATTCGATGCTGTGATTTGAAATGGTTATTTCAAATGGCACCTCCTGCGCGGCTAGTTTCTCGATAATTTTCAGCGTAAAGTAATCATTACTGCCGCGATCACCTAACTCATCACCAATCAGCCTAAGCTGAGTCTTGTTAAACTGCATGCGGCCAAGTATATCGTTAAACTCGTCAATATCTTCTTTGGTGAGTTCGAGAACATTTTTTTTATAAATTTCAACAAGTTTATCATAGTTCGAGGCTGTCAGACCCGACGCCACACCCTCCTTCACCAGGATAAACAATAGTTTCATCGCATTGCCATGCAAATCTCCGATGGTGATTTGTTGATCTGCTTGAGCTTCCCGGAAAGTTTCTGGATACTGGTAAATATCCACTCCTGTTTCTTTAAGCAAGTGATGCGCCATGATGTCCCTCACATGAATCATTGTCTTTAAGTATAGAACAACTCGACTACTACAAATAATAGCCGCAGATTAATTGGTTTTAGTAATGGTGGCCTTGATTGATGCGCATAGTCGTTATATTGTTAGCTGGTCATTGTCGAATACCTTAGATGCGGGGTTTAACGTAATGCTTCACTCTTGGAAAAATTCATGAACAGCCTCCGACTCATTCTTTGGGATCAACTCTCGGATTGCATGAGCTCTCTGAGTGATCTTCAGGCTGGGGATACACTCTTGTTTTGTGAAGTGATGGAGGAGGCAACCTTCGTTAAACACCATCCTAAAAAAATAGCATTTATTTTTTCTGCCATGCGTCATTTCGCAGCCGAGCTTTCAGCTAAGGGGCTCTCGATTCGCTACATACAATTGACCGATCCAAATAATACCGGCAGCTTGACCTGCGAAGTAGAACGAGCTTTGAAGACATTGGGAATAAAACATCTTATTGTCACCGAGCCTTGCGAATATCGTTTGAAGCATGAGATAGCGTTGTGGCCTTCACGGTTTGATATAACAATCGATGTTCGCATCGATCATCGATTTCTTTGTTCAACCGAAGAATTTAGACTCTGGGCTAAGGGTAAAAAACAACTCCGAATGGAATATTTTTATCGATATATGCGCAAAAAATATCAAATTTTAATGGAAAACGATGGCAACCCAACGGGTGGTCAATGGAATTACGATCAAGAGAACCGCAAACCTCCTTCAAAAGGGCTAACATCACCAAAGCGTATCAGTCACAGCAAATCTTTGATTTTAAAGGAAGTGCTTGAGTTGGTCACCAAACAATTTCCTGATCATTTTGGCACCTTACAACCCTTTCATTATGCCGTCACACGTGAACAGGCTATGGTTGAGCTGGATGACTTTATTGAACGTATCTTGCCCTATTTTGGGACTTATCAAGATGCCATGGTAAAGGATGAGCCCTATTTAAATCACTCGTTGCTCTCAACCTATATTAATGCGGGATTGCTTTTACCGCTTGAAGTATGTCAAAAAGCAGAAACCATGTATCGAAAAAATAAAGCCCCGTTAAACGCCGTAGAGGGATTTATTCGTCAGATTCTAGGCTGGCGTGAATATGTTCGCGGCATTTATTGGCTGCAAATGCCGGAATATGGCAAACTGAATTATCTTGATGCTCAGCGATCTTTACCCAATTTTTATTGGGGAGGGAAAACAAATATGGCATGCATCACCGAGGTGGTCCAGCATACCAAGGAACATGCGTATTCCCATCATATTCAGCGCTTAATGGTTACTGGAAATTTTGCGCTGCTTACCGGACTCGATGTTCAGCAGGTTCAAGCATGGTATTTGGCGGTTTATAGCGATGCATATGAATGGGTGGAAATGCCGAATACCCTTGGTATGGCATTGTTTGGAGATGGCGGAATTTTGGGCAGTAAGCCCTATGCAGCAAGCGGTAAATACATTAATAAAATGAGCAACTTTTGCAAACAATGCAATTATAATCCACTTGAGATGCTTGGAAAAAAAGCATGCCCCTTTAATGCACTTTATTGGGATTTTTTTGCACGCAATCGAAAAAAACTCGAATCTATTCAACGCTTAACATTTGTTTATAGCACATGGGACAAATTCACGGCACTAAAGCAAGAATCAATCAAAAACCAAGCTATATCGATTTTTGAGCAGCTGCAAGCAGGAGAAATCTGATGCCGTTAAATATTGTTCAGAACTCATATTGAGCTATGCGACGGACCGTAAAATGGGGCCGTTCTGGGCTGGATCTCCAAGTTAAAAAAATTTGCTTATTTAAAATAACCTTGTTAGGCTTGAACTGTATCAGAGACATGTTGTTTCTGATGTTGCCTAGGAGATAATTATGTTTACCAAAAATGAACCCACCAATGAAAACGTATCAACATCCATCAGCCAGGATTCACTTTGGCGCGCTTAATTCATCCCCCCTGCTAAATTATCTGTATTCTTTCTTTTCATCCAATCCTAAGATACCCATTGAAAAACACCTTTCCATTCTACCTCTACTCGAACGGTATATAGAACCCCATCTTGAAGCCTACTACATCGGAGCACCCGGAGGTTATGGCGCAAATTTACGAACAAGAATCAATGGCTATCACATCAATGCAGAAGGCATGCGTCTGATCGTTGAATCGAGAGAAAAAAAGGACATACCGATTATTCATACGCAAGAAGCGTTTAAGAAATTCATATCCGATACGCCGCTGTTAATCAGAGCGGTCGCCATTTTAGACTATGGCAAAGTCATGGTCGGTTATACATATTATCCTTCTGAATACATGGCCATCATGTATGAAAAAAAACATGATTTTGATGCGGTTTATTTTTACAGTTCAAAAAAGGACACTTCCTTAGATATGGTAGATGCGGGCGTATATGATACATATTTTAACAAGACAACCCATCTATGTTTTCCAAGTGAAGCACGCACAGACTACACTGATTTTGATTGTCATCCTACATTTGCTGCAGAAGATGCGATTCGACTCAGTTCTTTTGATAGAACGCCTTTGCTGCTGGAAAAAAACCGGCGAGGCTTCTTTTTTTCTAAGGATGAAACGCCTCATTCTAAAGTAAGAGTTTGCCAATTTACATTAGATGATGTGTTTAAGTATCGTATAGAACAGGTAACCAACGACCACGTGGATCAAATCATTCGTCATGCAAACGAGGGCGGGTTGTCGTTGTCGCGTTGAGTAAGGGGCTTGATACCTGGTATGACACCTCCTATGATCGCCTCATTGTTTTAATGAGCGATCATAGGGTTTAAAGTACTCATTAAAGAAAAAATAAGCCATTTTTTAACGAAAATATTAAGCGTTTTTACGTTAGATAGCAGTCATTGCAATGTCCTTATGCATGATAAGATGTATCCATGTAGTCAACTTAAGATAAGTTTATTTTGAAAATTAAAAACAACACAAATCGGATTTTTTTTTACAAAAAGATTAAATAATGTTATCATAACTGTCGACAAAAATTGAGAAATTTTATGTTTAAGCGGCCTGAAAAACACGAGATCTTTGCAGGGAAACGCAAAAAATTTGATGCTTACGAGGCTTTTCAAGCCTTCGGCACCGAACGAATTGAAAAACAACCTGAAACAGGTTTCAAATTCACCCATACGAAAAAAGCACTCACGCCAACCGTTCGTCAAGAACTAACAAAACTCCTAAGCGATGCAGTTCAGGACGATAGAGCCGGCAAGTATATTCATATGGAACAAAAATACAGGGAGCTTATCGAGCAATTAAGTACGTTGTTTAATAATCATGAGATATCTGTGTTAAAACGTAAAGAAATGTTCACTCAGAACCTTGTCAAAATTGCTTATCTTAATAGAGGGTTAGCGTGTTTATGGCAAAAAGACTATTTAAAAGCCATTAACTATTTCAGCCAATTATTGATTCTCGAACCTGACAATATACACGCATTATATTATCGAGGATGCACGTATATAACAATAAACCGTAATACTCTCGCTATTAATGACTTCACATCCCTGAGTATGAAAGAAGAATATTGGATGTTACATCTATTACCAGCAGAAAATACAACACACCTCGATTACCCATTAAATCATGTTTTTTATGATGCTGGACAGCTATCATATATCTCAATAACTGGTGAAGAACAACAGATTAGCATTTTCGATGTTGGTCATTTTGATGAAAAACTCACCCAACTTCAAGCGGAATTGATTGAGGGTACTATCGATAAAAAATCAACGAAAACGAGTACCGTTTCCTTGTCCCCTGATAATAGTGTCATGCAAGCAGCCTGTAGGCAAGATCCTTATCTAGCTGTTGACACGGATGATGATCATGAGGAACTGAATGAACAGCAGTGTCACGTCATATCGTTATCTTATGAACAGATATGCACTTTCATGAACTACTGCGACAAATTGCCTTCCTCATTAAAAGCAGCGGCGGAATTTCATTTAGCGTTTGCCTGGAAAGACTGGCGAAAAATCAAGGAGTTGGCGCCCCAATATATCCAAAGCCTCGCAGCTAATGTTGCCCCAAATCGACAACAAATCATGGAGTTATATAAGACCCGCATGTATGCGGCCACCGCTGAGGAGCGGCTGCAATGTATTGAAGTGGCCAGTGATTATTATCGAGACGCACTGGAAGGGCTAGGTGATGCCGCTGCTATCTGGTTTCAAGAAGAACTCGATGATGTTCATTCTCGATTACAAGACATGCATCAAACGAATTGGCATCAGCCTCAGTTAAAACCACAACCTTCAAGATCGGGGTTTTTTCAATGGATCCGAGCACCCCGTGTCGCTTATTTATCGCCAGAAACTCCTGGCCGGCCATATAGCACAACCCAAAGTGACAAAGGATCACGCCACGATGGAACTGCACAGTCGACAACAGCACCGACTGTGCGACGTAGAACTCAAAACCACAGCCTATTTCCTGCTTTAACATCCTCACAATCAGCGCCAATAGCTCCTGAGGCGGGGGCAAGTGATTTTATTCCAAGCAGTGTGATTTCAGGTAAACTAAAATAGTCTGCGTATGTCCATCGGTCGCAGTAGGGACACCAGTCACCTGATGCCCCCTGAACAGATCCGTACGTGCGGATGAATGCTGTTTTTTTAGGTTGCTGTGTTGGGATGATTGCTCACGGTTATGGTGCATTCAGCAGGCATCCAAAACAGGACTGGTCCACGACTGGTTGTAGCAAAGCTCATGGCGTACTTGACCGAACCATAAACCTGAAAAACGCAGTTGCCATCTGCTACGCAGTCAATCTGTATTGAATCTACAAGCTTTTCTCGGTTTTTTTTCGCTCACCGTATTGGTGACTACTGCTTTCACGAAAAAATCCTCCAAAAACCTGTATCTTCAAATATACCTTATTGGCTCAATCTTGTATTATATTTTCTGATTTGAATTTACATCGGATTGCTTTGATGGGGATGAGTTTATCAAGCGATAAAATTTTTACTTCGCTTTCACCGGCACAGATACTACGGTATTTGCCTATTACATGTTCATCTCTTGGCATTTGATGAACGTTAAATTCTTTAGCATTCCCAATGCCTCTATAGATCTGAACGAATCCATCTTCTATCAATGGCTGCTCACTAACAGGAATCTCGAGATATGAACCATGTTGTATGAAAAGATAATATGAGCGCCTCAAATGCTTTGATGTGTATTTGAATATCGCAATGGGCGCTTCAAAATCTAATAAATCATGCGATGGCTCATTGATATAAATAGGTTGTACATATCCGCAACGGGCCTCTTCCCAGAAACTTCTTAAGAAAATGATATCAAAATCATCCTTACTTCCAAAATCACCAAACCAGTAATGTCTTCTAACATTGACATCTTGAGCAAAGATCCCTGGTAAAATAAAATTGTAGAGAAAAAAATAATCATCCATAGGCGGTGAGAATGGAGAATATGCCAGTGGCCCATCGGCAGCAAGCCAAGGTACAATTAAACCATCAGTCGTTATAGTTGATGTAGAAAATTTCATACTATCTTTTCTTCCGAACTTCGCTATATCAATTCTCGCTCAAAAACATGCCGCCTTTCAATGGGTGATAAATAATCAACACATGAAAGCACTTTGTGAGTAATTGCCTCCTCGCCAGACTGCACTGCAAGGACTGCTGCTTTAGTAATTAAAGTGGTGATCTCACTTTCTCCAACTTGTTGCCTTTCAACATCATCTCAAAAAGCCACTAAATCACGCAATACGTATTTCACCGAACGCATACTTTAATCCTCCATTTTAAATACGTTGCACCCACGAATGGGATGCTTGCTACAATCCTGCGCCATTTATGCGCGCTTTTACAACCTCATTAACAACAGGCTGCATTCTTATCTCAAGTATAGAAGTCCAAAGCAATTTGAGGCCGAAATGATAGAATTAAAGAAGGTAGCTGGTATGTATTAATTTACTTGACCACGTCAATATTAAAATGGTTTGACATATGAATCTACTCTCTAGTTCAAGCGTCAGAATTTGAATACTAAGCTGGCACGTATAAAATTGACAATTCAGTGG